>DATDMT010000056.1:0-11507 GCA_036518635.1 Rhodocyclaceae bacterium | reverse complement strand
TCCTCGGGCACGGCCAGTTCCAGCAGGTGGCCGACGGCGGAGGAGACCACATATTCGTCGTTCTCAAAGTAATCGCCTTGGCGCTCCAGACCACCCAAGGCACGGGCGATGTCCTGGGCGACGGAAGGTTTTTCGGCAATGATGAGTTGCTTGCTCATAGGGGCTGACGACAAAAAACAGGCGGCGCATCATAAGCGCCGCCCGTGGGATTAAGCAAACAGGGGTCAGTGGCAGAGGCGCTCGTCGCCCTCGTCTTCTGACAGCAATTCTTCCAGTATCAGCACATCAAATTCGCGCTGCCGGCGCCACATCACCGCCAAGACGATGACCTTCAGCTTAGACAGGGAAATCTCGCCGTCGGTCAGAGCCAGGGCGCGTTCGATGACCAGCTCGCGCAGTTCCGGGTCCAGGCTGCCGGCCTGTTCCAGCAGGGTGATGAAGCCGCGGCACTCCAGGGACAGCCGGCTTTGTTCCTCTTCGTCATAGAAGCGAATGCCGCTGGCCCCCTGCGGGCGCAGGCAAACCAGCACGGTCTCGCTCTGATCCAGGTCTTCCAGCCAGTTGAGGGCCTCGGATATCTCGTCTTCCTCGAAGCCGGCCGCCGTCAGCTTGCGAGCCAGGGCAACAGGCTCGGGGCAGGCTTCCGGTAGGTAGTTTTCGAACAAATAAACCAAAATATCAATCATTTGGCTGCCCCTTTCAGTTCGTTCGCTGATACAAGCCGCCCGGCAATTGCGCCACGCGTCCTTCCAGTTCCAGCGGCAACAGCATCGCAAGAAGGGTGTCCGCCGTCAAGTTGGTGCGGTCCGCCAGTACGTTTATTGAGCAGGGATCGTGCCCGAGGGCCGCCAGGAGAAGGGCTTCCTGACTACCCTCGGGCGCGATCTTTTCTTGTGGGCCCTCACCCGTCCCCCTCCCCGAGGGGAGGGGGTATTGGGGAGGCTCTGGGATCGTTACTTTGAGTTCTTCCAGGATGTCTTTGGCGTCGTCTACCAATTTGGCGCCCTGTTTGATCAGTTTGTGACAACCCTTGGCCAAGGGAGAGTGGATCGAGCCGGGGATGGCGAAGACTTCGCGGCCGGCGTCGCCGGCGAGGCGGGCGGTGATCAGGGAGCCACTGCGTTCGGCGGCTTCGACCACCAGGCAGCCCCGGGCGAGGCCGGCGATGATGCGGTTGCGGCGGGGGAAGTTGGCCGCCAGGGGCGGGGTGCCGAGGCTGAACTCGCTGACGATCACCCCTTGCTCGGCAATTTGCCGCGCCAAATCGGCATTTCGTGCCGGGTAGATGCGGTCGATGCCGGTGCCGATCACTGCGATGGTGCTGCCGGGACCGCGCAGGGCGCCGCGATGGGCGGCGGCGTCGATGCCCAGGGCCATCCCACTGACCACCGCCAGACCGGCGGCGGAGAGGGTCTCGGCGAAGGCCTCGGCGTTCTGCTCGCCCTGCTTGGTGGCGTTGCGGCTGCCCACCAGGGCCACCGAAGGCCGCGCCAGCAGCTCGATGCGGCCCTTGGCATAGAGCAGCACCGGCGGATCGCCGGACTCCAGCAGCAAGCGCGGATAGGCGGCATCGGCCAAAGTCAGTAGGGCGTTGCCGGGCTGGACGGCCCATTCCAGGGCAGCCGCGACTTCCTCGCTGCTGTCGTGGGAGATCAGTTGGGCGGCGGCATCGGCGCCGATCACCGAGCGCAGAGCGCTGCCTGGGGCCGAAAAAATGGCCTCCGGCAAGCCGAAGGCCCCGAGCAGGCGGCGCTGGGTCTCGCCGCCAATTCCCGGTACGGCGACCAGCCGCAGCCAGCCGGCCAGTCCGCCGCTATCCATCATCGCATCAAGGGTTGCGCACTGCGTCGCCGACGCTGACGCCGCGCGTGGCTTGCATCACCAGCGCGTAGGAAACGCGGTCGAAGACCTTGAAGAGATACAGCAGCGCCACCCGTTCGTCGGGCGTTTGCAGCTCGCGGGCTTTTTCGCCGCCACGATCGGTGAACTGAACCCCCGGCTGATAAGCCGCCAGCACATGGCCCAGCTCCAAGCCATCGCGGGCGCCACGACTAATCGCCACCACCTCGTGCAGGCCGGCGCTAGGCGCGCCGCCAGGAATCACGATGACGTTGCCGCTGACCGGCTGCTCCGGCATGCGCTGCGGATAGCTGACGATATCGGCCTGGGGTGTCGGCATCAGGCGGTCGCCCTCGGAGATTTCGCTCGTTGCACTACTCAGAACAAAGGTGGCCGGATCGCCCGTCTTCCGCAGCACCGCGGAGCCGATGATCACGGCGTCGTTGCCCAGCACCTCCTTGCTGACCGGATCGACCAGCGGCGCACCGGCGCGATAGACGAGCCACTTGCGGCTCTTCTCGTCCACCAGATTGACGGCGTAAATCAGGTCGCCCTTGCCACCCATGGTACGACCATCCTGGGCGCCGACGATGCGCGGCGCCGCCGCCAGCATCTTTTCGTCCACGATCAACGGACGGCTCAGCAGGGGTTCGATGGAACTCTGGGGAATCGCCGGGATTTCCACCGCGGTGGATTCCTCGCGGATACGCGGCTCCAACTTCTCAGTCACCAGAGTCAGGCGCGGGCTACCGTCGCTCTTGTCGAGCACGATCACTTGGCCCGGATAAATGCGGTGCGGGTTCTTGATCTCGGCGGGATTCATCCGCCAGATTTCGGACCAGCGCAGGGGATCCTTGAGAAATTTGCTGGCGATACCCCACAGGGTGTCGCCCTTCACCACGACGTGACGCTCGGGAGCGTCGGCGGCCAGTTCCAGGGGTTTGGCCGGAGCCGGGGCGGCGCCTGCGGCCAGCGGAGCGGACAAGAGGGCGATCAGCAGGGCGGCTATAATTCGGGACATCGGAACACCTCCTCAGGCAGTGCCTTCGATTCTGCACGTAAATCCTTATTGCATCAATATTTATGGCCCTTCTGCCCATTCTCCGCTACCCCGATCCGCGCCTGCATAAAGTCGCCGCGCCGGTGACCGAGGTGGATGATCGGATTCGCCGCCTGGCGGCCGACATGGCCGAGACCATGTACGCCGCGCCGGGCATCGGTCTGGCCGCAACCCAGGTGGACCAGCATATCCAGTTGATCGTGATCGACACCTCGGAAGACAAATCCGACTTGCGCGTCTTCATCAACCCGGCGTTGCTGAATCAAAGCGGCGACCACGAGGGCGAGGAAGGCTGCCTGTCGGTGCCGGGCATCTACGAGACGGTGCATCGCGCCGAGCGGGTCAGGGTGCGGGCGCTGGGCCTCGACGGCAAGCCCTTCGAGCTGGAGGCCGACGGCCTCCTGGCGGTATGCATCCAGCACGAAATGGATCACCTGAAGGGCAAGGTCTTCGTCCAGTATCTGTCTCAGTTGAAGCAGAGCCGGATCAAGGGCAAGCTGGCAAAGCAGGCGCGGATCACGGCGTGATCCGCGCCTGCTTTGCGGCGCAAATTCAAGAACACTCCCTCCCAGCCTCCCTCGCCTAGCGAGGGAGGTGACTAGTCAGCCTTCGGAAAACATCGATGAGAGTCATCTTCGCCGGCACCCCCGAATTCGCCGCCGCCGCCCTGCGCGCCATCCTCGCCGCCGGCCACGAGGTGCCGCTGGTGCTGACCCAGCCCGACCGGCCCGCCGGTCGCGGCCAGAAGCTGCAGCCCAGCCCGGTCAAGCAGGTGGCGCTGGAACATGGCATTCCGCTGCATCAGCCGGAGCGGCTGAAGGATCCGGCGACCCATGAGCCCATCGTCGCCGCCAACGCCGATGTGATGGTGGTGGCCGCCTACGGCCTGATCCTGCCCCAGGCGGTGCTCGACATCCCCCACCGCGGCTGCCTCAACATCCATGCTTCGCTGCTGCCGCGCTGGCGCGGCGCGGCGCCGATCCAACGGGCCATCGAGGCCGGCGACGACCAGACCGGCATCACCATCATGCAGATGGAGGCGGGCCTCGACACCGGCCCGATGCTGCTGGTCGAAGCTCTGCCGATTGCCGCCGACGACAATGCCGCAAGCTTGCACGACAAGCTCGCCGCCCAGGGCACACGGCTGATCGTCGATGCCCTGGCGCGCCTGCCGCAACTCGCAGCCAAGCCCCAGCCCGAGGCCGGTGTGACCTATGCCCACAAGATCGACAAGGCGGAGGCGCGAATCGATTGGTCACTGCCGGCGACCGATCTGGCGCGGCGCATCCGCGCCTTCAATCCCTTCCCCGGTGCGGTCACCGAATTGCATGAGACGCCGATCAAGCTCTGGCACGCGGAGCCTGCAGCGGGCCACGGCGAACCCGGCACTGTGCTGGCCGTCGCCGACGACGGCGTCACGGTAGCCTGCGGTGACGGCGCCCTGCGCCTCACCGAGCTGCAGAAGCCCGGCGGCAAGCGCCTCGCGGCACGGGATTTCCTCCACGGCTTTGCCCTGGCGGCCGGCGACCGCTGTCATTGAATTTTTCCCGAGGCGCCCCATCTAACCGGCGCATTCGGGAAATTCGGGACCAAGGAGGCCCACACCCCATGTTCAACTGGTTCAAGACTTCCATCCTGATGGCGGCCATCGTTGCCCTGTTCGGCGTCATCGGCGCGATGATCGGCGGCAAGGGCGGCATGATCCTGGCGCTACTGCTGGGCGGCGGCATGAATCTGTTCTCCTACTGGTTCTCCGACCAGATGGTGCTCAGGATGTACAACGCCCAAGAGGTGGACGAGGCCAGCAGCCCCTACCTTTACAACATGGTCAAGGAACTGGCGCAGCGCGCCGGCCTGCCGATGCCGCGGGTCTACATCATCGACGAGGACCAGCCCAACGCCTTCGCCACCGGCCGCGACCCCGAGCACGCCGCCGTCGCCGCCACCAGCGGCATCCTGCAGATGCTCTCGGCGCGCGAACTGCGCGGCGTGATGGCCCACGAGCTGGCCCACGTCCAGCACCGCGACATCCTGATTTCCACCATCGCCGCCACCATGGCTGGCGCCATCTCGGCCCTGGCCAACTTCGCGATGTTCTTCGGCGGCCGCGACGAGAACGGCCGGCCGATGAACCCCCTGGCCGGCATCTTGGTGGCAATCCTCGCCCCCCTGGCGGCGAGCCTGATCCAGATGGCTATCTCCCGCGCCCGCGAATTCGAGGCCGACCGCGGCGGCGCCGAGATCAGCGGCGATCCCCATGCCCTGGCCGACGCCCTGACCAAGATCGACGCCTACGCCCGCGGCATCCCGATGATGAGCGCCGAAGCCCATCCGGAAACGGCGCAGATGATGATCATGAATCCGCTCTCCGGCGGCGGCCTGGCCGGCCTGTTCCGCACCCACCCAGCGACGGAAGAGCGCGTCGCGCGACTCCGCGCAATGGCATGACAATTCCCAGCGTAGCGGGCTGATTAGTCGCCTCCCTCGCTTGGCGAGGGAGGGTGGGAGGGAGTGCTTACCAATAGGCGCTAGCGGCTAGGGCTCAGGCAGTTTGCCTGAGCCCTAGCCGTTATCATCAGCGCCGTGCGCCCCCTAGACCTCAAGCGCAGCCTGCTGCTGCGCATCAGCCTGTTCGCCCTCGCCCTGTTCTTCGTCGCCGCCGCGGTGACCCTGGAGCAGGCGCGGCTGCGCATCCGCCAGGACATCCCGCGGATCGGCGCGACCATGGGGCAACTGATCACCGACGAGATCAATCGCAGCCGCTCGCCCTTCGATCGCACCAACCTGGGACCGGTGGATTTGTCGGGCCTGGCCGGCATCGGCAACCTGGTGCATTTCTGCGCCGAACTGGTGGACATCTACGGGCGCGATGAAGGCAACCGCTGTTTCGCCGCCGACGACAAGGCCCCAGCCCCCATCCGCAAGCTGATGGAGTGGGCGGTGGGCAACGACGCCGTATTCCACGGCATCGTCGGCCAGTATCCCGGCATCAATGTCGGCGAGCTGCGCATCCGGCCGAATTTCGACAGCGAAGCCAACGATTACCTGCGCCAGTTGCGCAACCTGTTCGCCATCACCGTCGGCGTGCTGCTGCTCAACGTGCTGGTGTACGTGCCGGTGCGGCGCGCCCTACAGCCGACCGAGGAGATCCTCGACACCCTGGAGCGCATGGAGGCCGGCGATCTCGGTGCGCGCATGCCCTCCTTTCCGCTGATCGAATTGCAGCGCATCGGCGCGGTGTTCAACCATCTGGCCGAACGCCTGCAGCAGACCATGAGCGAGCAACGCCAGCTAGCCGAACGCCTGCTGGAAGTCCGCGAGGAGGAGCGCCGCCACCTGGCGCGGGAACTGCACGACGAATTCGGCCAGTGCCTGGCGTCGATCCAGGCCGAGGCCGCCTACGTGGACGATCTGGGGGGAGAGAAACTGGCCGAGGTCAGGCCCAGCGCCCAGGCCATCAGCCGGACCACCGCCCACATGATGGAAGTGCTGCAACAGATGCTGCGCCACCTACGCCCGGTGGGCCTCGACGAATTCGGCCTGGTCGCCACCCTGGAGCAGTTGGTGGACAACTGGAATCGGCGCGGCGCCTGCGCCTATCGGCTGACGGTGGAGGGCGATTTCGCCGCACTGCCGGAGAACCTGCCGGTGAGCCTCTACCGCATCGTCCAGGAGAGCGTGACCAACGCCAGCCGCCACAGCCGCGCCGGCGAGATCGCCATCCGCCTCTGCCGCAACGCCGGCGGCATCAAGCTGCTGGTCGAGGACGACGGCAATTTCGAGCCAGGCCAACCCGCCGGTCAGGGCTTCGGCCTGCTCGGCATGCGCGAGCGGGTGCAGGCCCTCGGCGGCCAGATCGCCTTCGAGCCGCGGCAGCCGCGCGGCCTGCGGGTACGCGTCGACTTACCGCTGGAGAATGCTTAATGAATACCCCGAAGATTCGGCTGTTGCTGGTGGACGACCACGCCGTGGTGCGCGAAGGCTATCGCCGCCTGCTGGAACGCCGCCCCGACCTGTCCATTGAGGGCGAGGCGGACACCGCCGCCGAGGCCTACCGGCTGTTCCAACTCCTGCAGCCGGACGTGGTGGTGACCGATCTATCCATGCCCGACATGGGCGGCATCGAACTGATCCGGCGCCTGATCCAGCGCGATCCGGCGGCGCGCATCCTGGCCTTCACCATGCATCGCGACACCCTGTTCGCCACTCAGGCCCTGCGCGCCGGGGCGCTGGGTTACGTGACCAAGAGCAACCCGCCGGAAGTGCTGATCAAGGCCATCTACCAGGTGCAACAGCGGCAGCGCACCATCAGCCCGGACATCGCGCCGGACATGGCCCTGGCCCTGCTCGAGGGCGAGTCCAACCCCTTGCGCGAACTGACCCCGCGGGAATTCGAAATCCTGCGCCTGCTGCTGGAAGGCAAGGGGCCGGAGGAAATCGGCGCAACCCTGCATATCAGCCCAAAGACGGCGCAGAACTGCCACTACCAGATCAAGGCCAAGCTCGGCGTCAAGACCGATATCGAACTGGCCCGGCTAGCGATGCGCCTCGGCCTGGTCGCCTGAGCGGCAGCGGCCGCCCAGGCCGTTCGCACCTTACTGGCCGGCGAGCTTGGCTTTCAGCGCATCAAAGCCGGCGGTGTAGATACCGGCGATGATCTCCTGGGCCTTGGC
This sequence comes from Rhodocyclaceae bacterium, assembly GCA_036518635.1. Taxonomy (GTDB): domain Bacteria; phylum Pseudomonadota; class Gammaproteobacteria; order Burkholderiales; family Rhodocyclaceae; genus AWTP1-18. Next base: position 3,935 of record DATDMT010000056.1, on the reverse strand, counting down.
GTCGGTGACACCTTCCTTCTTGGCGGCTTCCGGCACCGTGAAGGCGCTGCTCCAGGTGACACGGCTGCCCTTGCCCTCGGCCTTGACGCTGAGGGTGGACACATAGCCGGTCACCGGCAGCGGCGACTGATCGATGCGGTATTTCATGCTGTGGCCCTTGGCGTTGTGGCTGAGCAGGGTTTCGACGATCTTGGCGCCGTCCTTCAGGGTCAGGTCGCGCACGGCGCCGGGCACGTTGTTCTTGCCTTTGCTGATTTCCACCCCGGTGACGGCCGGATGCCAGCGGTTCAGGCCGTCAAAATCGCCGGCCAGTTTCCACACGGCGTCAGGGGTCGCGTCGAGCAGCACGGATTCGCTGACCTTGGCGGCCTGGGCGAGGCCGGCGGCAGCGAACAGGGAAACGGCGCACAGCAGGTTGCGGGCAAGGCTTTGCATGGTGTTGTCCTTTGTCGGTGGTTGAAATGCGGAATGGATGCTAGCCGCGCGACATCGGCGCCAGGGCGCTTGCACCGGCGCCGGGGAAATTCCGTCGTCCTGAAAGGCAAATTGCCCAGCGGCCGTGGGAGGCCGGGGCCGATTGGCGCGTCGGCACCTGCCATGGGATGATGCGGCCCCCTTGATGCTCTTCCCCACCGTGACCGCCGCCCTGCCCGCCGATTCCCTTGCCTTTGCCCTGCGCCATGCCGCCGATGCCATCGCGGTAGTGATCGGTGGGCGCAATCTCGACCTAGCCCTGGCGGCCCTCAAAGTGCCCGCCGCCAGCCGGCCGGCGATCCAGGACCTGGCTTACGGCGCGCTGCGCCGTTACGGCCGCGGCGATTTCCTGCTCGGCCAGTTGCTATCGCGGCCGCTGCAGGAGGCACGCATCCGAGGCCTGCTGCTGGCCGCCCTGTATCGGCTCGAAGCCCGCCCCGAAGACGCCCACACCACGGTGGATCAGGCGGTGCATGCCTCCGGCGGCATTGCCGGCGGCCGTTACCGGCCGCTGACCAACGGCGTCCTGCGCAATTTCCTGCGTCAGCGCGACGCTCTGCTGACGGCCTTGGCAGAACAACAGGGCGCCGCCCGCTGGCAACACCCCGACTGGTGGATAGACGCCCTGCGCACGGCCTTCCCCACTGCCTGGCAGCAGGCCCTGGAGGCCGGCAACGGCCACCCGCCGATGACCCTGCGGGTGAACCGCCGCCACGGCGACGCGGCGGCCTATCTGGCGCGGTTGGCGGCCGCCGGCATCGGCGCCCGCCAACTGGACGACAACGCGATCATGCTCGACAAGCCGCAGGCGGTGGATCGCCTGCCGGGCTTCTTCGACGGCCATGCCTCGGTGCAGGACTTGGGTGCCCAGCGCGCCGCCGCCCTGCTCGACGCCCGGGACGGCATGCGGGTGCTGGACGCCTGCGCCGCCCCCGGCGGCAAGACCGCCCACCTGCTGGAACGCGCCGACCTGGATTTGCTGGCGCTGGACGCCGCCGCCGAACGGGCGACGCGGATCGACGACAACCTGCGCCGCCTCGACCTCAAGGCCGAGGTGAAGGTGGCCGACTGCGCCCGCCTCGACCGCTGGTGGGACGGCCGCCCCTTCGACCGCATCCTCGCCGACGTGCCCTGCTCGGCCTCCGGCGTGGTGCGCCGCCACCCGGATGCCAAATGGCTGCGCCGGCAGGAGGATGTTGTAAGTTTCGCCACAACCCAGGCGCGCATCATGGACGCCCTTTGGCGAGCGCTGGCCCCCGGTGGCAGAATGCTCTACTGCACCTGTTCGGTTTTTCCGGAAGAAAATGCACAACAGACGGCGGCCTTCCTGCGCCGCCATCCGGATGCCGGGCGCATACCTCTCACAGACGGAAGCGAAGAACTCCAGCTCCTCCCCGGCCCAGACCACGATGGATTCTTCTACGCCCTGCTGGAAAAGCGCCCTGCTTAAGCCCGCCCTCGCGGCGCTGCTGGCGCTGTGGCTGGGCCTGGCCTCCGCCGCCAGCATCGAAACCCGCCAGGCGTCGCTGCTGAACACCGAGGACGGCTATTCGCTGTCGGCCGACTTCACCATTGATCTCGGCCATCGCGTCGAGGACGCCCTGCAACATGGCATCGCCCTCTACTTCAATCTCGAATTCGAACTGACCCACAGCCGCTGGTACTGGGTCAACGAGCCGGTGGTCAATCGCACCATCACCTACCGCCTCAGCTACACGCCGCTGACCCGCCAGTACCGGCTATCCACCGGCGCCCTGCATCGCGGCTTCGAAAGCCTCGACGAGGCCCTGCGCGCCCTTGGCCACATCGGCTCGCTGCCGGTGATCGAGCGCAGCCTGCTAAAACCCGGCGAGAGCTATCAGGCGGCGCTGCGCCTGTCCCTCGACCGCAACCAGTTGCCGCGCCCCTTTCAGTTGGATTTGGCGAACCGGGACTGGGACGTCACCGCCAAGGTCTATCGCTGGCAGCCGGCCCTGCAGGCCGGGCAGGAGGCGCGGTGAGATTTCTCGGTCCGGTCGCGGCCTCGGTCGCCGGCGTCGTCCTGATGTTCCTGCTGGTGTCGGCGACGGCCAACACCGACCTGTTCGCCCGCTACTACCCGGTGCTGGTGGCCGTAAACGGCGGCCTGGCGCTGGCCCTGGTAGCCCTGGTGGGCGTGCAACTGGTACGCCTGCGCCGCGAATACCGGGCGCGCCAGTTCGGCTCGCGGCTGAAATGGCGCCTGCTGTGGATGCTGGGGATGATGGCGGTACTGCCCGGCGCGCTGATCTACGGCGTCTCGATGCAGTTCGCCGTCAGCAGCATCGACTCCTGGTTCGACGTGCGGGTGGACAGCGCCCTCGAAGGCGGCATGGAACTGGGCCACAACGTCCTCTCGGCGCAGCTCTCCGAACTGCGCGGCAAGGCCCGCGGCATGGCCCTCGACCTGGGCGAGGGCGCCGCCGGGCTGCGCCTCAACCGGCTGCGCGAGCAGGCCGGGGTACAGACCGCCACCCTGCTCGGCAGCGGCGGCCAGGTGCTGCAGTCGAGCGCGGCGGCCTCGGTCGGCGCCCTGCTGCCGCCGCTGCCGAGCCAATCGCAACTGCGCCAGGCGCGCGACTCCCACGGCGCTTCCTGGGCCGAGGGCGACGCCCGTTCCGGCCTGCTGTTGCGCGCCGTCGTGCCGGTGCTGGGCGGCTTCGGCAGCGACCAATATCTGCAACTGACCCAGCCGGTACCCGAGGCCATCGCCAAGAGCGCCGACAGCGTCGAATCGGCCTATCGCGACTACCAGGGCCTACAGCTCGGCCGCGCCAGCCTGAAGCGGGTGTATACGCTGACCCTGACCCTGACGCTGTTGATGGCCCTGTTCGCCGCCGTCGCCCTGGCCTTCTTCCTCTCGCGCCGCCTGGCCGAACCGCTGCTGATCCTGGCCGAGGGCACCCAGGCGGTGGCGGCCGGCGACTTCACGCCGCGGGCGATCATGGAGTCCCCCGACGAACTCGGCGTGCTGACCCGCTCCTTCAACCAAATGACCCGCCAACTGGGCGATGCCCGCCAGGAAACCGAGCGCCATCGTGGCGAACTGGAAACCGCTCGCGCCTACCTGGAAAGCGTGCTGGCAAACCTCTCCGCCGGGGTACTGGCCTTCGATGCCGGCTTCCACCTGCGCGCCGCCAACCGGGGCGCGATGGGAATTTTGGAAGATACCCTGAGCGGTTTCGAAACCCTGCCGCTGACGCAATGGCCGCGCCATGGCGCACTGGCCGAGGCGGTCGTGGATGGCTTCAGCAGCCGCGGTGCCGAATGGCAGCGGGAACTGGAACTGGAGGATGGCGTGGCGCCCAAGACCCTTCTGGTGCGCGGCTCGACCCTGCCCGGCAATGGCGGCTACGTGGTGGTGTTCGACGACATCAGCCAGGTGATCTCGGCCCAGCGCTCCGCCGCCTGGGGCGAGGTGGCGCGGCGCCTGGCCCACGAGA
>DATDMT010000055.1:0-12920 GCA_036518635.1 Rhodocyclaceae bacterium | reverse complement strand
CGGAATTCCTTCTTGGTCTCGATCAGGGCCTTGACCGCATCCACCTGCGACTGGCGGAACTCGAAATCCTGGCTCTTGATCTGCATCCGACCGCCGAAGTAGAAGCCGATGACGACACTGAGCAGGGCCCAGTAGCCGTTGGGGATCGTGCTCAGCGCCAGGGTGACCCGGGCGAAGTATTCCGGATTGACATAGGCGAGGACAAAGACGAACAGCACGGTGGAGGCGATCAACGGCCGCACCAGACGGTTGAAGCCGTCGGCCAGGGAATCCACCCAGTTGCGGTTCTCGCGGTTGGTGAATTCCTCCTGGTAGGCCCGCAGCAGGGCGGTCTGCTCATCGGCGGCGCGCTGGGCGTCGTTCTCGGCGTTGCTGGTGAACACCCCGGCGACTTTTTCCACCGCATTGCCGACGCTGGCGGCAGTGGCGGCGATCGGATTCAGGTTGTCGAGTACGGACATGGCGGGCTCCTAGGCGAGGGCGGGCAGGAAGGAATTGGCGCGGGCCAGCCAACCCTTGAGAAACACGCCCTGGGACGGGTCCTGGGCAACGATGGCGGCATAGAACATACGCCGCTCTTCCACCAGGGCGGGCAGCATCCAGTCGCCCATCTGCTCATAGCAGGCGTCGGCCACCGCCTTGGTCTTCGGCCCCATCTGGCCGTCGGTCGCCAGCGGGCCCAGCTTGGCTTCGTTGCATACCGTCTGGACGAACTGGATGGCCTTGCGCGGGCCGTGGTTCACCGCGCAGTCGAAGACGAAGGGCTGGATCGCCTCCGGCAGCTTGTCGATCCGCGGCTGGTGGTAGTAGCGCAGCTCGTAGATGTCGCGGGCGGTTTCGATGTCGAGGTTCTTCACGTCGTCCACTGAGGCCACCCGTTCCAAAAAGCGCGACAGGGTGGCCTGGGTGATGCCGAACTTGGTGGGGCCGCCCTTGTCCGCCGGCAGGTTGGAATAGCCGCCCTCGCGGCGCAGAACGTCGTCGATCATCTGCTCGATGCTGATTCCCATGGTTTCTCCTTGTCGTCGTCACAGAAGCCATCGGCTTGCTCCCTGCATATGCCGACAGCCTGTTTGGCGTTATCCGCCGGTCGGCGAAATTTTGCAACCGTCATGGGTGGGGCAGGGCCGGCGGCGGCGCGCGGCAAACGGCGCTATATTGCGCTGTAAGGTTTGCCCGACCGTCCCCGACAGAGAAGGGCGGCGACAAACGCCCCCGAGGAGAGATTCCCATGAACATGTTCGGCTCGTTGCGCGTCGGTGCCCGCCTGGCGCTTTCCTTTGCCGTGGTGCTCGGCCTGCTGCTGGCGGTGGCCGGCCTGGCCCTATCGAAGATGGATGCCCTCTCCGCCGTCACCCGGGTAATCGTGGACGACCAGGCCGTGCGGGTGGTACTGGCCGAGGAACTGAACCAGCATGCCCAGGCAGCGGCGACGCGCCTGCTGCAACTGCTGGTGACCACCGACAAGGAAAAGCGGATACCGCTCTACGGCCTGATGGATGCGGAAAACGCCGCGGTCAATCAGGGCCTGGTCGAGCTCGGCAAGCGCCTCAGCGCCCCCGACGAGCAGGCCCGGCTGAAGCAATTGGCGGCGCTGCGTAGCCGCTACGGCGATCTGTTCCAGGAAACCGTCGAGACCATCGAAATCTCCGGCACGGAAGCCGCCCGCGACCACTTTGCGGCGAAGACCGAACCGGCCCTGGCCGCCTTGCTGAAGGATGCTTCGGCCCTGGTGACGGAGCAGCAACAGGCGATGCATGCCGGCCGCGACGTTCTGGAACAGCAACTGGCCCAGGCGCGGAAGACGGTGATCGCCCTTTCCATCGCCGCCCTGCTGCTCGGCGCGCTGCTGGCCTGGGCGGTGACCCGCGGCATCGTCGGCCCGGTGGGCGACGCGGTGCGCCTCGCCGAGGCCATCGCCCAGGGCGACCTGAGCAAGCCGGTGCAGGCCGGCGGCAGCGACGAGATCGGCCAATTGCTGCGCGCCTTGGGCGCCATGCGCAGCGGCCTCGCCGGCCTGATCGGCGGCATCCGCCAGTCGGCGCAGCAGGTGCTCGGCGCCGCCGGCGACATGGGGGCGCCGGTGGCGCGGGTGCGTTCCGGCTCCGACGCCCAGCAGCAGGCGGTGGCGCGGGTGACCGACGCGGTCTCCGCCTTCGCCGCGCAAACCCAGGCGGTGTCCAGCAGCGCCGCCGCCACCCGGCAACAGGCCGAGCTGGCGCGCGACCTGGCCAACGAAGGCCGGACCTTGATCGCCGACGCCTCCCGCGAGGTCGAGCAGATCGCCGCCACCGTCGCCGAATCCGCCACCGCGGTGGAGACCCTGCGCGACCGGGCGCTGTCGGTGCGCGAGCTGCTATCGACGGTGCGTGAGATCGCCGACCAGACCAATCTGCTGGCCCTGAACGCCGCCATCGAAGCCGCCCGCGCCGGCGAGAGCGGCCGCGGCTTCGCCGTGGTGGCCGACGAGGTGCGCAAGCTGGCGGACCGCACCTCGAAGGCCACCGGGGAAATCAACGAGGTGATCGACGCCATCGACCGCGAAACCGACATCGCCGTGGCCCGCATCGGCGACGGCCGCGCCGAGATGCAACGCGGCGTTACCTTGATCCAGCGCATCGTCACGCCGCTGACGACCTTGAGCGATAACGCCGAGGATTCGCTGGTTCAGTTGGAATCGCTGGTGCGCAGCATCGACACCCAGGCCGCGGAGAGCGCCGCCATCTCCGCCAGCATCCGTGAGATCGGCGCCATGGCCGCCGAGAATCTCAGCGCCACGCAGCAGGTGGCGAGCACCAGCGGCAGCCTGACGACGCTGTCTTCCGGACTGACGGAAAGCGTCGGGCGCTTCGTGCTGGCGGACAACCGCTAAGCCAATGCGGCCGGAGCGTCAGGCGGCCGCCAGCAGGTAGGCTTCCAGCGGCCGGTCGTATTCCTCATAGTGGGCCAACAGCACGTTCATCACGTCGTCGATACCCTCGATGGCGACGACACAGTTGCCATCGTCGGAAAATATGACGCGGATGGCTTTTAGCTGTTCGGCAATCAGCATATGGGCTTGCTTGTGCGCCAGGCAGTGCTCTTTCGGCACGCCGGCCTCCATCAGCAGGGACTCGATCACATCGTGCTTCAGCGTGGCTTCGATAAATTCGCTGATCAAGTCTTTGACGTTGCCCCGGCACATTTGCCGCTGGGTGGGTTGGCAGCCGTAGCAATCGGACTTGGCGTCAGGCTGCGCGCAGGCGGCCTTGATTTGGGCGACGAGATCGAGCATCCGCTCATGATCGCCACGGGTCCGGTCGAAGGCCAGCTTTCTAATCGGTTCCATACGCTCTACTCCCGCTCTACTTCAGTTGTGCCGGCAACATGCCGCAGATGGGTATTCGCCCGTTGCTGCCACCCATCGGACGGACACTAGTCGTTGGGAAATCGCGCTTCGCTTTCGGCCAGGTGCTGCGTTATCCAAGTCTTGAGCGAAGCCACCGTCTCCGCCGGCAAGTCGCGGCCGATGGAGGTGATCTGCAATGCCACCAAACTTTGGACAAATAGCGCGTTGGCGGTGATGCATTGGGCCAATTGCGGATCGCCGTCCGCCAACATCAGCACTTCCTCCAGGGCGAACAGGGCAACGGCGCTGCTCCATAGGCGAGTGATCGCATAGGCGCCGAACAAGGTACGGCGATCTTGTTCCGCACACTCCAATTCCGCCAACCAATGCAGCAGCTCCTGGCGGTACTCGGCAAGCTGTGTGGTGCCCAAATGGAGGCTCATGACTCATCAACGGAGCTTAAAAAAGCGATTCGTTGAAGATTAAACGTTCTTGCCGTCCAACATGTCAACGACCACGCGGCCGCAACATCGGCGGCCGTGGCTAAACCACAGCCACCGGACCATCAATCGACGCTGAAGATAAATTCGCGGCGGTCACGGGGGCAGGGGCTTTTGACTTCCCTCAGCGCCCCTGCAGTCCGGCAACTTAACGCTTCAAACTTAGCGCTTCAATTGGCTGACGTCCCGCACCGCGCCGGTGTCGGCGCTGGTGGCCATTGCCGCGTAGGCCAGCAGCGCGGCGGAGACCGGGCGCTGGCGGTTCACCGGCTTCCAGGCGTCGACGCCGCGGGCTTCCATCTCGACGCGGCGCTGGGCCAGTTGGCCTTCGCTGATCGCCAGGTGGATGCGGCGATTGGGGATGTCGATCTCGATGGTGTCGCCTTCCTGCACCAGACCGATGGCGCCGCCCTCGGCGGCTTCCGGCGAGGCGTGGCCGATGGAGAGGCCCGAGGTGCCGCCGGAGAAGCGGCCATCGGTCAGCAGCGCGCATTCCTTGCCGAGGCCCATGGACTTCAGGTAGCTGGTCGGGTAGAGCATCTCCTGCATGCCGGGGCCGCCCTTGGGGCCTTCGTAGCGGATGATCACCACGTCGCCGGCCACCACCTTTTCGGCGAGGATCGCCGCCACGGCGTCGTCCTGGGATTCAAACACGCGGGCGCGGCCGGTGAACTTGAGGATCGACTCATCGACGCCGGCGGTCTTGACGATGCAGCCGCGCTCGGCGATGTTGCCGTAGAGCACGGCGATGCCGCCGTCCTGGGAATAGGCATTGGCCTTGTCGCGGATGCAGCCGTGAGTGCGGTCCATGTCCAGCTCGGGGAAGCGGCGGTTCTGGCTGAAGGCGGTCTGGGTCGGCACGCCGCCGGGGGCGGCCTTGTAGAACTCGAACACGGCGTTGTCGTGGGCCTGCATCACGTCCCACTGCTGCAGGGCGCCGCCGAGGGTGCGGGTATGCACGGTGTGGGCGTCGGCGTGGAGCAGGCCGGCGCGGTTCAGCTCGCCGAGGATGGCCATGATGCCGCCGGCGCGATGCACGTCTTCCATGTGGTACTTCTGCGTCGCCGGCGCCACCTTGGCCAGGCAGGGCACGCGGCGCGAGAGGCGGTCGATGTCCTTCATGGTGAAGTTCACCCCGGCCTCGCGGGCGGCGGCCAACAGGTGCAGCACGGTGTTGGTCGAGCCGCCCATGGCGATGTCCAGGGTCATCGCGTTTTCAAAGGCCTCGAAGGTGGCGATGGAACGCGGCAGCACCGTGGCATCGTCCTGCTCGTAGTAACGCTTGCAGAGCTCCACCACCAGGCGGCCGGCGCGCAGGAACAGTTCCTTGCGGTCGGCGTGGGTCGCCAGCAGGGAGCCGTTGCCGGGCAGGGAGAGGCCGAGGGCTTCGGTCAGGCAGTTCATCGAGTTGGCGGTGAACATGCCGGAACAGGAACCGCAGGTGGGACAGGCGGAGCGCTCCATGGCGTCCACTTCGGCATCGCTGTTGTGGCTGTCGGCGGCCTCGACCATGGCATCCACCAGGTCCACCTTGCGCAGCGTGCCGTGCCATTGCACCTTGCCGGCTTCCATCGGCCCGCCGGAGACGAACACCACGGGGATGTTGAGGCGCAGCGCCGCGAGCAGCATGCCCGGGGTGATCTTGTCGCAGTTGGAGATGCAGACCATGGCGTCGGCGCAATGGCCGTTCACCATGTACTCGACGCTGTCGGCGATCAGGTCGCGGGAGGGTAGCGAATACAGCATGCCGCCGTGGCCCATGGCAATGCCGTCATCGATGGCGATGGTGTTGAATTCCTTGGCAATGCCGCCGGCCGCCTCGATCTCGCGTGCCACCATCTGGCCCAGGTCCTTCAGGTGCACGTGGCCGGGGACGAACTGGGTGAAGGAGTTCACCACGGCGATGATCGGCTTGCCGAAGTCGCCGTCCTTCATGCCTGTGGCGCGCCACAGGGCGCGGGCGCCGGCCATGTTGCGGCCGTGGGTCGAGGTGCGGGAACGGTATTGGGGCATGGCGGAACTCCGAAATGCAGAAGCAGAGCCCATCATTGTAGCGGGCGGCCCCGCCCGGAAGCCAACCGTCAGACAGCGGGGCGCAGGATACCGGCCGCGACCAGCAGATCGCGCACCGCGCCGCGTGCGTCGAGCAAAGGCACGCCGGCTTCATGGGCAATCTTCAGCAGGCCGATCCCGGCCGAATCCAGGCTGGTGCATTGACGTAGCGATACCGCGGCGATACCGCCGCTGCGCAGCAGGTGGAAGAAGCAGCGGTGCATGGCAAAGCCCAGGTGGCCGCTGACCTCGGCGCAGGTCTCGTCGGCACGGCCGCCGAGGCGCAGGGCGCCGGCCGCATCGCAGGCCATCAGGCGCTCGATCAACTCGGTGCATTCCTGGTCGAAGACCACGCCGGCGCCCTGTTGCGTGCCCCAGGGGGCGAGCCGGGTGACTCGCCCGGACCAGAGCGCGGGGCCGTCCGGCAAGCGCAGTTCGGCCGTCAGCCGCACCTGCGGCTGCAGCCTCGCCTCGTCTTCGGCAGAGAGCACCACCATGCAGCCGGAGGCCGACAGGTCGCCGAGCTGGCAGTCGAGGGAACGGCCGCCGGTGCTCAGGGTGACCACCAAATGGCTGCGCGGCAGGTAGCGAACGGACTTGCGCTTCTCGTGCATGGCGGGCCTTGGCAAAAGCCGATTTGCGATGCGTGGACGTATATCACTTTCGGTCTAGCTTGGCGATGGCCGTCAGGGGACGCATGGACACGCTTGATAGAATCGGCCGATGCTGATCCACCCCCAATTCGATCCCGTCGCCCTCAGCCTGGGCCCGCTCGCCGTGCGCTGGTACGGGCTGATGTATCTGGCCGGCTTCATGCTGTTTCTGCTGCTCGGCCGGCAGCGCGCACAGCGCCTGCAGGGCCTCGGCTTCCAGTCCACCGACCTGGACGACCTGCTGTTCTACGGCGTGCTCGGCGTGGTCATCGGCGGCCGCCTCGGCCAGGTGCTGTTTTACGAACCCGGCTATTACTTCGGCCACCCGCTGGAAATCCTCGCTGTGTGGAAGGGCGGCATGAGTTTCCACGGCGGCTTTCTCGGCGTGCTGGCGGCGATGGCGTTGTATGCCCGCAAGACCGGCCGCAGCTTCTGGCAAGTCACCGACTTCATCGCCCCGCTGGTGCCCACCGGCCTGCTGGCCGGGCGCATCGGCAACTTCATCAACGGCGAGCTGTGGGGCCGGGTCGCCGACCCCAGCCTGCCCTGGGCGATGGTCTTCCCCCAGGTGGACGCCCTGCCGCGCCACCCCTCCCAGCTCTATCAGGCCGGGCTGGAGGGCCTGCTGCTGTTCGCCCTGCTGTGGTTCTATGCGCGTCGGGAGCGGCCGCTGCGCGCGGTCTCCGGCCTGTTCCTGGTGGGCTACGGCACGGCGCGCTGGATCGGCGAATACTTCCGCGAACCGGACGCCGGCATCTTCGGCCACTCCTATTTCATCAGCATGGGTCAGTGGCTATCGCTGCCGATGATCCTGCTCGGCATTTACTTCATAACAAAGTCATATCGCGAGGAAACAACATGAGCACACGTCCCTTCAAAGTACTCGGCATCCAGCAGATCGCCATCGGCGGCCCGAGCAAGGAAAAACTCAAGACCCTGTGGGTGGACAAGCTGGGCCTGGAAGTCACCGGCACCTTCCAGAGCGAAAAGGAAAACGTGGACGAGGACATCTGCGCCATGGGCAGCGGCCCCTTCAAGGTCGAGGTGGACCTGATGCAGCCGATGGACCCGGAGAAGAAGCCGGCGGTGCATGCCACGCCGCTGAACCACGTCGGCCTCTGGATCGACGACCTGCCCAAGGCGGTGGAATGGCTCACGGCCAACGGCGTCCGCTTCGCCCCGGGCGGCATCCGCAAGGGCGCTGCCGGCTTCGACATCTGCTTCCTGCACCCCAAGGGCAACGAGGAATTCCCCATCGGCGGCGAAGGCGTGCTGGTGGAACTGGTGCAGGCGCCGGCGGAAGTGGTCGCCGCCTTTGCCAAGCTGGCGGGCTAAGATTTATCGGCGCAGCCGCCCTCAGCGGCTGCGCAGCAGGTCCTCGAACTCGGGCACCGGCAGGGCCTTGGCGTAGAGGAAGCCCTGGGCGTAGTCGCAGTTGGCGTTCACCAGCCAGTCGCGCTGCACCGCGGTCTCGACGCCCTCGGCGATCACCTTGATGCCCAGCTTGTGCGCCATCACCACGATGGCGTCGGCCAGGGCGCGGTCGTCGGCGTCCTCGCCGAGATCCTTGATGAAGACCCGGTCGATCTTCAGGTAGTCGATGTCGAAACGCTGCAGGTAGGACAGCGCCGAATAGCCGGTGCCGAAATCGTCGAGGGCGATCTGCAGGCCGGCGCCGCGCAGCGCCAGCAGATGCTCGATGATCTCCGGGCGATGATCCATCAGCAGGCCTTCGGTGATCTCGATCACCAGTTGCTGCGGCGGCAGGCCGATCTCCGCCAGGTAGGCCACCCAATCCCGGTGCTGGGCGCTTTCGGCAAACTGGCGCGGCGACTTGTTGACGCTGACCTGAATCGAGATGCCGCTCTCCACCCAGGTCTTTACCTGCTGGGCGACGGTGCGGAACACCCAGTCGCCGATGTCGCCGATCAGGCCCATTTCCTCGGCCAGCGGAATGAAGGTGGCAGGACTGACCATGCCCTGGTTCGGATGATTCCAGCGCAGCAGGGCCTCGGCCTTGACCACGCGGCCGCTCTGCAGGTCCACGATGGGCTGGTAATGCACGGCGAACTCGTGGTTGTCGAGGGCGGCACGCAGGCTCTTCATCAGCTCGACGCGGACCCGCGCCGCCATCTGCATCTCCAGGGTGAACCAGGAGAAGCCGTTGCTGCCCGCCGCCTTCGCCGCCAGCATGGCGCGATCGGCGTTCTGCATCAGGGTTTCCACATCGGCGCCGTCGTCGGGATACAGGGTGACGCCGACGCTGGCGCTGGAGAAGGCGCAATCGCCGTGGATCAGGTAGGGCTCGGCGAGGGATAGCACGATCTTCTGCGCCAGGCGCTCCACCGCACCCGGATCGTCGAGGTCCACCAGGGTCACGGTGAATTCGTCGTTGCCCAGGCGTGCCACAGTATCGGCGCCGCCGGTGCAGATGGCGATGCGGCGCGCCACCTCCAGCAATAGCTGGTCGCCGGCGTCGTGGCCCATGGTGTCGTTCACTTCCTTGAAGCGGTCCAGGTCCACCAGCAGCAGCGCCACGCGGCTGCCGGTGCGCGCGGCGCGCAGCAGCTCCTGCCCCATCCGGTCGCGGAACAGGCGGCGGTTGGGCAGGCCGGTGAGCTGGTCGTAGTTGGCCTGTTGCCAGATGGTCTCCTCGGCGCGCTTCCTCGCAGTGATGTCGGAGAACATCGCCACGTAGCGGTAGGGCGCGCCATGGGAGTCGGTAATCACCTTGATGGTCAGCCACTCCAGATACAGCTCGCCACTCTTGCGCCGGTTCCAGATTTCGCCCTGCCAACTGCCGGTCTCCTTCAGCGTGCGCCACATGCCCAGGTAGAAGGAAGGCTCCATCCGGCCCGAGGCCAGCAACTTGGGCGTCTTGCCGACCACCTCGTCCTGGGTGTAGCCGGTGAGATGGCAGAAGGCCGGGTTGGCAGCGATGATGTAGTTGTTCTCGTCGCTGACCACCACCGCCTCGCCGCTGGCCTGATAGACCATCTCGGCCAGGCGCAGCGCCTCTTCGTTGCGCTGCCGTTCGAGGGCGATCGCCACCAGGCTGGCGGCCTGCTCGCAGAGGCGCAGTTCGGCCTCGCCGGGGGTGCAGCGCTCGCGGTGATAGATCGCCAGGGTGCCGAGCACCTCGCCGCGGCTGGAACGCACCGGCTCCGACCAACAGGAGGCGAGGCAGGCGCGGCCGGCCACCTCGCGGAAGTCGCGCCAGTAGGGGTGGCTCTGGATGTCCTCGACGATCACCCGCTCGCCGCGAAAGGCGGCGGTGCCGCAGGAGCCGTTGCCGTCGACGATCGCCAGGCCGTCCACCGCCTGGTTGTAGAAGTCCGGCAGGTCCGGCGCGGCGCCCAGCAGCAACTGGGAGCGGGAGCGGTCGGCGACCAGGATCGAGGTGATCGCATCGGGAAAGACGTCGCGGATCATCCCGATCACCCGCAACAGCATGGCCTGCACGTCGCCGCCCAGGGCCAGCGCCGCCAGCGCCTGGTTACGCGCTTCGAGCTGACGTTCCCAGCGGTTGATCGCAGCCTCCTGCGCCTGCAGCTTGAGCGAGGCTTCGTTCAGGGCGCCGACCAGGGCGCTCATCTCTTCCGTCTCATCCGACAGCGCCAGGGTGGCGCCGAGATTTTCCGGCAGGCGGCGGGCGAAGGCGGCGGCGGTCTCGACCCGGCGCAGCGGACCCTGGATCAGCAGATGGAACACCAGGCCGCCGCAGCCGAGGGAGAACAGGGCGGCCAGCAGGGTTTTCAGCAGCGCCTGGCGGCGACTGGCATCGACCTCATCGAGGGAATATTCGACCCGCACCCAGCCCGGCAGCAGACTGGTTTCCACCGGCGACCAGACCAGCACCGCCTTGCTTTGATATTCGACGTGGACGCCGCGGCTAGCCGGCAATACCAGGCTGACGCTGAAGTTGGGCTTGAAGTCCTCGCCGGGGTGCTCGCGCTGCAGCGCTGCGACGACATGGCCGTTGGCGGCCACCACCGCCACCGAAACGATCAGGCGCTGGCCGGAGAGCAGGGACAGTTGCTGCTCGATGCCGAGGTAGTTGCGCGCCGCCAGATTGTCGGCCACCGCCGCGCCGAGGCCCTTGGCGGTGATCTCGGCTTCCAGCGCCACCAGCTTGACCGCCTCGGCCCGAGCGCCGAGGGCGATCCACAGGCTGAAGCCGCCGATCACCAGGGCGAAGCAGAGGGCGCCGATGATCGCCAGGCGAATGCGCAGGCGCCGCGACCATTGGGGGAGGCGCAAGCTCATTTCCCCTCCATGCAGGCACACGCCCACCTATCCGCGGTGGCGGATAGGTGGGGCGGGGTGGTCCGGCAGGGAGAAACGGCGGCGATGCGGGCGATAGCATGTCCCCCATTAGTAATAGGGGCATTCTACCTGCATCTTTTCAGACCATTAGCGGAAGGCGATGATCGCTTGATCTACGGCAAGGCTTTCGCCCGGCGCCGCCAACAGCTTGTCCACCACGCAGTCGCGCTCGGCCTTGAGCACGTTCTCCATCTTCATCGCCTCGATCTTGGCCAGCACTTCGCCGGCCTTGACCTCCTGGCCGACGCTGACCGCCACCTGGGTCAACAGGCCCGGCATCGGCGACAGCAGGAACTTCGACATGTCCGGCGGTGCCTTGTGCGGCATCAGCCGGTGCAGCCCGGCGGCCTGGGCGTTCAACACCATCAGGTCGGCCTGCTTGCCCCAGTGGAACAGCCGGTACTTGAGGCCGACCCGCTCCACCTGCAGACAGAACGGCTGGTCGTTGCAACTGCCGCAATAAAGCGCCTGGCCGAACTGCCAGCCGCTGCGGACGCGGTAGGTCTCGCCGCCGAACAGCACGTCCCAGCCGCCCTGGGCCTGGCTAACCTGGACCGGGTGGTGGTTGTCTTCCATCACCACCACCAACTCGTTGGCGGGGCGGTACTCATGGCCCGGCATCTGGCCGCTGATGGTGGCGTTGCGCGCCTGATACTGGGCATGCACCGAAGCGCCGATGGCGATCAGCAACGCCGGGTCGTCGTGCACCACGTCGGCGGCATTGAAGCCGGTGGGGTATTCCTCGCCGATCAGGCCGGTGTTGAAGTTGCCGGCGATGAAGCGCGGGTTCTGCATCAGCGCCGACTGGAAGGCGATGTTGGAGGCGACGCCGCGAATGACGAAGGCATTGAGCGCCTCGCGCATCTTGGCGATGGCCTGGTCGCGGGTGGCGCCGTGCACGATCAGCTTGGCGATCATCGAATCGTAGTACATCGAGATTTCGCCGCCGTCGTACACCCCGGTATCCACCCGCACCCCGCCGTTTGCCGGCATCGGCTCGGCGGCCAGCATGGTCTGTGCCGGCGGCTGGAACTTCACCAGGCGGCCGGTGGAGGGCAGGAAGTTGCGGAAGGGGTCTTCGGCGTTGATCCGGCACTCCATCGCCCAGCCGTTGAGTTTGATCTCCTCCTGCTTGAAGGCCAGCTTCTCACCAGCGGCGACACGGATCATCTGCTCCACCAGGTCGAGGCCGGTGATCGCCTCGGTGACCGGATGCTCCACCTGCAAGCGGGTGTTCATTTCGAGGAAGTAGAAGCTCTTGTCCTTGCCGACGACGAACTCGACGGTACCGGCGGATTCGTACTGCACCGCGCGGGCCAAAGCCACCGCCTGCTCGCCCATGGCCTTGCGGGTGGCCGGGTCGAGGAAGGGCGACGGCGCCTCTTCGATCACCTTCTGGTGGCGGCGCTGGATCGAGCATTCGCGCTCGTGCAGGTACACCACGTTGCCGTGGCTATCGCCCAGCACCTGGATTTCGATGTGGCGCGGCTCCTCGACGAATTTTTCGATGAACACCCGGTCGTCGCCGAAGGCGTTCTTCGCCTCGGTCTTGCAGGAGGCGAAGCCCTCGTGGGCTTCCTTGTCGTTGAAGGCGACGCGCAGGCCCTTGCCGCCGCCGCCGGCGGAAGCCTTGATCATCACCGGGTAGCCGATGCCCTTGGCGATTTCGACGGCCTGTTCCGGCGTGTCGATGGCGTCGTTATAGCCAGGGATGGTGTTGACCTGGGCTTCCTTGGCCAGCTTCTTCGAGGCGATCTTGTCGCCCATGGCCGCCACCGAATGGGCCAGCGGGCCGATGAACTTGATGCCTTCCTCCGCCAGGCGGCGCGAGAAGGCCTCGTTCTCGGAAAGGAAGCCGTAGCCCGGATGCACCGCCTGGGCGCCGGTCTCCTTGCAGGCGGCGATGATCTTGTCGGCCACCAGGTAGCTGTCCTTGGACGGCGCCGGGCCGATGCAGACGGCCTCGTCGGCCAGCTCCACATGCATCGCGTCCTTGTCCGCCTCGGAATACACGGCGACGGTCTTGATGCCCATCTTGCGGGCGGTCTTGATGACGCGGCA
>DATDMT010000054.1:0-61097 GCA_036518635.1 Rhodocyclaceae bacterium | reverse complement strand
GACGGTTTCGACTTCAGCAAGCCCTACACCCCCAAGGGCGAGGCGCCCAGCAGCGAAGCCGGTGCCACCGCCACGCCGGTCGACGAGACGGTGCCGCGCCGCCCGCTGCGCCCGGTGGCCGCCCTGCTCGGCGGGCTTACGAAGAAATAAGCGCCGCGGCGCGCCGCGACGCGCGCCAACACAGCAGGGACAGCAGCCCCAGGCCGGCACCGATCAACAGGATGCCGGCCAGTTCCTGGGGCGCAAAGCTCTCGCCGGTCTGCCAGCGCGAGCTGACGATGGCGATCACCGGCGTCCCCAGCACCGACAGGCTGGCCTCCCAGGCCGGCAGGCGGCCGAGGATGTAGAGCCAGAGCACCCAGCAGAGGCAGGTGCTGATCAGCGTCATGAACAGCAGGATGGCGATGAACTGGGCATTCCATTGCACCGCCGCTTCATGGACGAAGGCGGATGCGGCTGCCACCACCAGGGCGCCGAACACCATCTGCCAGGTGGTCAGGTTGAGCAGGTCGATTTCATGCTCGCCGCGCAGGCGTTTGACCAGGATGGTGCCGATCGCCCACATCAGCGCAGCACCGATACCCAGCGCCTTGCTGAACAGGCTGGTATGCATGTCCCAGGGCGAGATCACCAGCAGCAAACCCAGCAGGGTACTTAGCGCCGCCAGCCACTGGCCGCCGCGCACCCGCTCGCCCAGCAGGGGCCAGGCCAGCAGCAGGGTCCAGATCGGCATGGTGAAGATCAGCACCGCGGTCTTGCCCGGACCGCCCTCGACCAGCGCCCAGGTCTGGAAGATCATGAAGCCGCCGGTCTGGGTGGCGCCGATCCAGAAGGTCCGCGCCGGGAAGCGCAGCGCCAGCGGGCGCCGCAACAGGGCCAGGACCAGCAGCATGGCCACCGCGCCGCCGACGGAGCGCTGCAGGGCGAAGGTAAACGGGCCGACGTAGTTCAGGCCCAGCTTGGCCAGCACCCAAGTGTAGCCCCACAGCAGGGACAGGGCCGCCAGCGCCAGCAGCGGCGCCCAGCGTTTCATCGCCGCAGCTTTAGTGGCACAGCAGGTGCAGGTTGTCCTTGCCGTTGATGGCGACCTGATCGAGACAGGACAGCACTTCCATGCTCGCCGCCTCCATCCGCTCCACCGCTTCGAAGCCGGCCGGCAGGTTGCCGTCCTTGAAGGCGCGCACCGCCGCCATGCCGTGGTCGTGGAAGCGGGCGTGGGGCGCCTCGATTTCCCGGTAGCCGGGCAGTTGCGAGAAACAGGCGCGGCCCTCGCCCTCGTAGTACCACTTGCCGAGGCGGCAATGGTGATGATCGGCGAAGTCGTTCACGCCCTTTTCCGAGAGGCACATGAAGACCCGGTAGACCTCGAACTTGTAGACCAGGTGGTCGATCTTGGCCACCTCGGTGAAGGCGCGCAGGGCCGACAGGGTGCCGTGGCGTTCCATGCCGCGCGCCAGGTCGTTGAGGCTGCCCATCTGTTCGGTGGCGGCGCGGCCTTCGGCGCTGAAGGTATCCGACTTCTGCGCCCACTGGTCCATCTGGTCGCGGGTCATGTGGGTCTCCTGCTGGATCGCCGAGACCAGGCTGGAGATGTCGTTGGTGGCGCTGCTGGTGCGTTCCGCCAGCTTGCGCACTTCGTCGGCCACCACGGCAAAGCCACGGCCCTGTTCGCCGGCCCGGGCCGCCTCGATGGCGGCGTTCAAGGCCAGCAGATTGGTCTGGTCGGCAATTTCCTTGATCAACTGGAGAATGCCGCCGATCTGGTTGGTCTGCTGCGACAGGCTGTCGACGCGCTCCGCCATCTGGCGCGTGTCGGCGGCGAGCAGTTGCATGTTGGAGGCGATGGTGTCCATCGCCGAGCGGTTCTGCCCGACCACCAAAGCGACGTTGGCCGCGCCCTGGGCATCCTCCTTGACGGCCCCGGCGATCACCACCTGGGAACGCTGGACCTCGGCAAAGGAGGTGGCGAAGGATTGCATCGCCTGGTAAATCCGCGCGCATTTGTCGAGGCTGCGGTTCATCTCGCCCAACTGGCCGTTGGCCCGGGCCGCATCGTCACGGGCGTTGGCGAGCTGCTGCTCCAATTCCGTCGCCCGGGCCTGCGCTTGCTGCAAGCGGGACTCCAGTTCCTGTATGCGTCGTTTGCCTGCACCGAACATGCTTGATCTCCTCGTTTTTATAAATGCCGCGGGGCGAGGAAATCTTCCCCGCCCCGCTTGATCCATATCAAACCAAAGTATAAGCCAAGCGCTCGCGGTGGCCGTCAGCTCCCCGGGGCGATCAGGAACACCAGGCTGCTGCCGTCGCTGCGCTCGAAATCGCGCAACTGGGTGATCAGATGTTCGGTCAGCACGTAGTTGGCCGTCAGCAGCACCACGCCCTCGCGGCTGATCACATCGCGCGCCAGGGTCATGCCGGTGCGCAATTGGCCGCTGCTGAGTTCCTGCTCGCCGCCCGCCGTTTCGGTCGTGCCCCCCAGCACGGCGATGAAGGCATCGACCACCTGCGGGTCGTAGCGCTTGCCGCGGCCGCGCTGGATGAACTGCAGCGCGTCGGCCTCGCTGACCCGCTGCCCGAGCAGGCTGCCCTGCACCAGGCCGTCGTATTCGTTGACCAGGGCGAGGATCCGCGCGCCGAAGGGGATGGACAGCCCGGAAATGCCATCCGGGTAGCCCTCGCCATCGAAGCGCTCGTGGTGGTAGCGGATCAGTTGCGCCGCATCCTGCAGTTCCTCCAGCGCCATCAGCGCCTGCTCGCCCTTGATCGGGTGGCGCCGCAAAAGGCCCAGCTCGCTGCCGGTCATCTGATTGGGCGGCTTGACCAGCAGCTCATCGGGCAGGCCGATCTTGCCGATGTCGTGCAGCAACGCAGCGAGGAACACGTCCTGCACTTCCTTGTCGGCCAGCCCGAGACGCTTCGCCAGTTGCCGCGACAGATTGGCCACCCGGCTGGAATGGCCGGCGACCTGGCCGCCGCGCAATTCGATCAGATTGGAAAACACCTGGATCGAGGTCAGGAAGCTGCGCTTGACCCGCTCATGGGCGCGGCGCAACTCGGCGGTACGCTGCGCCACCTTCTCCTCCAACCCGGCGTTGAGCGCCTTCAGTTCCTCGTTCTGGGCCTGGGTCAGTCGCTCCAGGCGAACTTTCTCGCGCAGCAGCAACTGGCGTTCGAGGGCGCCGCGCACCAGCAGCAGCACGTCGCCGTCGTTCCACGGCTTGGCGATGTAGCGGTAGATCTGGCCCTCGTTGATGGCGCGGATGGTGGTTTCCACTTCCGCATAGCCGGTCAGCAGGATGCGCGTGATCTCTGGCCACTTGTTGCAGACTTCGGCGAGGAAACGGGCACCGTCCATTTCCGGCATGCGCATGTCGGAGATCACCAGGTCCACCTGGCCCTGTTCCGCCTCCAGCAGCGCCAGGCCCTCGCGGCCGCCGCCGGCCGTCAGGATGCGGTAGCCCTCGGGACGGAACAGGCGTTTCAGCGCGGAAAGGATATTCGCCTCGTCGTCGACGCAGAGGATGGTGATGGTTTGCGGCGCCTCGTCGCTGGCGGTCATGATGGTGAGTCCTCGTCCGGTCGTTGCTGGATCGGCAGCACGATGCGGAAGCTCGTGCCGCGGCCTAATTCGCTGTGCACGTCGATGTGCCCGTTGTGTTTCTGGATGATGCCGTAGGAGAGCGACAAGCCGAGGCCGGTGCCCTGGCCGATCGGCTTGGTGGTGAAAAACGGATCGAAAATCCGCGTCAGGTTTTCCGCCGGAATACCGCTGCCGGTATCGGATATTTCCACCACCACCTCGCTCCCCAGGCGTTCGCTACGGATGGTGATCGTGCCACGTTCCGCGCCGATGGCGTGGGCGGCGTTCACCAGCAGGTTCATGAACACCTGGTTGAGCTGCGACGGCAGGCACTCGACATGCGGCAGGTCGCCGTATTGGCGCACCACGTCGGCCTTGTACTTGAGCTCGTTGTTGACGATGTTGAGGGTGCTGTCGAGGCCCTGGTGCAGGTCGGCCCATTGCCATTCCTGGCTGGTGTCGATGCGCGAAAAATCCTTCAGGTCGGCAACGATCTTGCGCACCCGGTCGATGCCCTCGCGGGTTTCCAGCATCAGCTTGGCCGCATCCTCCTGGATGAAGGGGAGATCGTGCCGCTGCCGCAGTTGGCGTGCCGCCGCCAGGGCCGGATGATCCGCCGGCAGGGCCTCGGCGGCGGTTTCGAAGGCGCCGAGGATTTCCAGGATGTCCTGCAGATAGCCGTCGAGGGCGCCGATGTTGGACAGCACGTAGCCGATCGGATTGTTGATCTCGTGGGCCACGCCGGCCGCCAATTGGCCGATGGAAGCCATTTTTTCCGCCTGCACCAACTGCTCCTGGGCGCTCTGCAACTTGTTGTTGAGTTCGGTCAGGTCGGCGTTCCGCCGCAACAGCTCGGCCTCCGACAGCTTGCGCTGGCGGACGTCCGCCTCGAGTTCCGCCTTGGCCAGGGCCAACTGTTCGGTGCGGCTCTGCACCAGGGTTTCCAACTCGTCGTAGGCCCGCTGCAGGGATTCCTCGGACGTCTTGCGGGCGGTGACGTCCTGCAGGGTTTCGATGGCGCCGATGATCCGCCCCTGGCCATCGCGCAGCGGCGCGGCGGTGAAGTACAGCCAGCGCCCGCCGGGGTGAAAGTGGGGAAAGTAGGCCTCGGCCTCGTAGGCCCCGGCGATCACCGCACTGCGCCGATAGACGCCGCGATAGAACTCGTCGAGCTGCTCGATTCGGCCGTCGACGATCAAATCCGCCATCACCGGCCGCTCCCGCGCATAGAACGCCGTCCACGCCCGTGCGGTACCGACGATGTCGGCCGCGGCAACGCCAGTGACGGCTTCGCAGGCGGCGTTCCAGTGGGTCACCCGATGCTCGCCGTCGATGACGAAGGTGGGCACCGGATCGCCCTGCAGAATCTGACTCAGCACCTGATCCATGTGTTCCAGCCGCGCCTCGGCCTCGCGGTGGGCGGTAACGTCCACCAGGGTGGCGAGGATCGCCGGCTGGTCCTCGAAGCGGGTCAGGCGGGCGCTCATTTCCAGCCAGCGCACTTGGCCGCTCTTGTGCTGCAGGGCGAACGCGCAGGGGCCGGCGGCGGCATGGCCGGTCAGCAAATCCTGCTGGCGGCCGCGCAGTTTGTCGCGATACGCCGGCAAGGCGAGTTGTTCGAGGGACAGCTCGGCCAACTCGGCCCGGCTGTAGCCGGTAATTTCCTGCCAGGCCGCGTTGGCATACAGCGTCACGCCGACCCGATGCAGCAGGATGCCGACGCCGATGGTCTCGATCAGGCTCTGCAGGCAGGCGCTGTCCAGCGGCAGGCGCCCGCCCGGGGCGGCGGACGGTTCAGGCGGCAAAGGCAAGACAGGTTTCCTCCAGGTCGCGCTGCACGTCCTGCAGCAGCGGCGGCACCTGCGCCCAGTCCAGGCCCAGGCGTTCCCAGGCGTCCGCCGACACCGGCGGCACCGCGCCGAGGGGCCCGGGATTGGGCGCCAGGGCATGGGCCAGGACGTCGGCCCAGTGACAAACGTCGGCCAGGCGCAGGCAGGTGTCGCCGTCCGGCAGGTGGTGGCGGGCGATGGCGCCGGCGAGGTTCGCCGGCAAGCACCAGCGGCGCGCCAACAGGCCGCCGGCAACGCAATGGTCCAGCCCGAGCACGGCACGCTCGGCTTCCATCGTCGGGCAGTCGCGGTCGCGCTGCCAGTCGATCACCTGGCGATACTGCTCGGGGAAGCAGGTACCGAGCAGCACCCGCCCCATGTCGTGGATCAGCCCAGCGGTGAAGGCGACTTCCGGGTTTTCCCGGCACAGGCGGGCGATGCCGCGGGCAAACAGGGCGACGCTGGTGGAGTGGCGCCAGAAGCGATGCGAGTCGAACTCGCCGTTGCCGACCCGCCCCAGGGATTGGGCCATGGCCGCCGACAGCACCAGCGAACGCACGGTGCGGAAGCCGAGGATCACGATCGCATCGGGAATCGCCCCGACCTTGCCCGAGAGGCCGTAGAACGGCGAGTTGGCGATACGCAGGGTGTGCGCCGCCAGCGACTGGTCGTTGCTGATGCGACGGGCCAGGGTATCCACGTCGATGTCGTCCTGGTCGAAGCTGGCCAGCAGCTCGTTGGCAATGGTCGGCAGCGCCGGCAACTGCTCGATGCGCGCAGTCAGGGCGGCCTCGGATACCGGGTTGAGCGGGGTCATGGCCGCCCCTCTGGCGCGGCCATGCGGTAGGCCACCACCACCTCGCGCAGCCGCTCCACCACCGCGTGGTCGCCGGCATGGCGGAATAAGTGGGCCACCTGCTGGCGCACCTGCGCTTCGCGGTCGTCGGCCTCGCCCAGCGGGGCGGCGACGACGGCATCTGGCGGCGGCGTCTGTCCGGACATGATTTATTCCTCCGGCAACAGAATCAGCACCCGGCCGCGGCTGCTGGAGGCCAGGCCCATCTGCCGGCACAGGGCGCGGTAGCGGGTGCCGGCGACGGCCAGCGGCACCATCGAGGCGTTACCACCCCGCATCAGCTCGATCAGCGCATCCGGCAGCCGGCCGACGGCGGGCATGCCGAGCAGCATGTCGAGGGAGCCGAGCACTTTCTCCGCCGCGTCGTTGACGCTGGCGATCATGCCCTGGTCGTCCACTCCGACCAACGGCCAAGGCAGCAGTTGCAGCACCTCGTGGAGGATTTCCAGGGCGGTTTCGTTGTGCACGATCTGCTGCTGCTTTTCTCCCAGCAAACCCTTGAGCTGGATATTGGCCTCGGCCAGCTCGTGGTTGGCGATGCGGATTTCCTCGGCCAGGCGCCGGTTCTCGTCGCCCAAATCCTTGCGGCGGAAGGCTTCGGCGATGTTGGCGCGGAGCTGGTCGTCGTCCCAGGGCTTGGTGAGGAATTTGTAGATGGCGCCTTCGTTGATGGCGCTGGTGACCGATTGCAGCTCGGTGTAGCCGGAGAGGACGACGCGCACGGTGTTCGGATACAGGTCCTTGGCCCGGCGCAGGAATTCGACCCCGGTCATGCCCGGCATGCGCTGGTCGGAGAGGATCACGTCCACCTCGTTCCGGGCCAGCACCTCGAGGCCTTCGGCGCCGCTGTTGGCGGTGAGGATGGAGTAGCCTTCGCGCCGCAACAGGCGCTTCATCGCGGCGAGGATGTTTTCCTCGTCGTCCACCAGCAGCAAGGTGCGCTGGCGCTCGCCGACGCGCAGCAGATGCTCGGGCAGGCGGCTGTCGTCCTTGAGCATCTGCTGCATCCCGGCGGCGGCCACCGGGCGGCTGAAGTAGTAGCCCTGGATTTCGTCGCAGTGGTTGGCGATCAGCAGGCCCAGTTGGCCCTCGGTCTCGACGCCCTCGGCGATCACCTTGAGTTTCAGGGCGTGGGCCATGGTGATGATGGCGCGGGTGATCGAGGCGTCGTTGGGATCGGCGGTGATGTCCTGGACGAAGGAACGGTCCACCTTCAGCGCGTCCAGCGGGAACTGCTTGAGATAGGACAGGCTGGAATAGCCGGTGCCGAAATCGTCCACCGACAGGCGCACGCCGAGTGCCTTCAAGGCCTGCAGGGTGGGAATGATGCTGTCCACGTTCTCCATCAGCATGCTCTCGGTCAGTTCCAGTTCCAGCAGGTGCGGCGGCACCCCGCTGGCGGCCAGCACCTCGCGCACCAGCTCGACGATGCCGTCGCCGCGCAACTGGCGGGCTGACAGGTTCACCGCCAGCGGGACGCATTGCAGGCCCTCATTCATCCAGGCCGCCGCTTGGGCACAGGCGGCCTTGAGCACCCAGGCGCCGACCGGGACGATCAGCCCCGAATCCTCCAGCACCGGAATGAAGTCTCCCGGCGGCAGCAGGCCGCGCTGCGGGTGATGCCAGCGCAGCAGGACTTCGGCGCCGACGATGTTGCCGCTGCGGCAACTGGTCTTGGGCTGGAAGTGCAGCACGAACTCATCCTGCGCCAGGGCGCGGCGCAACTCGACTTCGAGCTTCTGGCGGAAGCGTACCCGCTCGTTGAGGGCGGCTTCGGCGAACTCGTAGGTGTTGCGGCCCTTCTCGCGGGCGCGGAACAGGGCGGTTTCGGCACCCTGCAGCAGATGATCGGCATCGGTGCCGTCCTGGGGAAACAGCGCGATGCCGATGCTGGCGGTGGGATGCAGGGTTTCGTTTTCCATCGGCACCGGCAGCGCCGCAAGGTCGAGCACCCGGCGGGCGGCATGGGATATCTCGTCGATCCCACCGTCCTCCGCCAGCACCACGCCGAAGCAGTCGCCGCCGAGGCGGCCGACCACATCGGTGGGGCGAAAGGTGCTGCGCAGGCGCTCGCTGAACACCTGCAGCATATGGTCGCCGGCCGCGTAACCCCAGGCATCGTTGATGGCTTTGAAGTTGTCGATGGCGACGAAGAACACCGTCACCCGGTGCTCATGGCGTTCGCCGTGGGCCAGCCACTCGCGGAAGCGCTCGATGAACTGGGGGCGGTTGGGCAGGCCGGTGACGCCGTCGAAATGCGCCAGGTGCTTGATCTTGGCTTCCGCCTGGACCGAGGCGCTGACGTCGAGATGCATCACCACCGCACCGCGCGAGGCACCGCGCAGGGAGCTGATCATCAACTGGAACCAGCGCTGCTTGTCCGGCGAGTTGCACGGGTAGGTCAGGGTGAAGCCGGTCTCCAAGCCATCCATGATCTGGCGCAGGCCGGCGCCCACCTGCTCGGCGGTCTGCTCGCCCATGGCGGCGGCGTGACTGCAGACGTCGAAGTAGTTGCTGCCGACCCAGGCGCTGTCGTTCAGACAGCCGTTGTCCTCGGCGAAACGGCGCCATTGCGCATTGACCGCGATGATCACCCCGTCCGGATCGACGATGGCGACGTTGGCCGCAACGGCATCGAGGATGCCGGCCTGCAGGTCGGCGGTGCGTTGCAGGGCAGCCTTTTCCGCATCCAGCGCCAGCCGGTGCTCGACCAGCGGCGTGACGTCGAAGGCCATGCCGCCGACGCTGTGCGGACGCTCGCCGCTACCGACGGCAAAGCTGCGCAGATGCAGCCAGCGCACCTGCCCGTCCGGACGCAGAATCCGCATCTGCTCGTCGAGCCCGCCGTAGCGCTGACGCGAGACCGCCAGGCGCAGACGCTCGCGGTCCTCGGGATGGACATGTTCGAGCCAGGAGAAGCGGTCGCGGAACAACTCTTCCCGGCTGGCGCCCCAGAGCGTGTCGTAGGCCGGATTGGCATACACCACCCGGCGCCCCGCCACGTCGATCAGCCAGAAGCTCGCCGGCAGGTTCTCCGCCAGCAGGCTGAAGCGTTCCAGCAACTGTTCCGCGGATGCGTTTTCGCCCAGCAATGACGACAAGTCGGGGTGGCTCATAGGGACCATGCGGCAAAGTCCCCGGATGCATCGGCAGATGCCGGGCAGGCCACCGCTCGACACTCACCCTGCGCGATTTACCGGGGCGCGCACTCCGCCACCAACTGCGGATGACGAAGGGGCAGAAACATTAGATTGCAATGTTCCGAGTATAGCCCTGTCATCCGCCGCAGGTTGTGACGGAAACCCGACAGGCAATATCAGCCTTGCATAGCCTTGACGTTGGCGATCACCTCGGCGATGGCCTGCTGCGCCGAGCCGTAGAGCATGCGGGTGTTCTCGCCGTAGAACAGCGCGTTCTCGACGCCGGAGTAGCCGGTGCCCTTGCCGCGCTTGTTGACGATCACGTTCATCGCGCGGTCGGCATTGAGGATCGGCATGCCGTAGATCGGGCTGGACTTGTCGGTCCGCGCCACCGGGTTCACCACGTCGTTGGCGCCGATCACCAGGGCCACGTCGGCGGTGGCGAATTCCTCGTTGATCTCTTCCAGGTCGAAGATGATGTCATAGGGCACGCCGGCTTCCGCCAGCAGCACGTTCATGTGGCCCGGCATGCGGCCCGCCACCGGATGGATGGCGAACTTGACCTCGACGCCCGCCTCCTGCAGCAGCTTGGCCATCTCCCAGACCTTGTGCTGGGCACCCGCCACCGCCATGCCGTAGCCGGGGACGATGATCACCTTCTGCGCATAGCGCATCATCGCCGCCGCGTCGTTGGCCGAGGCTTCCTTCATGGTGCCGGTGATGCCTTCGCCGCCCTGGGCCTCGCCGGTGATCGGGGTGAACAACACGTTGCTGATCGGCCGGTTCATGGCCTTGGCCATCAACTGGGTCAGCAGGGTGCCGGAGGCGCCGACGACGATGCCGGCGATGATCAGACTGGGGTTGTGCAGCACATAGCCCTCGAAGCCGACCGCCAGGCCGGTGAAGGCGTTCAGCAGGGAGATCACCACCGGCATGTCGGCGCCGCCGATCGGGCTGGTGAGTACCGCACCCAGCGCCAGGGCGAGGACGAAGAAAGTCAGCAGGCCGCCGTTGGAGGGGTGACCCGAGGCGACGATGGAGGCGCCGAGCAGCAGGACGATGCCGGCCAGGATCACATTCACCGCGTTCTGCGCCGGCAGACGGTGGGCCTTTTTCATGATGCCCTGCAGCTTGGCGAAAGCGATGCAGGAGCCGGAGAAGGCCACCGAGCCGATCAGCGCGCCGGCCACCGCCAGGGTGGTGGTGATGGCGTCGTGATGACTGCCCTTGGCGAACTCGAGGGCGGCGATGGCAGCGGCGGCACCGCCGCCCATGCCGTTGTAGATCGCCACCATCTGCGGCATGTCGGTCATCTTGACCACCTTGCCGGCCCACCAGGCGACGGCGCCGCCGATGACGATGGCGACGATCATCAGCAGGTAGTTGGCCATCTGCGGCGTGGCGAAGGTGATCAAGGTGGCCAGCACCATGCCGACGCCGGCCCAGAGGATGCCCTTCTTCGCCGTGACCGGCGAGGACATGGCCTTGAGGCCGAGGATGAAGAGGACGGCGACGACGAAGTAGGAGGCCTGGATCAGGAATTCAATGGTCATGGCGCGCTCACTTCTTGTCGGACTTGAACATGGCCAGCATGCGCTCGGTCACCACGTAGCCGCCGGCGGCATTGGCCGCCCCCAGCAACACGGCGAAGAAGCCGATGGCCAATTGCAGCGGATCGCTCGGGTCGGCATGGCCCAGGGCCACCATGGCCCCCACCAGCACCACGCCGTGCACGAAGTTGGAGCCGGACATCAGCGGCGTGTGCAGGATCACCGGCACCCGAGCGATGACCTCGTAGCCGGTGAAGGCGGCGAGCATGAAGATATAAATGTAGATGAAGTTTTCCATGACGTTTCCTTTAGACCTCGCCGAGGATTTTCTTGACGCCTTCGTGCACGAACTGGCCGTCGCGGGTCAAGCAGGCACCCTTGATGATGTCGTCGTCCCAATCGAGGGTCAGCGTGCCTTCCTTGATGAAGGGCGAGAGGAAGTTGTAGAGATTCTTGGCGTACATCTCGGAGGCATGCACCGGCATCCGCGCTGGCAGGTTCACCGGGCCGATGATGGTGGCCGGGCCCACCGTGACGGTTTCGTTGGCCACCGTGCCGGCGCAATTGCCGCCGCCCTCGGCGGCCATGTCCACGACGATGGCGCCCTGCTTCATGCCGGCGATCATCTCGGCGCTGATGATCAGCGGGCTCTTCTTGCCGGGGATGGCGGCGGTGGTGATCAGCACGTCGCAGCCCGCCACGGCCTTGCCGAGCTTGACCGCCTGCTGCGCCTTTTCCTCGTCGCTCAACTCCCGGGCATAACCGCCGGTGCCGGCGGCGGAAACGCCGGTATCGACGAACTTGGCGCCGAGGGATTCGATCTGCTCCTTGGTCTCGGGGCGCACGTCATAGCCCTCGACGATGGCGCCGAGGCGCTTGGCGGTGGCGATGGCCTGCAGGCCGGCGACGCCGGCGCCGATCACCAGCACCCGCGCCGGACGTATGGTGCCGGCGGCGTAGGTGAGCATGGGGAAGAACTTGGGGCAGGCGTTGGCAGCGATCAGCACCGTCAGATAGCCGGCCACGGCGGCCTGGCTGGACAGGGAGTCCATGCTCTGAGCGCGGGAGATGCGGGGAATCAGCTCCACCGCGAAGCTGGTGATGTTCTTCGCCTTGAGGGCAGCGATGCGTTCCTTGCTGGAATAGGGGGCGAGATAGCCGAGCAGCAGGGTGCCCGGGGGCATCGCCTGGATCTGATCGACGCTGGGCGGCTGCACGCAGAACATGACAGCGGCCTTTTGCAGCACGGCAGCGGCGCTGGGCGCGATCTCGGCGCCGAAGGTCTCGTCGGTGAAATGGCTGGCGAGACCCGCGCCCTGCTCAATGCAGAACTCAGCCCCCAGCGCCTTGAACTTCTTCACCACCTCGGGCACCGTCGCCACGCGGGTTTCGCCGGCGACAGTCTCCCGCTGCACCCCGATGATCAGAGGCATATCCATTCTCCTTGGGCAATCATGTTGTTCTGCTCGATGGAAAGCGGCTTACCACCCACCAGCGAGTGAAATCCTACTGTGGTTGTAGCAGATGCTACACAGCGACTAAGCAGCGGACTTGCGTGCCACCCCAGAACCCAGGATTTTTTTCTTCGGCGTCTCGACCTCGGAGACCTTGATCACCGCAAGGGAACAGTTGTCGCCACGGCCCTTGGCCCGCGTCCGCGCGCCCTCCATGAGGATTTGGGCGGCTTGGCGCGGCGGGTTGTCGGCGAGGATTGCTCCCAGTTCCTCGTTCTTGAAGTAAGCCCACAGTCCATCAGAGCACAGCAAGAAGCAGTCCTGCGCTTCGAGGGGGGCCGCCTCGGCGAAATCGATCTCCGGCGGCGCCGGGTCACCGAGGCAGGAAATCAGCAGGTTCTTGTTGGGATGGGCCTCGGCCTGCTCTTCGGTGAGGTAGCCCGGAACCACCATCTTGCGCATGACCATGGAATGGTCCACGGTGCGAGCAATGAGCTTGCCGGCGCGGAAGTGATAGATGCGCGAGTCGCCACAATGCGCCCAGTCGGCGCGGCCGGGCTGCATGACGAAGACGCAGACGGTGCTGTGGGGCTCGGTGCCGCTGGTGACCGCGGCGAGCTTGATGGATTCGTGGCTGTCGTTGATCACCGCGGCCAGCAGATTGCGTACGTCGCCGCCGGGGCCGAAGCTCTCGAAGTCGTATTTGGCCGAGTTCATCACCTGCTCGGCGGCGATGGCGCCGCCGGAGAGGCCGCCCATGCCGTCGGCAAGAACCGCCATCATCGCCCCCGGATAACGCGGGTGGCCGAACATCGCGACGCGATCCTGCTGCTCCTCGCGATCCCCGATATGCGTCGCAACGCAACTGTCTATGGTCAGCGCCATGGCAATCCGTCAGGGAGCGGGCGCGCGGCCGGTGGCGAACACCCGCTTCGCGGCGGTCACGAGCACCAGAACCTGTTGCGGCGGCAGCGCCGGAAAACGCTCATGGAGGGCACGGAAGGCCAGATGCTCGTGGGATTGGCCGGCCCACGCGTTGGCCGGGTCGAAAAACGGCTCCAGCAGGTCGTAGGCTTCGCTAAAAATTTCGCGCAAGGCGCCGTCGCTGCGACGTTCTTCGGCGGGTTGGCGGTTGTCGGACATTTCGGGTGGGGACTCCAATCGGTGACTTGATGGTAACACGCGGCAAAGCCGCACCAGCCCGTATAATCCGGCCCCAATGGGCCACCGACTTTCGAAGATTTATACCCGTACCGGCGACGCCGGAACCACCGGCTTGGGCGACGGTACACGGATCGACAAGGACGCGCCGCGGGTCGCCGCGATGGGCGACATCGACGAGTTGAACTCGCTGATCGGCCTGCTGTTGTGCGAATCCCTGCCGCTGGACGTCACCCGCCTGCTGCTCACCATTCAGCACGATCTGTTCGATCTCGGCGGCGAGCTGTGCATTCCCGGCAGCGCCCTGCTCGGCACCGGCCAGCCGGCCTATCTGGAGCAGGCCATCGACCGCTACAACAGCCAGTTGCAACCGCTGAAGGAATTCATCCTGCCCGGCGGCGAACGCAGCGCCGCGGTTTGCCACCTGGCGCGGGCGGTCAGCCGCCGCGCCGAGCGCAGCGTGATCACCCTGCATCGGGACAGTCCGGTCTCCGATACTGCCCGGCAATATGTGAATCGCTTGTCCGACCTGCTGTTCGTGCTGGCGCGCTGGCTGAATCTCAGCGCCGGCCAGGGCGACGTGCTGTGGGACCGCAGCCGCACTGGCGGCTAAGAGCCTATTCCAGTAGGGCTCGTGCGCCGCGTTGAGGCCAGGGGTGGATGGATGCAAGGCGCAGTCCGCTGCCTGTAGTCATCTACGGGCAAGGGCTGCAACGCCGCAGACGCCGCCCCTGGCCTCAACCCGGAGGGCAGCGAGATGGCGGGCGCATTGCGGCGTTGCCCGTCGCTTGTGCAGATGACTGCACCGCGCGCCAGGCGCCTTGCACTGCATCCCGCCATCCCACTGCGCGGCACACGATCCCTACTGGAATAGGCTCTACTTCGCCGCGGCCTGTTTGAGTTCGCGCTGGGCCGGCACATAGCCGGCGGCCGCGCTGCGGCGCAGCCAGTCCGCCGACTTGGCGTGATCCTCAGGCATCCCGGCGCCAGTCCGATGCATCACCGCCAGGGCATACATCGCCTCGCCATCACCGGCCGCAGCCGCCTGGCCGAACCAGCGCGCCGCCGCCGCCAGATCCCGCGTCACCCCCTTGCCGGCTTCGTAGTACCAGGCAATGCGCGTCTGCGCCGCCCGGTCGCCGGCACTTGCCGCCGCCAGCAGAATGCTCGCGGCTTCAGCAAGCTGGCCCTTGGCTTCGGCCGCATCGGCCGCCGCCAGCGGGCTGCCAACCGGGGCAGCGGCATTCAGGTAGCTGGCGGCCTCGCTGTCGCCGCCCTGGGCGGCGAGGGTCAGGAATTGACGGCCCTTGTCTTTGTCCTGCGGCACGCTCGGGGTGCCGAACCAGTAAATCTTGCCGAGGCGGAAGGCGGCACGCACGCCGCCCAGCTTGGCGGCGCGTTCGTAGTAGGCCAGCGCCCGGGACATGTCCTTGGCGACACCGAGGCCCTCCTCGTAGAGGATGCCCAGGTTGAACGCCCCTTCCGCGTAGTCGATGCCGTCCAGCGCCTCCCAGATCGCCCGCGCCGTATCGTAGTGGGCCATTTTGAATTCGGCATACCCCTTGTAGTTGCCAATCATCGGATTGCGCGTCACGTCCTGCAATTCGACATCCTGGGCATAGGCGTCACCGACGAGGGCTAGCATGACAAGAAGGATCAGGCGACGACGGAGCGACATGGGGATGGCCTTTCACAAAGACGCGCCGGACCTTTCCGGGCGGGCAGAACTAGAACCAAGGTACTAGCTTTACCAGGCGCTGTCAGGGGCATTTTGCCCGTCGTGCAAGCACTGTAGACAAGGAAAAAGGCCACCCGTTTGGGTGGCCTTTTTATTTGGTGGACCGAATGAGGATCGAACTCACGACCTCCGCATTGCGAACGCGGCGCTCTCCCAGCTGAGCTATCGGCCCAAAATCAGGGGCGGATTATAGCAAGCCGATCAAGCGGCGTCCGCCACGGACGGCAGCAATGCGGAACGCGGTACGCCGCGAGCCTCGCCGAGGGCAACCAGCAGTTCCTTGATATCCAGGATCAGCACGATCTGGCCGTTGGACAGGGTGGTGACGCCGGCCACGCCCTTCGGACGGAAATCGTCGAGGGACTTGATCACCGCGTCTTCGCGACCCATGAAGCCGTCGATGGCGAGGATAAAGGCCTGCTCCGCGGTCTGCATCAGCACACCGTAGCCGGGGATGCCCACCGGGCGCCAGCCCAGCAGGTGGGACAACGGGTAGATCGGCATCACTTCGCCGCGCACCACCATGGTGGCGCGGCCGCCGACTTCCTGAATGGCGCTGACGTCGATCGGAAGGATTTCGCGGACCATCGACAGCGGCACGGCGAAGGGCTGCTGGCCGAGCTGCACCAGCAGCACCGGCAGGATGGCCAGGGTCAGCGGCAGGGAGATGATGAAGGTGGTGCCCTTGCCGGCGACGCACTTGATTTCGATGGAGCCGTTGAGCTTCTGGATGTTGGTCTTCACCACGTCCATGCCGACGCCGCGGCCGGAAACGTCGGACGCCACATCCTTGGTGGAGAAGCCGGGCAGGAAGACCAGGTTGTAGCTCTGCCGCTCGTCCATGGTGTTGGCCTCTTCATCGGTGATGAGGCCTTTCTCCAGGGCTTTGGCGCGCAGCCGTTCGGCGTTCATGCCGCGGCCGTCGTCGGCCACCACGAGGACGATGTGGTCGCCTTCCTGGCGGGCTTCGAGGCGCACCTGGGACTTCAGAGACTTGCCGAGGGCGGCGCGTTCTTCGGTCGGCTCGATGCCGTGGTCCACGGCATTGCGGATCAAGTGGATGATCGGGTCGGAAAGATCCTCGATCATGGTCTTGTCGATTTCGGTGTCTTCGCCGATCAACAGCAGTTCGACATCCTTGCCCAGGGAGCGCGCTAGATCGCGAGCGATCCGCGGGTATTTCTGGAACAGCCGGCCGATCGGCTGCATGCGGGTCTTCATCACCGCGTTTTGCAGATCGGAGACCAGCAGGTCGAGCTGGCTGACGGCCTGGTCGAGGGCGTGCAGGGTGTCGGTGTCGTTGCGGCCGTTGAGGATGTCGGAGCGCAGCGAGTTGAGGCGGTTCTTGGTCAGGCCGATTTCGCCGGACAGGTTGAGCACCTGGTCGAGGCGCGAGGTGTCGACGCGGATCGAGTTGTCGCGCGACTTTTCGGTTTCGCGACGGCCCACCGGGGCAGACTGGACGCCCGGCTTGTCGGTGGTGCGGCGGCCGATGGCGGCGGTGATGATCTGCTCGGGGGACTCGCCGCTGACTTCATGGTGCATGGCCGGTGCCGGCGCAGGGACCACGGCGCTGGGAGCGGGTGCGGCAGCGGCCGGCGTGTTGGCGACGGCGGAAAAGAGCTGGTCCCAATCGGGGCCAGCACCAGGCGCAGCGGGCGCCGCAGCAACGGGCGCCGCAGCGGCAGCCACGGGCGCGGCGGCAGCCGCGGCGGCCACCGGTTCGCCGGCCAGTGCGGCCTTGAGCGCGGCAATCAGTTGCGCAGGCGCGGGCGACGGCTGCATGCCACTCTCCAGGGCGCCGAACATGTCGCGCACGGCGCCGGTGGCGTTGAGGATCACGTCCATCAGCTCGCCATTGACGGTCATCTCGCCGTTGCGCAGGCGGTCAAACAGGTTTTCGGTGAGGTGGCAGAGGGTCACCAGCTCGGTGGCGTTGAGAAAGCCGGCGCCGCCCTTGATGGTGTGGAAGCCGCGGAAGATGTCGTTCAGCAGGCCATGATCCTGCGGGCTTTGCTCCAGATCCACCAGTTTGTTGTCCACCCCCGACAGCAGATCGGTGGCCTCGACCAGGAAATCCTGCAGCAGGTCTTCCATTCCCTGAAAGTCACTCATGGCTCGCTCCTTCTTTCACGCGGCCGGGCTAGAAGCCCAGGCTCTCCAGCAGGTCATCGACCTGAGTTTGGCTGGTCACCACATCGACGCGACCTGCGGCATTGATCACCGGGCCGTTCAGCAAGCCTTCCGGCGCTTCGGCCTTTCTCTCTTCGGGCATGGCTTCGATCAGCACCGAGAGCAGTTGCGACTCGAGGTCCTGGACCATTTCCACGACCTTCTTGATCACCTGGCCGGTGAGGTCCTGGAAGTCCTGGGCCATGACGATTTCCATCAACTGGTCGTTCACGGTCTTCATCTGGCCGGGCCCCTGCAGGAAGAAATTCCGGCTGTCAGCGGCCAGGGCCTTGAACTCGTCCACGGACAACTGATTGGCGAACATCCGATCCCAGCGCTTGCCCAGGTCGGCGGATTGGGCCATCAGGCGGTCCTGGATCGGCTTGGCCACATCGGTGGCGTTCAGCACGCGACTGGCCGCCTGTTCGGTCATCTGGGCGATGTAGGTCAGGCGCTGGCGGGCGTCGGGAATCTGCCGCGCGGAATCTTCCAGCATGCGGTCGTAGCCAAGCTCGCGCATGCTCTCGTGGAGTTGCCGGGCCAGGGTGCCGAGACGATTGAACACCGCATCCGCCTGGTCGGCGCCATCGCTGGCGACGGCTGCCGCAGGCGCCGCCGTACTCGGCTGGGCGACCTCGGAGGCAACGCTATCGAACAGCGCCTGCAGATCGTCGGAGTCGCCAGCGGAATTGTTCGCCGGCGGCGGCGGTGGCGGCGGGGCCGCACTGGCGCCCGCGATGTTGTCGAACAGCGCCTGCAGATCGTCAGAGTCGCCGGATTCGTCGAATTTTGCCGGGGTTCCCATGGCGCGTCCTCAGAGGCCCATCTTCTCGAAGATCTTGATCATCTTCTCGTTCAAGGTCGCCGCGGTGAACGGCTTGACGATGTAACCGGAAGCGCCGGCCTGGGCCGCGGCGATGATGTTTTCCTTCTTCGCTTCGGCGGTGATCATCAGCACCGGCAGGTGCTTCAGTTCCGGATCGGCGCGCACGGTTTGCAGCAGGGTCAGGCCGTCCATGTTCGGCATGTTCCAGTCGGAGACGACGAAATCGAAGCTGCCCGCCTTGAGCTTTTGCAGGGCGATGGCACCGTCTTCCGCTTCTTCGACGTTGGTGAAACCGAGCTCCTTGAGCAGGTTCCGCACGATGCGCCGCATCGTGGAAAAGTCATCGACAACGAGGAACTTGATTTTGCTCGGATCAGCAGGCATTGAAACTCTCCAGACTCAGTCCCTTTGGGACTTGATCAGCAGGGGACGCAGGGTATCGGCCAAGGCATCGGCATCGAACTTGGCGACGTAGGAATCGACGCCGACGCTCTTGCCCATGGCGCGGTTGGCCTCGGACGAAAGGGAGGAATGCATGACGACGGGGATACCGTCGAAGCGGGCATCGGATTTGATGTTCTTGGTCAGCACGTAGCCGTCCATCTCGGGCATCTCGGCATCGACCAGGATCAGGTTCAACTCGTCCTGAACGCTGCGGCCGGCGGCCTGGGCGGCGTTGGCCATGCCCTGCAGGCGGGTCCAGGCCTCCATGCCGTTCTGCGCATGCTTGTGGCGGACGCCGAGCTTCTCCAGCACCTCGGCAATCTTCTTGCGGGCCACGGCAGAGTCGTCGACGAAGAACACATCGAGATCGCCGGCGGCGCGGATCGGCTCGATCTGGCCGACCAGGGCCTCGCCGAAGGTGTTGGCGAGAATCTGCTCGACGTCGACGATGGACACCAGCTTGCCGTCGGCGAGTTCGGTAATCGCCGTGATGTAGGCATGGGAGCCGCTGGTCACGGCCTCGGGGGCACGCACCTTGTCCCATTCGACGCGGATGATGCGGTCTACGCTATGCACCAGAAAGCCGAGGGTGCGCTTGCTGTATTCGGTCACCATCATCGATTGGCCGAGGCCGGCCGGCGCATCATCCAGGCCCATGACACGGCACAGGGAGACCACCGGGATCACATTGCCGCGCAGGCTGATCAAGCCCTCGACCCCCTGCGGCATGTTCGGCGCCTTGGTGATGTTGGGGGTGCGGCTGACTTCGCGCACCTTGAAGACGTTGATGCCGAAGGTTTCGTGGGTACCCAGTTCGAACAGCAGGATTTCCATGCGGTTCGAGCCGGCCAGCTTGGTCCGCGCGTCGACCGTGTCGAGCAGGGAATTCTGCGAGGAAGTAGTGACCATCGAGTTGCTTGTCATGGACCAGCCTCCGAAACTATGCCTTGATGGCGCCGGAGGCGCGCAACAGGCGAGTCAGCGTTTCTGCCAAGCGCTGCGGTTCGAACTTGGAAACATATTCGTCCACGCCCACCGAGCGACCCAACTGCTGATTGGACATGGAGGACAGGGACGAATGCATCAGGATCGGGATACCGGCGAAGCGCGGATCGGACTTGACGTGCTTGGTCAGGATGTAGCCGTCCATCTCCGGCATTTCCACGTCGGTCAAAATCAGATTGACGATGTCCTTGACCTTGCGCCCGGTGGTGTCGGCATGGGCGGCGATGCGCTGCAATTCATCCCAGGCAGCACGGCCATTGACGGCACTGATACCGCGCACGCCGAGGGCCTGCAAGGTGCGCTCGATCTGGTTGCGGGCCACCGACGAGTCGTCGGCATAGACGATGGTCAAGCCCTCCTGGCCGATCGGCGGCAGGTCGGCAAACAGCAGATCGTCGTCGTAGTTGGTGGTTTCGGCCAGGATGCGCTCGACGTCGAGCATCATCACCAGGCGCGAATCCGGCAGTTCGGTGACGGCGGTCACCAGGCCGCCCAGGTTGGACACCAGCATTTCCGGCGGCACCCGCATCTGCGCCCAGTCGAGCCGCAGAATCGTATCCACGCCCTCGACCAGGAAGCCCTGGGTGTGGCCCGCGTATTCGGTGACGATCATGATGTCGCGCGGGCTTTCCGGCTGCATGCCGACGTATTCCGCCAGGTCCACCACGGGGACCAGCACGCCGCGCAGGCTGACCATGCCCTTGACCGAGCCGGGCATATCCGGTGCCGCAGTGATCTGCGGCGTGCGCATCACTTCGCGCACCTTGAATACGTTGATGCCGAAGGTCTCGCGACGCCCGGTACGGCCGTCCACCCCGAGGGAGAACAGCAGAATTTCCAGTTTGTTGGTGCCAGCCAGCTTGGTGCGTGCGTCGATGTTCTTCAGTAGTTCGGACATTCTCTGCCTTTCCGCATATTCCCCTCCTGCGGGGAACGCCTCCGCTTAAAGGGGGATATTACGCGATTTTGCCTGGGTTTTCCCGTTCCAGGCCGCAGACCATCAGGGTTCCGACGAGAATTGCCACCGTTGCAGTAACGAATGGCGGACCAAGGTCTGTTCTCATTCAGGCGACGGTCGCGAAGGGGTCGGATCGGGCGCAGTGCAAGGCGCGACCGACGTGGTTGGGCGATCCCCAACGAGGAGGAAGCAACGCCGCAATGCACCCGATCCGACCCCTTCCCTTCGGATTGCGCCCCAATCCGGCGTCTGCGGCGTTGTCGGGCTCGGCAATGGAACAACCATTGCCAGCACCCTCCGCCTTGCATCCATCCAGATTGGGGCGCAACGCGATCCGCCGACTGAATGAGAACAGACCCTAGGAATCCGGCGTCCCCATGACGACCGTGACTTCGTTGCCAGGGTCGTTGAATTCGATGGCCACGGCGAGCCTGCGCAGCAGCATCAGGCCGCGACCATAGGGGCGTTCGCTGTCCTCGACGGCATCCAACCCCATGGCGCGATGGTCGAAGCCCTCGCCACTATCTCGGCAGTGCACCCGGATCGCATGCTTGCCATTGTGGGTGATTGCCTCCACGGACATTTCGACGACCCCATGCCGCAATGCCGCAAGGCGCAGCGAGCGTTCGTCGAGGTAATCCGCCATGCCATCCGGCCCGGCCTTCAGGGCGGAATCCAGTTTCAACAGACCATGGTCCAGGGCGTTGTTGAACAACTCGGAGAGCACCACGAACAGCTCGCCGCTGGGCATCCGTGCGGTCTCGATCTGGCTGGCGACGCCCAGCAAGGCCGGCACCGCGTCCACGCGGCGCAATTCTTCGGCGCCAAGACGCAGGGTGACGCGCCAATGGGCACCGGCGGTATCGACCATCGGCGAGGCTTCCGTACTGCGCACCGCCAGTGCGGCCTTGCGGCAATGCAGGGCCAACACCGAAGCATCGTCCGCGGGGGAAGCGCCATCCATCCGGCGGCGGAAGGCATCGAACACCGCCTGCGCCCGAGACTCTGGATCGCCGGCGGCGGCGAGTGCGGCACGCACCCCGGAGTAGCCGAGTGCGGGGGGTGATTCGCCGCCGATCAAGCCATCCGAGCAGAGGATCAGACCGTCATCCTCCTGAAAGGCGTAGGCATTCAACGTGCCGCAGAAGGCCGCATGCGCTACCGCGCCGAGCGGCGGGTGCACCGTCGGACACTCGAACACCAACCGTCCTTGCCGATCGACCACGATCGGCCGTGGATTACCGCCGTTCCAGAACTGAATCAGCGGGTCGCGGAAATCCACCGCTGCCAGGGTGCAGGCGATATGGCGGCCCTCGGGCAACAGCAGGCGCGCCTTGTCGTTCATCTCGCGGGCGATGGAATCCAGGCTGAAGCCTTTCTCGCTCATGCTGTGAAACACCGGCAGCACCGGCAGGATATCCAGGGAACGCAACATCGACGTGCCCGGGCCGTCCACGAACAACAGGTGCAGCACCGCAGACGGAGTACGTACCGCCAGGAAGATGTCACCGCCGGACGGCGACACCCCCAGGCTTTTGAATGAAATATCCGCCGCCTCGTGCCGGTACTGGCTCAGCACCCGCTCCAGCAGCAGGTAGGCGGCATCCTGCTCCTGCTCATGCCGGGCGATGCGCAGGTCCTGCCGATCCCGCGCCGCGTGGCGCCGGGCAATGGCGAGGAGTTGGGATTCCAGCAAGGCGTTGCTCGCATCGCTGGGCAGGCAGGCATCTGCGCCGGCGGCCAGCATCGAGCCGGCCTGCTGCTGCTGCCCCGGCAGATAAATGCCGAGTACGAAGGAGGTTCCCGGCGCCGCCGCCAGCGCATGCTCCAGCTCGCCGGGATCGCGGAAACAGGCCAGCATCACGCCAGCGTCCGGCCCCTGCTGGTAGCCGAGCGCGGACAGGCGGGAAACGAGGCCGGTCAGCGCTTCGGCCTGGTCGGTTGCCAGCAGGTAGTTCATGCCACCTCGGCGGCGCAGTGGTCTGCGAGCGGGGCGATTCAGGCGATCTGAAACAGTTTGCCGAAATTCGCGATATCCAACACCTGCTTCACGGCGCCGCGGCAGTTGGACAGGGTGGTCGTCTTGCCGGCGGCCCGCGCCTTGTCGCGCAACATCAGCAGCATGCCGAGGGCCGAGCTGTCGAGGTAATCCACCGCAGCGAGGTCTACCACCACTTCCTTGGCATCGGCGTCCTGCAGGGCACCATCGACGCACTCGCGGAATTCACGGTGCGAATTGAAGTCGAAGCGGCCGGTCAGGCGAATCGTCGCCTTACCGTCGGCCTTGACGAGATTGGTTTGCATGCTGGCTCTCCTAACTGATGTCTATGCGCGGCGGGCGGGGCAGAGTATAAGCCTCAGGGGCTGGCCCTGCGCAGGTGCGCAACAAGGCGCGGAGCAATCTCGCCCAGGGCCGCAACCTCGTGCAGCGCGCCGATCTCGGCCGCCGCCCGGGGCATGCCGTAGACCACGCAACTATCCTGATCCTGGCCGATGTTCCACGATCCGGCATTGCGCATTTCCAATAGGCCCTGCGCGCCGTCCTTGCCCATGCCGGTGAGGATCACGCCGAGGGCGTTCTTGCCCACCTCCGCGGCGACAGAATGGAACAACACGTCGGCGGCGGGACGGTGGCGGTTCACCGGATCGGCCTTGCTGAGTTCGGTATAAAACGCGCCGCCCTGCTTCTTCACCAGCAGGTGGGAATGGCCCGGGGCCAGATAGGCATGACCCGGGGTCAGCCGCTCGCCGCCCTTGGCCTCGATCACCGTCAGCCGGGACAGGCTATCCAGGCGCGCAGCAAAGGATGGGGTGAAGGTCTCCGGCATGTGCTGGACCATGACGATGGGCGGCATTTCCGCCGGCAGGGCAGTGAGGACCGCGCGAATGGCCTCGGTACCGCCGGTGGAGGCGCCGAGGGCCACCACCTTCTCCGTCAGCACGCGGGCCGGAATGTCACCTGCCAGACTGGCCGGCGCCGCCGGGGCGGGCGCGGCAGCGCGGACTGCGGAGCGCAGGCCGAGGCGGGCACCGAAGGCGGTGCGAATCTTGTCGCGCAGCTCTTCCGCATAGCGCTGCAGGCGTTCCGGATTGTCGGCCTGGGGCTTGGTGGCGAAGTCGATCGCACCCAGCTCCAGGGCCTGCAGGGTGATTTGCGACCCACGCTCGGTGTAGGAGGAGATCATCACCACCGGCATCGGCCGTAGCCGCATCAAACGGCCGAGAAACTCCAGGCCATCCATCCGCGGCATTTCCACGTCCAGGGTCACCACGTCGGGTGCCAGGGACTTGATCATTTCCCGCGCAGCGATCGGATCCGGGGCCGCGCCGACCACTTTCATATCGGGCGCACCGTCGATCAGTTCGGTGAGCAGCGCCCGCATCAGCGCAGAATCGTCGACAACGAGAACCTTGATCGGCAATGGCATCTCCGGTCAGAACACTTGAATTTTAGAAAAGCTCGACATCGCCGGAGACGGGCGCCTCCACCAGGCGCGAGGCGTATTCCTTCTCGCGCCGCGCCACCGTGTCGTTGTGCAGCCGCACCAGCTTGCGCACCATGACCCGGCCGGTCTTGGGAAAGAAGTACACCTTGCGCGGATAGATATCGAGCAAGTCCTGGGAGACGATGTCGATCTTTTCCGTCGCCAGGTACTGCAGTACGAAGCTGGCATTGCGCTCGCCGACCATGGTGCCGGCCAGGCTGGCCATCACCTTGCCGCCGCCGAAGACCTTGGCTTCAAGCTTTTCGCGACGGGCGCCGAGCTTGAGCAGATGGTTCACCAGCACTTCCATCGCGTAGCCGCCGTAGCGCGCCGAGGCCCCGGCCATCGGATCGCTGCCGCCGTCGGCCAGCATGAAGTGGTTGAGGCCACCGATGCCCTTTTCCCGATCGCGGATGCAGGCGGAAACACAGGAACCCAATACCGTGACCACGGCCATGTCGGTCGATGTCACGTAGTACTCGCCGGGCAATACCTTGACCGCTTCGATCTCGAAATTGCGGTCGTAGTAAAGATTGCTGGCGAGATGTTCAACGAAGCCCAATTCGCTCATCGATGCGAGTGAACCTCAGGGTGATTGTGTTCGGTGTGGCAATACACCGTGCGGCCGAGGGAGCGGAACAGCTTCGCCGCATGCATGAAGCTCTCCGAGTGGCCGGCGAACAGCAAACCCTCCGGCTTGAGCAGGGGCTTGAACTTTTCCAGGATGGCGTACTGCGTCTGCTTGTCGAAGTAGATCATGACGTTGCGGCAGAACAGCGCATCGAAGGGGCCGTCCACCGGATAACGGGCATCGAGCAGGTTGATCTGGCGGAAGGTGACCAGTTGCAACAACTCCGGGCGCACCCGGGCATAGCCGCTGCGCTCGCCGGTGCCCTTCAGGAAGAACTTCTGCAAGCGGGCCGGCGGCAGTTTTTCCACCCGCTCCAAGGCATACACGCCGCGCTCCGCCGTCGCCAGCACATTGGTGTCGATATCGCTGGCGACGATGCTGACCGGCGGCGTCAGCGAACCGAACGCCTCGCAGGCCGTCATCGCCAGGGAATAGGGCTCCTCGCCGGTGGACGCCGCCGAACACCAGATGCGGTAGGGCCGCGTCTTGGCCTTGCGCATATGCTCGGTGAGCACGTCGAAGTGGTGGGCTTCGCGGAAGAAGGAGGTGAGGTTGGTCGTCAGGGAATTGACGAAGGTTTCCCATTCCTGCTCGTCGCCGGCCTCCAGCACCTTCAGGTACTGGGCGAAGGTGCTCAAGCCCAGGGCGCGCAAGCGCCGCGCCAGGCGGCTATAGACCATGTCGCGCTTGATCGGGGCCAGGGCGATGCCGGCATGTTTATAGATCAACGCCCGCACGCGTTCGAAGTCCGCATCGGCGAAATGAAATTCGCGATCCGGCCTCAAGCTTGGTGCGGGAGGGGTGCCAGGAACGATAGCCATTTATATAGATTCAAGGTGCTCGCCACCCGCTGGGCGGCGAGCTTGCCAGGGTATTAGAACTCTTCCCACTCGTCTTCGGAGTTGGCGAGATGGGGCGGCGGAATCTTCTTGATCTGGCTGGCCGGGCGCGCCTGGGCCGGCTTCTGGCTCGGCAGCGCGGCCATCGAACGCAGTGCCGGCTTTTGCTGGGTTCTGCCCAGGTTGAACTGGCTGACCGCATCCACCAGGCCCTTGGCCTGCTCTTCCAGGCTCTCCGCCGCCGCCGCTGCTTCTTCCACCAGCGCCGCGTTCTGCTGGGTGACTTCGTCCATCTGACTGACCGCCTTGGTCACTTGTTCGATGCCGCTCGCCTGCTCGCGACTGGCGTTGGTGATGCCGGTCACCAGCACCGCCACCTGGCCGAAGCTGGTCACCACTTCGTCCATCGCCGTGCCGGCCTGCGCCACTTGCTTGGCGCCGCTTTCGACCTTATCCACCGAGGCGGAGATCAGTTCCTTGATTTCCTTCGCCGCCGTGGCGCTACGCTGCGCCAGGTTGCGCACTTCCGTCGCCACCACGGCAAAGCCGCGGCCCTGCTCGCCGGCTCGTGCCGCTTCCACCGCGGCGTTCAGCGCCAGGATGTTGGTCTGGAAGGCGATGCTGTCGATCACGCCAATGATGTCGGCGATCTTCTTCGAGCTGTCTTGGATGTCGCTCATAGTCGCGACCACCCGCTTCACCGATTCGCCGCCGCGCGCCACCGCCTCGTTCGATTTCTGCGCCAGCTCGTTGGCCTGCTTGGCGTTGTCGGCGTTCTGCTTTACCGTCGAACTCAGCTCCTCCATCGAGCTCGCCGTCTCTTCCAGGCTGCTCGCCTGTTCTTCCGTGCGGCTCGACAGGTCCTGGTTGCCGGCGGCGATTTCCTGGGCGGCGGTGTTGATCGCCTGGGTGGCTTCCTGGATGCGGCCGACGACTTCCTTCAGCCGCTCGACGGTGGTGTTGGTGTCGTCCTTGAGTTGACCGAAGGTGCCCTGGTAATCGCCATCCACCTGCCGCGTCAAATCCCCCTGCGCCAGGGCGCCGAGGACTTCGGCGACGGCATTAAGGCCTTGGGCGCTGGTGGTCATCAACTGGTTCATGCCCACCGCCAGCGATTTGAAGAAGCCTTCCTTGTCCTCTTCTTTGATGCGCTTGGTGAAGTCGCCCTGGGCGGCGGCAAAGACGATGCCTTCCACCTCCCGCTCAACATTGATTTCGGCGGTACGGTCCAGCCACTCCGCCACGGCACCCAGGCGCTCGCCACGATCGTTGATCACCGGGCTGGCGGTCACCCGCAGGTGGCGGTCGGCAATCTGCAGGTTGGCGACGTAGGGATCGGTGAAGGTGGCCAGCAGCTTCGCCTGGTGGGCCGGATTCTTATGGAAGGTATCGATATTGACGCCGATCATGTGCTCGGCATTGAAGTTCGGCAACTGCTGGCGGATCGCCGCCTCGGCGCCCTTGAGGATGCGGACCACCGATTTGTTGGCGTAGATCACGGTCCGGCTGGCATCCGCGATCATCACCCCAGTGCTAACGTTATCCAGGGCGATCTTGACCCGCGTCATCTCGTCGGCGACGCGCTTGGAGTCGGCCAATTCGAAGCCCAACCGGGTCTGCATGGTCTGCAAGCCCTGCAACACCTTGCCCAGTTCGTCGTTGCGGGTGATGTCGATTTCGTTGGAGTAATTGCCCTGGGTCACGTTGCGCAGGGTGTCGAGCACGGTATCCATCGGCCGGCGGATCGATGCCAGCAGACGCACCGCGCCAAACACGCCGATAGCGGTCAGCAGCGCCAGGATGACGACGAAGGCCATGCGCGTCCGCTCGTAGGCCACGTTGGAATCGGCGAACTCTTCCTTGGCGTGCCCACTCAGGTATTTGAACAGCGCTTCAGCCTTGTCCGCCGTTTCGACGTACAAGGGGTTTACCTTATTGATGATCAGGGCATTGGCTTGCGCATAGTCGCCCGCGGCCAAGGCTGCGGAGGCCGGCTTGAGGCCTTCGCCGACAAAGCGCTTGCGCGACTCCAGATAGGCGTCGGCGAGCCGCTTGTGCTCTTCGGCGCGGATCAAGCCGTAGTAGCTTTCCCAGAGCTGAGTGATCTCGGCGATATTGGCGGCAACGGCATCGGTATGCTGGCCGATCGGATGATCATGGGTCTTGGCCAGGTTCCCGGCGGGATCGTGCTGAGCCCCCAATAGCAACTGCGAGCGATTATCGGCCATCAGCTTCTGAATCCTGCCGACCATGCGCATCGGCTCGAAGCGGCGCTGGAACAAGGCATCGGCGTTGTCCTTGGTCGCCGCCAGGGCGTACAGGCCCAGCCCCGCCATCAGCAAGACCAGCACACCAAGGATGGCGAGCATGCCGCTGAGCCGGGTGGACAGCCGCAGATCGGCGAGTCGACTGCCGCCGCCCTTGACCGCCTGGCCGTAACGGATTTGCA
The DNA here is from genome assembly GCA_036518635.1 of Rhodocyclaceae bacterium. Lineage (GTDB taxonomy): Bacteria > Pseudomonadota > Gammaproteobacteria > Burkholderiales > Rhodocyclaceae > AWTP1-18. Next base: position 32,980 of record DATDMT010000054.1, on the reverse strand, counting down.
GATTGCCCTGCTTCTTTTCGCGGAACTGCCGGTAGACCCGATCCAGTTGTTCGATCACGTCGCGCGAAGCCTTGCGCCGCACCGACATATAGCCAGTCACCTGGCCGCCCTCGTAGATCGGCGTGGCGTTGGCCAGCACCCAGTAGTAATCGCCGTTCTTGCAGCGATTCTTGACATAGCCGGTCCACGGCCGGCCTTCCTTGAGGGTGCGCCACAGGTCGGCGAAGGCCTCCTCCGGCATGTCCGGGTGGCGCACCAGGTTATGCGGTTCGCCGATCAGCTCCGCTTCGCTGAAGCCACTGATGTTGATGAAGTCCTGGTTGATATAGGTAATCCGCCCCTTCAAATCGGTCTTTGAGACGATCAGGGTCTGATCCGTCAGGAGCACTTCGTTCTGGGTAACGGGCAGATTCGTTCTCATTGCATTCTCCGTGGTGTTCGGCTTAAGGCTTCAGGGTCGCAACTTTGCAATTAATCAAAACTCTTCCCACTGGTCTTCGGCTGCAGCGAATCGGGGGGCGGAAATTTTCCTAACCGGGTTCGCCGAGTGCGGACGAACCGCTGAGTGGCCGGCGGCCGACCCAGGAATAGCAGCGGCGGCGCGCCGCGGTAGCTGCTGGCCGCTTTCGCCCAAGTCGAAGCGGCTGACCGCCTCGACCAGGCTTTTGGCCTGCTCTTCCAGGCTTTCCGCCGCCGCCGCCGCTTCTTCCACCAGCGCCGCGTTCTGCTGGGTGACTTCGTCCATCTGGCTGACTGCCTTGGTCACTTGCTCGATACCGCTCGCCTGCTCGCGGCTGGCATTGGTGATGCCGGTCACCAGCACCGCCACCTGGCCGAAGCTGGTCACCACTTCGTCCATCGCCGTGCCGGCCTGCGCCACTTGCTTGGCGCCGCTTTCAACCTTATCCACCGAGGCGGAGATCAGTTCCTTGATTTCCTTCGCCGCCGTGGCGCTGCGCTGCGCCAGGTTGCGCACTTCCGTCGCCACCACGGCGAAGCCGCGGCCCTGCTCGCCGGCTCGCGCCGCTTCCACTGCCGCGTTCAGCGCCAGGATGTTGGTCTGGAAGGCGATGCTGTCGATCACGCCGATGATGTCGGCGATCTTCTTCGAGCTGTCCTGGATGTCGCTCATGGTCGCCACCACCCGCTTCACCGATTCGCCGCCGCGCGCCACGGCCTCGTTCGATCTCTGCGCCAGCTCGTTGGCCTGCTTGGCGTTGTCGGCGTTCTGCTTTACCGTCGCGCTCAGTTCCTCCATCGAGCTCGCCGTCTCTTCCAGGCTGCTCGCCTGTTCTTCCGTCCGGCTCGACAGGTCCTGGTTACCCTTGGCGATTTCGCGGGTTCCGGTCAGCACCTCGCCGGCGGCCGATTGAATCTGACGGACGATGCCGGCCATGGTGTCCACCAGCGAATTGACGCCACCGCAGAGGGCCTCGAGCATGCCAGACTTGCCGCCCATCGGAATCCGCTTGGTCAGGTCGCCGGCCACCGCCGCATTGACCATCGCCTGAGTTTCGTCGACGGTGCGCTGCAGGGCATTGGCTGCATTCACCTGGGCGGTAATGTCGGTAGCGTACTTGACCACCTTGCAGGGCTGGCCGTTGAGATCGAGGATCGGGTTGTAGCTGGCCTGAATCCACACCTCGCGGCCGCCCTTGCCGATACGCATATAGCGCCCGGCATCGTATTCGCCGCGGCCGAGCTTCTCCCAGAACTGGCGGTATTCCGCGCTCTGGCGGTAGGCGGGATCGACGAACAGGCTGTGGTGCTTGCCCTTCACCTCATCCAGGCTGTAGCCAAGCACGGCGAGAAAATTTGCGTTGGCATTCAGCACCGTGCCATCCAGGGTGAACTCGATGACCCCCTGCGACTTGCTGATGGCCGCCAGTTGGCCGGCGGAATCGGCGTTGCGCAGCATCTCGGTAGTGATGTCGGTGGCGTACTTGACCACTTTGAACGGCTTGTTACGGCTATCCAGGATCGGGTTGTAGCTGGCCTGAATCCACACCTCGCGGCCGCCCTTGCCAATCCGCTTGTACTGGCCGGCGTCGTATTCGCCACGCCCGAGGCGGTCCCAGAACTGGCGGTATTCCGGGCTCTGCCGGTAAGCACCGTCGACAAACATGCTGTGATGCTTGCCCTTGATTTCATCGAGGCGATAGCCGAGCACGGCGAGAAAATTCTCGTTGGCGTGGAGCACCGTCCCATCCAGGCTGAACTCGATCACGCCCTGGGATTTGTTGATGGCGGCGATCTGTCCGCGCAATTCGTCGAGGGTCAGTTGGTCCACCACCACCTGGCCTTCCTTGAGGCCGCCGCCGAACATGTTCTCGAGTATTCCCATGACTTACTCCTTTTTTTCGGGCGTCGCTGAGGCGTCCACGCAGGCAGTTCAGATGGGGTTGTCCGACAAGGCCAGATCGGAGGAGTGCACCAGGCTCTCGATGTCCAGCACGATCAGCATCCGATCGCCCAGAGTGCCCAGCCCGTTGAGGTACTTGGTGTCCACCGTCGCCGCGAACTCGGGCGCCGGGCGGATCTGGTCGCCGCGCAGCATGGTCACGTCGGAAACGCTATCGACGACGATGCCGACCACGCGGCCACCGATATTGAGGATGATGACCACGGTAAACGGCGTGTACTCGACCTTGCCGACGTTGAACTTGATGCGCAGATCGACGATCGGGACGATGGTGCCGCGCAGGTTCACCACGCCCTTGATAAAGGCCGGGGCATTGGCGATGGTGGTGGGCTTTTCGTAGCCGCGGATTTCCTGCACCTTGAGGATGTCGATGGCGTATTCCTCGGGTCCCAAAGTAAAGGTGAGGAATTCCTGGGCGAAGGCCGATTCGTCGTGCTCACCCGCCGCCGTGTTGTTTTGCTGGCTCATTGCATTCTCCTCAAGCTGCGGCAGGCACGATGCTGCGGGCCATGCCTACCAGTGCTGCCACATCCAGAATCAGCGCCACATGGCCATCGCCCATGATGGTGGCGCCGGAAACGCCGGGCACCTTGCGATAGTTGGCTTCCAGGCTCTTGATCACCACCTGGTGCTGCCCCACCAGGGCGTCGACGAACATCGCCGCCTTCACCCCGTCGGCCTCAAGCACCACCATGATTCCCTTGTCGAGGGCGGTGATCGCGCCGGGAATGGCGAACACCTCGTAGAGTGCGGCCACCGGGAGATATTCCTCGCGCACCTGGATCAGCCGTTCGACCCCGGAAACGCTCTTGATCATGTTGCCTGTCGCCTGCAGCGACTCGACCACGTAGCCGAGGGGAATGATGTAGGTCTGGTCGCCGACGGCCACCGACATGCCGTCGAGAATCGCCAGGGTCAGCGGCAGGCGCACGGTCATGCGGGTGCCGATGCCGGTCATCGAATCGATCTCGACGCGGCCGCCCATGGCGGAAATGTTGCGCTTCACCACGTCCATGCCGACACCGCGGCCGGAAACTTCGGTGACCTGATCGGCGGTGGAAAAGCCCGGTTCGAAAATCAGTTGCCAGACCTCGTGGTCGGTCATCTGGTCGTGGGCATTGAGGCCGCGCTCCTTGGCCTTGGCGAGAATCTTCTGGCGGTTCAGGCCGGCGCCGTCGTCGCCCACTTCGATGACGATGTTGCCGCTCTGGTGATAGGCCTTGAGGGTGATCGTGCCGCTCGCCTGCTTGCCCTTGGCGGTCCGCTCCTCGGGCATTTCGATGCCGTGATCGAGGCTGTTGCGCACCAGGTGGGTGAGCGGATCGGAAATCCGCTCGATCAGGCTCTTGTCCAGCTCGGTGCTCTCGCCGATCAATTTCAGCTCGACCTGCTTGCCGAGCTTTTGCGAAAGGTCGCGCACCACTCGCGGGAAGCGCGAGAAGACCACGGAGATCGGCATCATCCGGATCGACATCACCGACTCCTGCAGGTCGCGGGTGTTGCGCTCCAGTTGCGCCAGGCCGTTGTGCAGGCGCTCGAATTCGACCGGATCGAGCACCGATGCGGATTGGGCGAGCATGGCCTGGGTGATCACCAATTCGCCGATCAGGTTGATCAGTTGGTCGACCTTTTCCACGCCGACCCGAATCGTCGCGTCGCTGCCAGCCACAGCGGCGGCCGGGCGGGCAGCAGCCTTGGCCGGTTCGGCCGACTTGGCCGCGGCGGCGGGCTTCAAGGCGGTGACGGTGGCCGAGGCCGGGGCTGCCGCCGCAGCGGCCTCCGGGGCAGGCTTGTGGGCTGCGGCGCCGGGGAAGAAACCATAGGCGCCTTTCGGATCGTCCTTGGGTGCGGCGTCGGCCGCTTCGCTAGGCGCGGGTGCTTCAGTGGGTGCGAGGGCTTCGGCGCTTGTCGCCCCGGGCAGCGGCTCGAAGAAGCCGTAAGCCGTTTCGGCTTCCGCCGCTGCGGCGGGCGCAGCCGGCGGCGCGGGGGAATCGAAAAAGCCGAAAGCGCCATCGGGGTCGTCGCCGCTGGCCGCGACGACAGGTTCGTTGAACTGGCCCCAGTCGCTGCTTTCGGTGATCGGGGTAAAAAAACCAAAGGCACCGTCCGCATCGTCGGCGGGAGTGGATTCACTTGCGGCAGCAGCCTGAGGCTCCTCGTCGAAGAAGCCATAGGCGCCATCCGACGCGCCGCTGAGACCGTCAGCGCTGCCCAGCGGCGATACCCGCAAGGAATCGCTGCGCACGACGAATTCCAGCAGGGCGCGGACATCGTCCACGTCGGCCTCGGTCTCGAGGCGGACTTGCCAGATGCCGTCCGGGGATTCCGGGCGCTGCACGACCGTCACCGCACCGAGGCCGCCCAGTTCGGCCAGCAGGCTTTCGTCCACCGGGCCGGCGACGCCGTCATCGATGGCGAAGCGAATGTCGTAACCGGACGTCGCAGCAGCCGGAGTCGCCGCGGCCTCGGGCGCCGGCGCGGGCGCGGACGCTGCCGGCGCCTGATCGCCGCCGGTCAATTGCCGCAGGCGTACGCAGATCGCTTCCACCGCTTCCGGGTCGGCCGAGCCTTCGCCCCGATGGGCCGCCAGCATCGACTTGAGGATGTCTCCGGCATCGAGGAAGGCATCGATCATCGGGTTGGTCAGCAGCAACTCTTCCTTGCGCACCTGGTCGAGCAGGTTCTCCAGGATGTGGGTGACCTCGGCCAGGTCGGTAAAGCCGAAAGTGCCGGCCGAGCCCTTGATCGAATGCGCAGCGCGGAATACCGCGTTCAACTGCTCCGGGTCGGGCGCCGCGACGTCCAACTCCAGCAGCAGGGATTCCATGGTCGCCAGATGCTCAGCCGCCTCCTCAAAGAAGACCTGATAGAACTGGCTCATGTCGATCGCCATACGCCCCCTCCCCCTGGTCGATTTGATCGGTTTTAGCCGATGACCTTCTTGACGACTTCGATGAGTTTTTGCGGGTCGAAAGGTTTGACCAGCCAGCCGGTGGCACCCACCGCGCGGCCTTGCTGCTTCATGGCGTCGGAGGATTCGGTGGTCAGCATCAGGATCGGCGTCGCCTTGTACTGGGGCAGCGCCCGCAGGTTGCGGATCAGGGTCAGGCCATCCATGCGCGGCATGTTCTGGTCGGTGAGGATCAGGTTGACGGTCTGGCCCTTGGCCTTGTCCAGGCCATCCTGGCCGTCCACCGCTTCGATCACCTCATACCCGGAACTCTTCAGGGTAAAGGCCACCATCTGCCGGAGGGATGCGGAGTCGTCGACTGCGAGAATGGTTTTTGCCATGGGAAAGGGCTCCTCGGAAGAATCAGAACAGTTCGATATCTCCGTGGGCCATTGCATCCTGGGCCACGGGGTTGTGTGTAGTGTCCAGCCTCAGATCGACGAGGCTTTGCTTCATGCGCTCCACCTCGGCCTTGAGGCCAGCGATGGCGGCAGGCGCATCGCCGCGCTCGGCATCGCTGCGCAAGGCAGAGCCGAGCATGCCGAAGTGCTTGACGACGGTATCCAGCGCCTCGATCCGGCGCTGGACGTGGCCCAGCAACTGGGAAACCATGTCCTGGAACTGCAGCGCGGTTACAGCACGGGAGACCTCGCCCTCGACCACGGCGGCGGCGGCGGCCAGGCCGCCGATGGCCTCCATGCGGGCGCGGCTTTGGCCTTCCATGGTGCGGATGATGTCTTCGATGCGCTGCTTGGAATCGAGGGCGAAGGTCATGTCCTGGCTGGCCATGCGCTCGATCGCCTCCTCGGTCTGCCGCACTGAGACCTGCATGCTCTGCATCAGTCCGTTGATCTGCTGGCTGAACTGGGAGGTACTGGTCGACAGGTCGCGCACCTCGTCGGCCACCACGGCGAAGCCGCGCCCGGCCTCGCCGGCGCGGGCCGCCTCGATCGCGGCATTGAGCGCCAACAGATTGGTCTGCTTGGCGATGCCGCCGATCTCGGACAGGATGGCCTGCACATCGCGGGTGCGCTGGGCGATGCCGTCGGTCAGCTCGACCAGTTCCATGCCGAGTTTGGAATTGGAGATGATGCTGTCCACCACCTTCTCCATCACCCCGGAGGTGTTGGCGACAAATTCATCGAAGGCCTCGGGCGAATTGGCATTCTCGCTGCCGGCGGTGACGGAAAGGCCAAGTCGACGCTGCTCCTCGGTTTGCCGGTACATGCCGGTGAAACTTTCGGTCAGGGATTTGATGGCTTCCGCCAGCAGCGTCTGCACCCGGTCGGTCTCGCCCTGGATCGCCTGGTGCTGGTTCTGGAATTGGCTGGCGCACTCGGCCAGCAAATGCTCGAACTCGGCCAGCAGCACCCGTTGGGTATCGCCCGCATCCGCCGGCCGGGCAGGATCGTCGCCCACGGGCGCGCGGCCACGCCCCAGCAGGAAGCCGGCCATGGCGATGCCGGCCGCCAGCAAGGCGGTAGCGAAATACGGTAGCTTGAAGTCGTCCACCAGCCAGGCCAAGCCCGCTCCGCCGAGGACGGCGAAGACAAGACCAACCCAGACTGAACGGGACATGCCGAGCATTGAGAATCTATTCCTTTAGTTATAGATGCGTGTATATCAGCGGGGCGCCGGCGGCGCAACCGCTTCCTTTGGCGCCATGGCCGCGTCGAGCTGCTGCTCGGCATCGCCGGCGCCCACCTCGGCCACCCGTCCGTCGCGCAGGACGGCCTCCTCGGTACGCTTGTTCATGACGATGACGCTGATCCGGCGATTGATCGGGTTGAAGGGATCGCTCTTATCGTAGAGCACGGTGGAGGCCAGCCCCACCACCCGCATGATTTTCGAGTCATCCATGCCGCCGGCAATCAACTCACGGCGCGAGGCGTTGGCCCGATTGGTGGACAGCTCCCAATTGCCGAAGCCCTTGTCGCCGCCCGAATAGGGAGTGGCGTCGGTATGACCCGAGAGGGAAATATGGTTTTCCACCTTGTTCAAGGCCCGGCCGATTTCCCGCAGGATGGTCCTGGTATAGGGCTTCAACTCGGAGCTGGCGGAGTCGAACATCGGCCGACTCTTTTCATCCACCACCTGGATGCGCAAGCCTTCGGTGGTCAGATCCAACAGCAACTGACTGCGATAGGGCTTGAGGGAGGGCGTGCTGTCGATCATTTCCTCCAGCTCGCCCTTGAGCGACTCCAGCTTCTTCCGCTCGATGCGCTCGAAGTCGGCCTTCAAGGCCTGCAGGTTGATGTTGGCCCTGGGCGCTTCAATGTCGCCGCGCTTGACCTGACCATGGGTTCGGGTCAAATCCTCGCCACCGCCCTGAATCACCGACGAGGAATCGCCGGAACCGGAGCCGCCGGCCATCGCCACCTTGAGCGGCGTCGAGAAGTAGTCGGCGATGCCCTTCAAATCGCCCTGGGTGGTCGAGCCGAGCAGCCACATCAAGAGGAAGAAGGCCATCATGGCCGTGACGAAGTCGGCGTAGGCGATCTTCCATGCGCCGCCGTGATGGCCGCCGCCACCCTTCTTGATCTTCTTGACTACGATTGGCTGCTGGCTGTCGTCACTCATGGAAGGCCACGATCATGCATGCGGAGGGAAAAGGGCCGAATCACTTGCCCTTGCGAGCCTTCAGATCTTCTTCCAGTTCGCGGAAATTCGGCCGGTCGGTGGAGTAGAGCACCTTGCGGCCGAATTCGACGGCCACCTGCGGCGCATAGCCGTTCATGCTCGCCAGCAACACCACCTTCATGCACTGGAAAACCTTGGCCTCTTCGTTCAGCTTGTGCTCCAGGGTGGTCGCCAGTGGGCCGACGAAGCCATAGGACAACAGGATACCGAGGAAGGTACCGACCAGCGCGGCGGCAATCAGCTTGCCCAGCTCGGCCGGCGGAATGCCCACCGACTCCATGGTGTGCACCACGCCCATCACCGCAGCGACGATACCGAAGGCCGGCAGGCCGTCGGCCACCTTGGAAATGGCATGGATCGGCGCCTCGCCCTCGTGGTGATGGGTCTCGATTTCGTTGTCCATCAGGTTTTCGATTTCGAAGGCGTTCAGGTTGCCGCCGACCATCATCCGCAGATAGTCGGTGAGGAATTCGACCAGATGGTGGTCGCTAGAAATCGTCGGATATTTGGAAAAGATCGGGCTGGCTTCCGGGTTCTCGATGTCGCCTTCGATCGACATCAGGCCTTCCTTGCGCACCTTCGACAGAATCTCGAAGAGCATGGCCAGCAGGTCCATGTACAAGGCCTTGTTGATGTGCGAGCCCTTGAAGACCTTGGGGATCGCACCCAGAGTCGCCTTGACGACGGCAGGGGAATTGGCCACCAGGAACGCGCCGAAAGTGGCGCCGCCGATGGACAGCAATTCGGTCGGCTGGATCAGCGAGTGGACATGACCACCGGCCAGAATAAAACCGCCCAGCACGCAGCCGACAATGACGACATAACCGATGATGACAAACATGTCACGGGTCTCCCAGGTCTCTTGGTTGCCTTTTGTAGCGGCAATGATAGCGGCAAAAGGGGAATCGGCGGCACTGCCAGGGCTGAAAACAACAAACCCCGCGCGGGATTACTCCCGGGCGGGGCTGCGGAGGCGAACTAAATCAGGCTACGGTAACGGCGGCGGCGGACTTCCGCGTCTTGCCGGCACGGGCCGGCATGTGGCATAGACCACAGACATAACCCTTGGTCGGGTCGTAGGCGTGGGTGACGAACTCGCCGCCGCACTCGCGGCAGGTGGCCATCTGCAGCATGCTGGCCTCGAAGAAGCGCACCATGGTCCAGGCCCGGGTCAGGGACAGCACGGTTTCCATATTGCCGCGCTTGATCTGTTCCAGATACATGCGATAGGCCTTGATGATCAGCTCCAGGCCGCGCAACTGGGTATGCCGCTCGAAGAAGCGGAAATAGGCCATGAACAGGGAAGCATGGATGTTCGGCTGCCAGGTCATGAACCAGTCGGTGGAGAAGGGCAGCATGCCCTTGGGGGGCGATTCGCCCTTCACTTCCTTGTAGAGCTTCAGCAGGCGCTCGCGGGACAGCTTGGTCTCGGCTTCGAGCAATTGCAGCCGAGCACCTAGCTCGATCAGCTCCACCGCCAGGCGGATGTCCCGCGCCTCGAGGATTACGGACTTATTGCGCATGGGGTTCCCCCTCAGACCACGGACTCGACGGGCTTGCCGGCGGCCAGGATCGCTGCGTGGACATGGCCGACGCCGCGGTCCCGCTCGTGGTTCGAGAGCAGGTTGAGCAACAGGGAATCGTTGAAGCGGAAGCTGCACAGCAGCATGTCGGCCGCCGCCATCTTGAGCACCTGACCCGGGGTCAGGCGTTCGAGGATTTCTGCCACTTCCTCGCTGATGCCAAGACGGAATACCGCGCCTTCCCGATCGGACCGAACCATGCTTTGGGCCAACATCAGGTAGGCGAGGTTGACTTCCTTTATATCGTTGTAGGTGTCAGTCGCTTTCATCACGCGCTCCTTGAGATTTCGCCTCTAAGTGTTTGAGGCTACGAGCGCATTCTGGTCCAGCCCCAGGGGGTCCACCAGCAGTAAACAGCGGGATTTCAAGTAAGACAAATGCCAATATTGATGTAGGAAAAATCCTACATCACTTAGCTTATCATTTGATTTTATTGGGTTTCCCGATGAAACCCGGCGAGTCGGACAGGTATTTCGAGGTCCGCTCCAGCGACTGTAAGCATCCTAACACAGGCTTTCGCGGCGGCAAGCAGGCCCAATCGGCCAATCTCCGGGGCATCTTCGGCTGAGTTCAGGCAAACGCCGCAAGCCCAATCCTGCTGGTCAACGCAACTCAGCGCAACTGCACTGCCACCACCCGGTTGCGGCCGCCGTCCTTGGCGGCATAAGCGCCTTCGTCGGCGCGCTTGATCAAGTCGTCCATATCGCCCATGTCGGCGCTGCGCTCGGCGACGCCGATGCTGACGCTGCCGCAAACCTTATCGGCGCCGCACTCGGTGACGGTCTCGCTGACCGCCTTGCGCACCCGCTCGGCGCAGACCACGGCGGCATCCAGGGCGGTATCTGGGCAGAGGATCAGGAATTCATCGCCGCCGATGCGGCAGATGATGTCCTGCGAGCGCAGGCCGGCTTTCAGCGCCGCCGAGGTGTTGCGCAGCACCTGGTCGCCGGCGTCATGGCCGTAGGTGTCGTTCACCTGCTTGAACATGTCCACATCCACCACCATGCAGGACAGGGGCCGCTGCTTGCGCAGCGACGCGGCCCATTCCTGCTGGAAGCGTTCCATCGCATAGCGCCGGTTGGGGAAGCCGGTGAGGAAATCGGTCAGCGCCACCCGTTGCAGCTTGCGATTGGTGATCGCCAGCTCGGCGGCGAAGCGACGGATTTCCTCCCGATCATGCTCCACCTCCTGCTGCAGTTTGACCACCCGCTGCCCGGCGCGCAGCCGCGCCGCCAGCACCTTGGGCTTGAGCGGCTTGCTCATGAAGTCGTCGGCCCCGGCCTGGAAGGCCTCGACCAGCGCGTCCTCCTCGTCCAGCGCGGTCAGCAGCAGCACGTAGATGTTGCGCCCGAGGGCGGTCTCGCGCAGGGCGCGTGTCAGTTCGATGCCGTTCATCTCCGGCATCATCCAGTCGCAGATCAGGATTTGCGGCCGCAGTTCGAGCGCCAGCTCAAAGCCGCTACGGCCGCTCTCGGCCTCAAACACCTCGTGCCCGGCTTCGGTCAATACGGTACGCAGCAGGCTGCGCAGGGCGCGGTCGTCATCGACCACCAGCACGCGCATGCGATAGCCGTCCTCGCCGCCGGCGACCAGGGCGCCGTCGTCCATCTTCGGCGCCGCCGGCGGCTTGGACATCTCGCCAAAGGGCGGCATCTGCTTGGCCTGCACCTGCAGCAGCGGACCCCATTCGGCCCAGTCGCGCGCCACCTGGTCGCACAGCGACATCAGCACTTCGGCGTCGAGCGACAGCTTGCCGCCGAGCAGCAGTAGCTGCGGCATCATGTTGCGCCACTCGGCTTCCGGCGCCAGGCAAACGTCGGCGATGAAATCCGCCAGTACCAGCAGTTGCACCACCCGTTCGGCACGGGAGCCTTCGTCATAGTGGTTGCCGTCCCGCTCCTCGACCACCAGCAGCGGCTCGGCAAGGATCGTCGGGAACCCCCAATCGCGCAGCATCGCCTCCGCCACCTGGGCGTGACACAAGGCGAAGGTCTCCTGCTCTTTGGCGATCAAGGCCGCCGGATCGTTCTGCGCGGCCTGCAGCACGGCAGTGTATTTCTGCGGATAGACGGTAGCCAAAGCCAGGTCGCCGATCCGCGCCAGCAGGCCGAGGGTAAAGGCCTCCGACGCCGCGATGGCACGCACTCGGCCGCCCACCGCCTGCATGGCGATGCCGCGCACCAGGGCGTGGGACCAGAACTGTTCGTAGTTGAAGCCAACGCATTGGCCGCGGCTGTATTCCGAGACCAGGGAAAAGCCCAGGGCCAGGGTGCGAATCACCGAAATGCCGAGTACCGACACCGCATCGCCGATCGATGCCACCGGCCGCCGCCCCAGGGCCTGGGCGCCGTTGGCCGCCTTGATCAGGCGCCCGACGAAGGCCGGGTCGGGGCTGATGGCGTGGGCCAGTTCGGCCACCGTGACGTCGTCTTTCTGAGTCAGGCGGATGATCGCCAGGGCCGGCCCCTTGGGCGAGGGCAGCTCGCCGGTCGCCTTGAGCTGCTCGAATTTTGCGATATCGATGGGAGTCATTGCGGAAAGGTCTGGGGGCCGCGAAGGGCCGATAATTCAGGGATTTATACCATAGGGCTGACGGCAAACGGCTCGATCCAGCGCGGTAGAATCGGCCGATCATGGACCTGGACATCAACTACTGCTCCGTCTGCGGCGGCGCCACCGCGCTGCAGGTTCCGCCCGGGGATACCGCGCTGCGCAAGGTTTGCCCGCACTGCGGCGCAATCCACTACCGCAACCCGAAGATGGTGGTCGGCACCCTGCCGGTGTGGCAGGAACAGGTGCTGCTCTGCCGCCGTGCCATCGAGCCGCGCCATGGCCTGTGGACCCTGCCGGCCGGCTTCATGGAACTGGGCGAAAGCGTCGAACAGGGCGCCCTGCGCGAGACCCGCGAGGAAGCCAATACCCAGCCGCTACTCGACGGCCTGTACACCCTGATCAGCGCCCCCGACATCGGCCAGGTGATGATGTTCTTCCGCGCCCGACTGCAGGCCCCGGAATTTTCTCCCGGCGTGGAAACCCTGGAAACGCGCCTGTTCCGCGAGGAAGAGATTCCCTGGGAGCAACTCGCCTTCCGCTCCGTGGAGTTCACCCTCAAGGCTTTTTTCGCCGACCGCCGCCGTGGCGCCTTCGGCCTGCACAGCCACGAAATCCGCCACCCCCGCTAAGGCGTTTCGAACACCACCGGCAAGTCCAAGGTAAAGGTTTTCCCGCGCAGCGACTCGGCCAAGGGCGCGGCGGCCGTGGCCTGCCCGATCAAGGCCAGCGCCGCCCGATCCAACTCGCTATCGCCGCTGGATTCGGCCAGGCCCGCTACAGCAGCGTAACCGGCGCTGCTCACCGCCACCCGCACCGTCGCCCGGCCGCCGACGCCGGCCGCTCGCGCCGCCTCCGGGTAATGCCAGAAACGCCGTGCCGCCACCGCCAAGGCAAGGCGATAGGCGCGCAGCCCGTCGCCATCCAGCCCCTCGCTGGCGATGGCCGGTGCCAGGGCCGCGGCAGGTGCCGCCACCGGGCGGGGAGATACCGCCCGCTCCGCCACAGGCCGCGCCGCGCGGCGCGGTAGCGTCGCCGGCGACGCCGGTTCTTGCACTACTGCCGGCACCGCGCGCCGCACCGTCGCCTGCAAGGGGCTGCCCGCCGCCAGCAAGGCCGGCAGCACCGGCATCTGCCAGAGCAACACCCCATGCAGCGCCAGCGAAATCGCCAGGGCTCTGAACGAAGCGCGCCAGTGCGGGTCTATAGGAGAAGTCACGGAGCTTTGTTACGCTAGGACACACGTAAAGCAGGTCAAGCGAAGTAGGTCGGCTGCCATTCAACCAGATTTCATCTGTCATGAGCATGCATCCACTGATCCTCACTCTCGATCAACACGGCGTGCCCAATCGCTGGGTAAGCTGGCAGCACGCCTGCTTTTATTACGCCAAGGATCTGGTGGCCTGGGCCATCGGCGATCACAGCTTCATCTTCCAGGGCGGCATCAACCGGGTCACCGGCGAGCGCTCCGAAATCCGCGCCAACAGCATCATCGCCATCCGCGGCAAAGCGCTGGCGGCGCGCAGCGCGCGCCAGGTGCCGCCGCTGACCAACCGCGAGCTGTTCCACCGCGACCGCCACATCTGCGCCTACTGCGGCAGCGACCTGCCCGGCAGCCGCCTCACCCGCGACCATGTAAAACCCGTCTCGCAAGGTGGGCTTGATACCTGGATGAACGTGGTCGCCGCCTGCAAACCCTGCAATCAGCGAAAAAGTGGACGCACTCCCGAACAGGCGAGCATGGAACTGCTGTACGCTCCGTATGTGCCGAACAAGGCCGAGTACCTGATCCTCAGCAACCGCAGCATCCTTGCTGATCAAATGGATTTTCTGGCCCGCCACGTACCCGCCCAAAGCCGCTGCAAGCTGGCCTGACCCGCATCCCGTTCGGCACCACCGTCGTAACCCATTCCGCCCGGCCATGGCGGAATCCAGAACCGCCCGAAAACTGATGCAAGCGCTCAACTCCTATCGCCCCTACTGGGCCAAACGATTCGGCATCGCGCCCTTCCTGCCCATGTCGCGCGCCGAGATGGACCAGCTCGGCTGGGATTCCTGCGACGTGATCCTGGTCACCGGCGACGCCTACATCGACCACCCGAGCTTCGCCATGGCCCTGCTCGGCCGGCTGCTGGAGGCCCAGGGCTTCCGCGTCGGCATCATCAGCCAGCCGGATTGGCATTCGGCGGAAGACTTCAAGCGCCTGGGCAAGCCCAATCTCTATTTCGGCATCACCGCGGGCAACATGGATTCGATGGTGAACCGCTACACCGCCGACCGAAAGATCCGCAGCGACGACGCCTACACCCCCCATGCCGAGGCCAACAAGCGCCCCGACCGGGCGGTGATCGTCTACAGCCAGCGCGCCCGCGAGGCCTACCCCGAGGCCAACATCGTCATCGGCGGCATCGAGGCCAGCCTGCGCCGCATCGCCCACTACGACTACTGGTCGGACAAAGTGCGGCGCTCGATCCTGCCCGACAGCAAGGCGGACCTACTGCTGTTCGGCAACGCCGAGCGTGCCCTGGTGGAACTGACCCACCGCCTGGCCAAGGGCGAGCCCATCGAAAACATCCGCGACCTGCGCGGCACCTCCTTCATGGCACCGCGAGGCTGGAAGCCTTCCGAGGAATGGATCGAGGTGGACTCCACCACCGTGGACATGCCCGGCCGAGTGGACCCGCACCCCGATCCCTACTTGATGGAACCGGCGAAGAACTCGCCGCCGGCGGATGCCGGCGAAGCCCAGCCGATCCGCATCGTCAGCGCCGCCGAGCGCGTCGCCGCGCGCCGCGCTAGCCGTGCCCACCAGGTGGTGCGCCTGCCCTCCTTCGACCGGGTCAACGAAGACCCGGTGCGCTACGCCCACGCCAGCCGCACCTTCCATCTCGAATCCAATCCCGGCAACGCCCGCGCCCTGGTCCAGGGCCACGGCGACCGCGACGTCTGGCTCAACCCGCCGCCGCTGCCGCTGACCACGCCGGAGATGGACTATGTCTTCGGCATGCCCTACGCACGCCGCCCGCACCCGGCCTATGGCGACGCCAAGATTCCGGCCTGGGAAATGATCCGTTTCTCGATCAACATCATGCGCGGCTGCTTCGGCGGCTGCACCTTCTGCTCGATCACCGAGCATGAGGGCCGCATCATCCAGAGCCGCTCAGAAGAATCCATCCTCCACGAGATCGAGGAAATCCGCGACAAGACCCCCGGCTTCACCGGGGTCATCTCCGACCTCGGCGGCCCCACCGCCAACATGTACCGGCTGGCCTGCAAGGACAAGAAGATCGAGGAGAACTGCCGCCGCCTCTCCTGCGTCTATCCCGGCATCTGCGAGAACCTCAACACCGACCACAGCCACCTGGTCCAGCTCTACCGCAAGGCCCGCGCCCTGCCCGGGGTGAAGAAGATCCTGATCGGCTCCGGCCTGCGCTACGACCTGGCGGTACAGTCGCCGGAATACGTCAAGGAACTGGTCACCCATCATGTCGGCGGCTACCTGAAGATCGCCCCGGAGCACACCGAGGCCGGCCCCCTGTCGCACATGATGAAGCCCGGCATCGGCAGCTACGATCGCTTCAAGCAAATGTTCGAGAAGTTCTCCAAGGAGGCCGGCAAGGAGCAGTACCTGATCCCCTACTTCATCGCCGCCCACCCCGGCACCACCGACGAGGACATGCTCAACCTGGCCCTCTGGCTGAAGCGCTACGACTTCCGCCTCGACCAGGTACAGACCTTCCTGCCGACCCCGCTGGCCCTCGCCAGCGCCATGTGGCACACCGGCAAGAATCCGCTGCGCAAGGTGACGCGCGACTCGGAGGCCGTCTCCGTCGTCCGCGGCGGCCGCCAACGACGCCTGCACAAGGCCTTCCTGCGCTACCACGACCCGGCCAACTGGCCGCTGCTGCGCGAGGCGCTGAAGGACATGGGCCGCGCCGACCTGATCGGCAACGGCAAGAAGCACCTGATTCCGGCCTGGCAGCCGGAGGGCCGGCAGACCCGCTGTGCCACGCGCAACCCCGGCCGGCCGCCGGTGCGCGGCAACACTCCCCGGCCGCCACAGCAGAAGAGCAGCCGCAGCGGCCGCTGAAACCCCCAGCGATTGGCCGGGCTTTGGTCAATCCGGCCGCACACCCGTCCGGATTCCGTACATCGGTCGCCGCCGGCGCCGCGCGGCAAACCCTGCCGGAAAACGCTGCGACACCTGCCTGAGACAAAGCGACACTTGTCGCGGTACCGCATCTGCTGCGGCGCTCCGGCAAGGCCGGGGATCGGCCAGCAGCACCGGAGAGGCGCCCCAAGGCCCGGCCAAAAATCAGTGGCACCGATATTGCTGATATCCGTTTGAGCAGCAAGGCAACAAACCGCTCGCTCGACCGGAGAGCATCATGAGACACCACTGCACATCACGTACCGACCTAGACGAACTGATCGGCCTGGAAGACCAGGAAGAATTCCGCTATGGCCCCCTCTGCCAAGCCATGAAACAAGGCGAGGAGCTGATTCTTGAGGACGCCGCCGCCCTGCCGCAACTGCTGCTGACCAAGCTGGCATACCTGCGTCATGGCCTGCTGATCGCCGAAACCGGCGAACGCATCGTCCCCCACGATCGTTTTCGCCTGAGCTTCGCCTGAACAGACCACAAAATCCCGCGCGCCGACCGCGGGATTTTGCCTTGCCGACTTGAATGGTCGGGCGGATAGTTAGATACCATCGTCGCCCCGCATCCCCCGGCTACACACCATGTCCGCGCCGCAATGGCAACTCTGGGTGGACGGCACCGCCCTCCCCAACCCCGGCCGCATCGGCCTCGGCATCGTCCTGGCAGGCCCTGACGGGCAACGCCAAAGCCAGAGCCAAGCCCCCGGCCAGCAGGGCTGCAACAACAGCGCCGAACTGCAGGCCCTCTGCCTCGGCCTGCGCCTCGCAGCAGCAGCCGGAGTGCAGCACCTGCAGGCCTACAGCGACAGCGATTTCGTCGTCCGCCACGTCCTCGGCCAGCAGCAGACGGCGGTGCCGCGCCTGCGGCCGCTGATCGCCGCGGCGCAGGAATTGTTGGCCGGCTTCGAGGAGGTGGAATTGCGCTGGCTGCCGCGCCATCGCAACGGCGAGGCCGACCTGCTGGCCCGCGCCGCGGTCGGCCTGGGGGCCAAGCTCAGCAAGCCGCTACGGCGCAAGCGCCGCTAGTTCGGACTCATTCGTCGAGGAAAACGTAGCGGCCCTTGCCGGCCTGCTTGGCCCGGTACATCGCGGCGTCGGCGCAGGAGAGCAGTTGCGAACCGCTATCGCCGGCCTGCGGGTAGAGGGCCACGCCGATGGAGACGCAGACCCGGATCGAACGTCCGTCCAGATCAATTGGCTGTTGAATCGAGGCGATGCATTGCTGGGCGACGATGGCTGCCGCCGATCGCGCATCGTCCAGGTCGGGCAGCAGGATGACGAACTCGTCGCCGCCGAGGCGGGCCACCGTATCGGCGCGACGACGGCCGTCGCTGAGACGCTCCGCCACCTGCTGCAAAACCAGATCGCCGACCGCATGGCCATGCTCGTCATTCACCGGCTTGAAGCCGTCCAGATCGCAGAACAGCACTGCCATCTGCTGCTTGCTGCGCTCGGCGCGGGCCAGGGCCTGGGCCAGGCGATCCTCGAACATCACCCGGTTGGGCAAGCCGGTCAGCACGTCGTGATGGGCCATGTAGGCCAGCCGCCCCTCGCTCTCGCGCAGGCTGGCCTCGTTGCGCTGCAGCTTCTCCAGCAGGAAATTGAAGCCAGCCACCATTTCCCCTACTTCGTCGGGGCGCCCCGCCGGCAGCGGCTTCAGCTCGTTGCGGCCATCCGCCATACGGTGCATCGCCTTCGCCGCCTCACGCAGGGGCCGCAGCATCCGCGGCAACAGCCAAAACATCAGGCCCAGCACCACCGCCACGTTCAGCACGCTGTTGCGCAGGAAGAAGTCGCGCAGGGAATCCACCGGCCGCAGGGCCTCGGCCGTCGGCAAGCGAGCGACGACGAACCAGCCGGTGGCGGGCACGCTGGCCATCGCCGAGAGCTCCTCGACGCCCTTGGCATTGACTGTCACGCCGCTGCCGCGAAACCCGGCCATGGCCCGGTCGTGCAGCAGATTGACACCAGCCGGCGGCGTCGGCTTGAGGATCATGCTCGGATCGGAAGAAAAGACGAACAGGTTGTCCCGCGGCGAAATCAGCAGAAAACCGCCACTGTCGCCGATGCGGGAAGTTAGCAGGGGGTCGAGAAAGCCCGGCGCGGTGATCACCGAAACCCCCGCGATGACCGCCAGCAACTGGCCGCGCTGATCGCGCGCCGCCGCTGCCATCACCACGATCGGATCGCCATCGGCACGGCCACGATAGGGCTTGCCGACCACCGGCAGGGTGCCGCGTACGGCATCGCGGAACCAATCGGTCTGGGAGAAATCCAGGCCGGCGCGCTTGGGCACCACCGGGTACTCGCCGAGCAGGCCTTTGCCGTCGGGCCGAACCACCAGCAGACCGCTGTTGAATACCGAATTCAGTTCCTGTCGCTCACGCACCCATTCGCTGACTGCGTCCTGGCTTTGCGGTTGATGTCGGGCGAAGTTATGCGCCAGCGTGCCGATCAATTGCAGTCGCCGATTGATGCGCCCATCGATATCGGCGGCGGCATAGCTGGCAATCGACAACTGCTGCGCCGAAGCCAGTTCCAGGATCTGGCTTTGCAGGAAGGGCAGCGACATGGCCAGCCGCATCCCGGTGCCAAGCGCCACCAGAAACAGACCAACCAGGCCGATGCGAAAAACCAGGCTGTGTCTGAAGCGAATTGACATGGAAGGGCCGCGGCGAAAATACCCGTTCAGAATAGCACCGCGATGACGCGGCGCCGTTACTCTTCTGCGGCGGGTGCCGCCTTGGCGGCCTTGCTGCTGGCTGCCGCCGCCAACATCGCGGCGCGGCTCTCCGGGGTTTCCAGACTGATCCGGCCCAGGATGCCGCCGCGGTATTCGGTCAGCAGGATGATCGAGGCCTTGTCCATATCCAGCTCGCCGGCGTGTTTGCCCTTGAGGAAGCAACTGCGCTTTTTCGCCACTGCTTCGATCACGCCGATGGGGTCCATGCCCTCGGTCTTGAAGCCGTAGCGGGCGGCCAGCAACTGCGGATAGCGCGCCAGCAGAATTTCCGCCAAGTGGGCGGCGACCTCTTCCTCGATCACCGCGTTGACGCCCACCGCATGGCTGGCGGCCAGCATGTAGCCGTCGCTGTCGTGCTCAATCTTCGGCCAGAGCAGGCCCGGCGTATCGGTAATGGTCTGGCGCGGGCTGATATCCAGGCTCTGCACGCTCTTGGTCACCGCCGGCTCGTCGCCCACCGCCGCCACCTTGCGCTTCAAGAGCGCATTCATCAGCGTCGATTTGCCGACGTTGGGGATGCCCATGATCATCATCCGTAGCGGCTTGTGGTTGTCGTCGCGATGCGGCGCCAGGGTCTGGCAGTGGCCGGGAATCTTGGTCACGTCGCTGGCCTTCTTGCTGGAGATGGCGACGGCCTTCACCCCCGGCTGGCGGTTGTAGTAGTCGAGCCAGGCCTTGGTCACTTCCGGGTCAGCCAGGTCGGACTTGTTCAGCAGCTTCAGGCAGGGGCGCTGGCGGTGCAGGCGCAGCTCGCGGATCATCGGGTTGCTGCTGGCCTCGGGCAGGCGGGCGTCGAGCACTTCGATCACCACGTCGGTCTTGGCCATCACCTCGGCGGCCTTCTTGCGCGCCGAGGTCATGTGGCCGGGGAACCATTGAATCGCCATCTCAGGCCTCCGCACGGCCGCCCGAAGGAGGCCTAGTTGTTTGAGCGTGGAAGCCGTAACACGGCTGAACCAACGTCACCCCTTTCCTCGGGAAAGGGGTCGGGGGATAGGTCCACACCTTAATTCTCCGCGATCACGTGAATTTTCTGGCCGAGGCACTCGACCACCTGGCCGGCGCGGATCTTCGCCGCCTTGCGGTTTTCCGGCTGGCCGTCCACGCTCACTTCGCCCTCGGCCACCATCAGCTTGCCCTGGCCGCCGCTCTGGGCGATGCCGGCCAGCTTAAGCAGATCGCAGAGAGCGACGTATTCGCCGCGCAGTTGGAACTCAATCGCCATGGTTCGCCTCCGGCGCGAAGAAACGGCCGCCCATCTCCTCCAGGCCGAGAGTCTGCAGCACTTCGGCCAGGCGCTCGGTGGGGCGACGGCGCGGCAGCTTCTTGTCGCTGGCGATGATCAGCTCGTTTTTCATCGAATGTTCCCAGCCCACCAGCTCGGTAACGTTCACCTGGTAGCCGTGGGCCTCCAGTTGCAGGCAGCGCAACACGTTGGTGACATGGCTGCCGAATTCACGGGTGTGGATCGGGTGCCGCCACAGCTCGGTCAGGGCGCTACGGCCGAGGGCCTGGCCCTTATTCTTGCGCAGCACCGCCGCCACCTCGGCCTGGCAACAGGGTACCAGCACAATATAGCGGGCGCGCTTGGCCAGGGCGAAACGGATTGCGTCGTCGGTGGCGGTGTCGCAGGCATGCAGCGCGGTGACGATGTCCACCGTGGCCGGCAGGGCCGGCGAGTCGATGGACTCGGCCACCGTCAGGCGCTGGAATTCCATCGCCTCGAAAGCCAGGCGAGCCGCCAGTTCCCGCGAGCGGCTCACCAGTTCGTCGCGGGTCTCGATGCCGCAGATGCGGCTGGCGGCGACGAAGTCCCGTGGCTGCTGCTTGAAGAACAGGTCGTAGAGAATGAAGCCCAGATAGGACTTGCCGGCGCCGTGGTCCACCAGGCTGACGCCCGGCTGGCCGCCCTGGGCGCGGGCTTCGGCGGCTTCCTTGAGCAGTGGCTCGATGAACTGGAACAGGTGGTAGACCTGCTTCAGCTTGCGCCGGCTGTCCTGGTTCATCTTGCCGTCGCGGGTCAGGATATGGAGTTCCTTGAGCAGCTCCACCGACTGCTCGGGGCGGACTTCGTATTTGTCGCTCATCACTGCTGGCCCTTGTAGCGTCTCACCGCTTCGAGGAAGCGTTTGCGCAGTTCGGTCGTGGGCTTGCCCGCGGCGTCAGCCAGACGCAACTGGCGCAGCAATTCCATCGGGTCTTCCGCCACTGCGCCGGCCGCGGCCGCGGCGACCGCGGGAGACGTTGCCGGCTTGGCGGCATCGCCATAGACCACCTCGGCGCGCTCGCCGCTGCCCTGGCGCTGGGCGGTGATCACCAGGCCCTTCGGCACCCGCGGCTGGACCACCAGGGCCTTGGCCCGCGGCGGCGGTTCGTTGCGTTTGTAGGCATCCACGGCCGCATGGAAACGCGCCCGCAGTTCCTCGGTGGGCAGGCCCTGGGCCTCCGCCAGGCGAATCTGCCGCAGGATTTCGGAAATCCCCGCCGGCGGCGGCACCGAGCGCATCGCCGTGCCGAAGCTCTCTGGCGGCGCCTTGACCGCCTTGGCGAATTGATTGGGGGAGGACACCAGCTTGGCGATCTTCAGGTTGCCCTGGCGCATCGCCCAGCTCAGCGCCGTGTCGCCGTTCTCGTTCTTCAGCATCGGATCGGCGCCGGCCGCCAATAACGCCTTGGCCAGGTCCTCGCGGCCTTCCCGCGCCGCCATCATCAGCACCGAGGAACCGTTCGGCGCCTGGCCGTTCACGTCGGCGCCCCGCTGCAGCAGCAGCTTGGCGATCTCGCCGTTGCCGGCGAACACCGCGTAATGCAGCGCGCTCCATTCCTTGCCCTGGCGATTGACGCTGGCGCCGTGGGCCAGCAGCCACTGCACTGCCTCCAGCTTGCCCTTCCAGGCCGCCAGTTGCAGGGCCTGCTCGCCCATGGCGTTGGTGAAATTGACGTCAGCGCCACGCTGGACGAAGACCTCCATCAGCGGCAGGTTGCCCTCCCAGGCGGCAATCATCAGGCCCGAGCCGATCCGGTCGGCGACGAAATCCGGCGGCAGTCCCTGGTCCAGCCAGTCGCGGGCCTTGTCCACATTGCCCAGCTCCATGGCCACGCCGAAGGCGGCCGGGTCCGGCAAAGCTCCATAGGCGTAGGGGGTGAGAAATACCAGGCCCGCCAACAGCAGGCTGCGCAATCGATGCTTCAAAGGGAAACCTTCAGGGGAAATCTGGGGGGAAACTCGGGAAACTTGGCGACTATTCGGGGATCGCCCGGATCGGGGCAGCGCGGATAATAGGCCAAGAATGGCCCATTTTCCTCAACCCGCCCCCCGCAACCGCTTGGCGGCCGCCCTGGCAATCTCGCTCCTGCTGCATGCCCTGTTGCTGGCAGCCTCTGCCCTGCACTGGCCGGCCGACAAGGCGCCGGCCCCGCCGCTGGAGGTGAGGCTGATTCCGGCGGCCGCGGAAGCCCCGGCGGAAGGCCCGCTGCTGAAGGACACCATCGCCCAGGCCGCCCCCCCGGCCGAGGCAGCACCGCCACCACCGCCGCCCATTCCTGCCAAGCGCCCGGTCCCGGCCGCCAAGCCGCGCCCGGTGACGGAAATCGCCCAGCGCAAGCTGGCCGAACACCTCTACTACCCGGCGGAAGCGATCAAAGCCGGTCTCGAAGGCGAAGTCCGGCTGTTGCTGACCCTGGACGCCAGCGGCGCCGTGCAGGAGGCCGACATCGCCGCCAGCAGCGGCCACCCCATCCTCGACCAGGCGGCGCTACGCGCCGCCTATGCGATGGGCCGGGTGGATGCCGGCGGCAAGCGGGAGATGATCCTGCCGGTCACCTTCCGCCTGCGCTGACCCCCGTTTACTGGTACACCCCGGCGCCGACAAAGCCCTCATAGCCGGGAATGCGCTGGATGTAGGCCTTCTTACCCTCGATCTTCTTGGTCACCGGGTGCGGCCACTGGTAGTCGATCCAGCCCATGCCATTGCTCTTGGCGATGCCGATCATATTGGCGATCAGCGGCTGGCCGTCGGCGGTCTTCATGTCGATCAGGTTCTTGCCGATCAGCGCCTTGTTGGCGCCGTGGCAGACATTGGTGCCGGTGAACTGGTAGCAGAACAGGTACACGTCCTTGAACTTCCATTTGTCGCCTTCGCTGAACTCGGCAAAGGCCTTTTCGGCGCCGACTTCCTTGATGTGGGCGATGGCGCCGACCACCATCTTCTTGGCGTCGTCGGCGCTGCCGTGCTCCTGCGCCAGGGCGGCGCCGGAGCAGAGGGCAAGGAAGAAGGCAAAGGCGGTACGGTTATAGATTTTTTTCATGGGCTGATCTCCTGCGTGGGTTGATGAAGGGAACTACGTTTTGAAACCCGAGACCGACTCGGCGAGAGACGACGCCAGCCGGTCGAGGATCTGGGCGGATTCCTTGGTCTTGATGCCGGTCGCCGCGCCGGCCTCGGCCATCCCGGCGATTTCGCTGGCGCCGCTGGCGACGGCCTGGCCGGCCTGGGTTTGCTGCTCGACGCGGCGGGCGATTTCGGCAGCGCCCTCGGCGGTGGTCGCCACCGTGAGGCTCGAGCGGCCGAACACATCCTGCAGTTGCGTCACCTGGCGCGAACAGGCAGCCAAGGCATGTTGGCCTCGCTGCAGGGCGGCGCCGGTCTGGTCGGAGCGGCTGCCGATGGAGGTGGTGACGGCATCGATGTCGGCCGCAGCGGACGCCGACTTTTCCGCCAGTTTGCGCACCTCGTCGGCCACCACGGCGAAGCCTCGGCCCATGTCGCCGGCGCGGGCCGCCTCGATCGCCGCATTCAGCGCCAGCAGATTGGTCTGCTCCGCCAGATCTTTGACCTGCACCGTCAGCGACTGGATCGACATCATGCTTTCCACATACTCCTCGACCGAACCCTGGATCGAGCCGAAGGCGGAATTCACCACCCCCATCTCGCCGGCGATGGACTGCACGCTGACCCGGCCGGCTTCGGTGGATTCACGGCTGGTGGCGGCCGCCTGGCGCAGCGCGTCGGCATGCTGGTTGATCACGCCGAGGGCGCCGATCATGTCCTGGATCAGGCCGGCCACCGTCGCCGCGGTATCCGCCTGGCGCCCCGAGCGGTCGGCGGCCTGCGCCGACTCGCGGTTGCTCTCGGCGGCGGCCTGGGCCAGCCGCTGCGCCGTCGCTATCACGCCCTGGACGATGTCGTGCAGATGGTCGGCGAAGGCATTCAGCGCCGCCGAACTGCGGGCGATCTCGTCGCTGCCAGTCACCGCCACCCGCGCCGTCAGGTCGCCGCCGCTCAGGCGTTCGGCGACGCTGCGCATGTCCTCCACCGGCGCCAGGATCGAGCGCCGCACTGCCAGCGTCACCCAGGTCGCGGCCAGCAGGCACAGCGCGCCGCCGCCGGCCAGCAACGGCAGGGCTAGGCGAGCGTCGCCGGCCACCGCCGCCTTGGCCCGTTCCGAATCGGCCGTCCGCGCCGCGGCGAATTTCTGCGCCAGGGCCAGCGCCGCGTCGTACTGGGCATCGGCCTTGGTCATGAAGGTGGTCGCCATCGACACCTGGACCAGGGCGATATCCACCGTGTCGGCGGTGGTCTTGCGATACAGCTCGATCTTGCCGGCCAGCTCGCCCAGGCTGCGACGCTCCTCCTCGCTCAGGCGGGCATCCTGGCTGAAGCCCTGGACGCGCTTGACCGCCTGCTGCAGATCGGCCTGGATCGCGCCCCCCTCGGCGTTCAACTTGCTGCCGTCGAAACCCGCCGCAGCCTGGGACAGCAGGCGATACAGGCTGACATGGGCACGATGCAGCGAGGTCTCGATGCCATGGGCCTGGGCCAGGAAGGGCAGGTTGACGTCGTACACCTGGCCGAGCGCCGCCTGCGAGCGCATCAGGCCAAACATCGCCCCGGCAGTGAGGCAGAGCAGCAGCGCGGCGATGGTGGCCGGCGCAATCAGCAGCTTGATGCCGATGCTGCATTTGCTGAAATTGGGCATGGCGATTCCCCTCCACGCTGCGCAAGCAGCATGAATCCGAGTGCAAAACAGGTTTAGGCGCGCAGCGCCCCGCCCTCGGCATTCAGCCGAGCGCAGGCGGCGGCACTCGCGACGAGTGCCGGCTGCGGAAGCTCAGGAAATCAGCGGCCGACTGCGGCGGCGCCGGCCTTGGCCACTTGCTCGTCCTGCTCGGACTTGACCCCGGAGACGCCCACCGCGCCGATCACGTCGCCGCCGACAACGATCGGGATGCCGCCTTGCAGGAACACATAACCGTCCACCGAGAGGAAGGCGTTACGGCCCTTGTTGATCGTGTCCTCCAGCGCCGCGCTGGGGCGGCGGAACAGGGCGGCGGTGCGGGCCTTGCCGACGGCGATGTCCACGCTGGGGCGCTGGGTGTTGTCGAGGCGGTCGAGGGTCAGCGGGTAGCCGGCGTCATCCACCACCACGATCACCACGTTCCAGCCGTTGCTCTTGGCCTCGGCCGTGGCCGCCTGCATGGCCTTGCGCGCCTCGGCCAGGGTCAGCGCCTTCTTGTCCATCAGTTGCGCCTCGGCGGCGCCGGCGGTCGCCAGGGTAGCGACTGCACAAAGTGCCCCGAGGGCACTGCGAAATGCTGTTCTCATGAGCTTCTCCGTAGATAAGTTTTGTTTTGTGGTGCTGCTTTGCTGCAGAACTGCTTAACCCAGATAGGCGGCCAACACCCGCTCGTCGCGGCGCAGCTCGGCCGGCGTGCCGGCCACGGCGATGTGGCCGCGCTCCATCACGTAGGCGTAGTCGGCCACTTCCAGCGCGCTCTTGGCGAACTGCTCCACCAGCAGCAAGGTGATGCCGGCTTCCTTGAGGCGACGGACGATGGAAAACACTTCCTGAACAATCACCGGTGCCAACCCCATCGAGGGCTCGTCGAGCAGCACCACCTTGGGTTGCGCCATCAGCGCGCGACCGATGGCGAGCATCTGCTGCTCGCCGCCGGAGAGGGTGCCGGAGGCCTGGCGATAGCGTTCCTTGAGGCGGGGAAACAGGTTGTAGACCTTGTCCAGTTCCTCCTGGGCCTTTTCGCGGAAACCGAAAAAGCGCGGCAGGCGGCGATAGGCGCCGAGCAGCAGGTTGTCCTCCACCGACAGGGGGCCGAAGACCTTGCGCCCTTCCGGCGAGTGGGCCAGACCGAGACGGGCGATGCGCGAGGCGGCGAGGCCCTCGACGTGTTCGCCCTCGATGGTCACTTGGCCCTTGCTGGGCCGGACCATGCCGGAGATGGCGCGCATGGTAGTGGTCTTGCCGGCGCCGTTGGCGCCGATCAGGGCGACCACGCTGCCGGCCTTGACTTCGAGATTGACGCCGGTCAGCACTTCGGCGCCGCCGTAACCGGCATGCAGGTTGGAAACTTTCAGCATCGGGTTCTCCTTCAGGCGGCCGCGGCCACGGCGGCGGCAGGGGGTTCGCTATCGGCGGCCATGGCGCCGAGGTAGGCCTCGACCACCTTGGGATCGCGCTTGACGATGTCCGGCTCGCCCTCGGCGATGATGCGGCCGCCGTCGAGCACGGTGACTGAATCGCAGAGTTCGCAGACCACGTCCATGTGGTGTTCGATCAGGATCATGGTGATGCCGCGGCCATGGACCCGCTTGATGATCTCCACCAGCACGTTGACGTCCGGATGGGCGAGGCCGGCGGCCGGCTCGTCGAGGATCAGCAGCCGCGGCTTGCGCGCCAGGGCACGGGCGATTTCGAGGAAGCGCTGGGCGCCATAGGTCAGGTCGCGGGCCTTGGCCTGGGCCTGATCGGCCAGGCCGACCAGTTCCAGCAGGGCCATCGCCGCCGCTTGCGCCCGGCGCTCCTCGCCGCGGGCGAAGCCGAGCAGGACGAAGGGCCAGGGCGTGCGGTAGGTGTCGCGCAGCGCCACCATGACGTTGTCGATCACCGTCAGCTCGCTGAACAATTGCAGGTTCTGGAAGGTGCGGGCGATGCCGGCGCCGGCCACGGCAAACAGGCTGCCGCGCGGCAGGGAAACGCCATCCAGCAGGATGTCGCCGCCGCTGGGGGAATACAGGCCGGAGATCACGTTCACCGCGGTGGACTTGCCCGAGCCGTTGGGGCCGATCAGGCCGTGCACATGGCCGGAGCGGATGGTCAGGGAAACGCCGTCCACCGCCTTGACGCCGCCGAAGTAGCGCTTCAGCTCACGCAGTTCGAGCAGGGTCTGTTCCGACACCGGCTGCAGCGGCAGCACTTCGTCCAGCGGCATGGGTTGCGGCAGTGGTGCCGGCGGTACGCGGAACAGCCGCGTCAGGGCGCCGGCGGCATAGCCCATCAAGCCTTCCGGCAGGCCCACCACCACAGCGAACAGCATCAGGGCAAAGATCGCCTTGCGCCAGTCTTCGGTATTGCTCACCAGCAGGCTGCCGACGGTCAGCAGGCCCATGGCAGCCATCGGCGCCACCGCCTGGAAGCGGCCGACGGATTTACGTGCCAGGCCGCTGATGCCGGCGCCGAGGGCGACGATCAGGCCGATGGCGGAAAACACCTGGAACAGGGTGCGGTTGGACAAAAGGTTGGGCAACAGCACGATAAGTGCTGCGCCCACCAAGGCGCCCCACAGGCTTTTACGCCCGCCGAGCACCACACCGAGGAGTAGGATCACCATCAGCTCGTAGACGAAGCTTTGCGGCTGCAGGTATTGGAAGTTGAAGGCGTAGAGGCCACCGGCCAGGCCGCCCAGGGCGGAGCCGAAGGCGAAGGCGATGACCTTGTGGCGGTAGGTGCCGACGCCCATCGCATCGGTGGCGATGGGGCTGTCGCGCAGGGCCTCGAAGGCCCGCCCCCATTGCGAGGACAGCAGGTTGCGCATGCCCATCCAGACCAGGGCCAGCAAGCCCAGGCAAAGCCAGTAGAAGCCCGGCGCATCAAGCGCGATGCCGAACAGCGGCGGCCGGGTCAGCGAGAGGCCCTCGGCGCCGTGGGTCAGGCCTTCCCACTCGTTCAACACGGTGGTGGTCAGCGCCAGGAAGCTCAGGGTCGCCAGGGCGAACTGCGGGCCTTCCAGACGCAACGCCGGCAGCGCCAGCAGCGAACCGATCACCAGGCACAGCACGAAGGCGGCGGCCAGGGACGGCAACAGGCCGGCGCCGAGCTTCATCACCAAGAGGCCGGCGGTGTAGGCGCCGATGCCGAGGAAGGCGGCCTGGGCCAGATTGACCTGGCCGAGATAGCCGACGGTGACGTCGAGGCCGATCAAGAGGATGCCGTAGATCGCCAGCAGGGTCAGCAGGCCGAGGGCGAAGGGATTGGTCACCAGCAGCGGAATGGCGGCGAGGAACAGCAGGGCCGCCAGTTCGGCGCCACGGATCAGGAGGAATCGTTTCATGGTGTCAGACCTTGCGAATGCTGGCTTTGCCGAAAATGCCGTTGGGCCGTAGCGCCAGGGCGAGGATCAACAGCACCAGGCCGGGCGCTTCGCGCCAGCCGCTGCCGAGGTAAAGACTGGCGACGTTTTCCAGGGCGCCGAGGAACAGGCCCACCAGGACCACGCCGAAACCGGATTCGAGGCCGGCCACCACCGCCACCGAGAATGCCTTGAGGATCAGCGCCGCAGCCATGGTTGGGCCGACGGTGGTGATCGGCGCGACGAGGATGCCGGCCAGGGCCGCTACCGAGCCGGAGAGGCCGTAGGACAGCATCACCGTGCGGGTGGAGGAGATGCCCATCAACTCGGCCGCATCGCGGTCGGCGGAGACCGCCTCGAAGGCCTTGCCCATAAGGGTGCGGCGCTTGAACAGTTCGATCAGGCCCATGATGCCGAGCACGCCGATGGCCACCGAGATTTCCAGGGGCGTGATGTCCACGCCGAGGACGTGGATCGGGTCGGAAGAAATCGGCGTCGGGAAGGGATGGTCGTCGCGGCCCCAGATGTTCTCGGCGGTGGAGAAGCCGAACAGGCCGATGATGATCGACAGCAGAATCCAGCCTTCGCTCTTCTGCTCCAGCGCCAGGCGCACCGCGGCACGTTCGACGCAGAGCCCGAGCAGGGCGCCGAAGGCCAGACCGCCGGGCACCATCACCCAATAGGGCAGGCCGAAGTTGGTCAGGGTCAGGCTGAACAGGGCCGACAGCATCACCAGTTCGCCCTGACCGAAGTTGATGGTCTTGCTGGTGGCGAAGGTGAGCTGAAAGCCGTAGGCGATCAGGGCGTACACCAGGCCCATCAGCGCGCCGCTGACGACGATCTGGCTGATTACGGAAATATCCATGATGTTTTTTCGAGGGGGCGCGAGCCCCCTCTTCCCGGTTGGCTGTTTACTTGGCCTTCTTGCCGCCGGAAGCCTTGGCCAGGCGTGCCCGGTCGGCTTCGTTGGCGAAGGTCACATGGCCGTCCTTGACCATGCCCATCACCGTCTGTTCGCGGCGGAAGGCTTCATGGGTCGATTCATCGGCCGGATCCCACTTGCTGAAGGGCTTGTTCCAGGTGGCGATCACGCCCGGCACCGGCTCCTTCAGGTCTTCCAGGGCTTCCTTGATCTTCTTCGAATCGGTGCTGCCGGCCTGCTTCACTGCCGCGGCGAAGATCAGCACCGCGTCATAGCCCTGGGCGGCGGACACCGGCGAGGGAATCCGCGTGACGTTGTAGGTCTTGTGATAGGACTCGATGAAGGCCTTGGTCTGCGGCGTTACCGCTTCCTCGATGAAGGTCTGCGGCATCAGCGTGCCGTCGGCATTCTTGCCGGCGTTGTCGATGTAGTTGGCCATCGACAGGGTCCAGCCGCCGATCAGCGGCACCTTCATGCCGATCTTGGCCATGCCGTTGGAGACCGCCGCCAGTTCCGGGCCAATGCCCCAGATCAGGATCGCCTGGGCGCCGGCGGACTTGGCGTGCAGCAGTTGCGCGCTCATGTCCTTGTCGCCGATGTTGAACTTCTCGGTGGCGACCACTTCCAGCTTGTTGCCCTGCTTGGCGATCTGGTCCACCAAGTCGTTGCGGCCGGAGACGCCGTAGTTGGTGGCGTCATGGACGATCGCCACCTTGGTGAATTTGCGGTTGATCGCCTCCTCCACCACCATCGCCGCCTGGATGCCGTCATGGGCGGCGAAGCGGAAGATCGACAGGTTCGGCACCTTGGCGTCGCGCCACTGGGTCATCGAGGCCGAGCCGGCGGCCGGGGTGATGATCTTGACGATGCCCTTCTCCTGCAGGTGCTTGTCGCCGGCCAGCACGACGCCGGTATTCACCGTGCCGATGACGCCGGAAAGGTCGCTCATCGCCGCCAGTTCCTGGGCGATCAGGGCGCCGCGTTCGTTCTTGGCTTCGTCGTCGCGTTCGACCACTTCGAACTTGAGCTTCTTGCCGCCGACATCCACGCCGCCCTTGGCATTGATGGTGTTGATCGCCAGCTTGGCACCGTCGCGCATGGAGGCGCCCATGGGTGCCGAACCACCGCTGAAGGGGCCGGTGATGGCGATCTTGATGCTGTCCGCCGCGAAGGCGGCAGAGCTGCCGAGCAGGGCGACCAGCAGGCCGCCAATGATTGTCTTCTTCATTTCGTTTCCTCCTTCGTGTTGTAAAAATTGAAACTTCATCCAATGCTCGTTCGGCACTCTAGCCATGGCCTGCGCCGCTCGCCATCGGTAAAACTACGCAGCCCGCA
This sequence comes from Rhodocyclaceae bacterium, assembly GCA_036518635.1. Lineage (GTDB taxonomy): Bacteria > Pseudomonadota > Gammaproteobacteria > Burkholderiales > Rhodocyclaceae > AWTP1-18. Next base: position 2,310 of record DATDMT010000054.1, on the reverse strand, counting down.
ACCCTGTCCAATCGCCAGCGGGGGCAATACACTGCGCCACACACCCGCGACCAAGCGGGGAGGAGGAACGGAGGAGGCATGCTGAAACTTCAGTACCGGATCATTCTGCTGACCGTGCTGCCGATGCTGCTGGTGATCGCCGCGCTGGCCTATGTGGTCAGCACCCAGAGCGCGCAACTGGCGGACCGCCAGGCGACCCTGATCGAGGAGCGCTTCCTCGCCTCGCGGCGCGAAGAGCTGACCAATTACGTGCATATGGCGACCACCGCCATCGACCATCTGCATGCCGACGGGGTTTCGGAAAAGGAAGCCCAGGCGCGGGCCCAGGCGCTGCTGAAGGACATGAACTACGGCGACGACGGCTACTTTTTCGTCTACGACCAGGCCGGCACCAATCTGGTCCATCCGCGCAAGCCGGAGATGGTCGGCAACAACTGGTGGAAGCTGCGCGACCCGCAGGGCGTGGCGGTGATCCAGGGTCTGATCGAGCAGGCGCAGAAGGGTGGCGGCTATCTGCGCTACCAGTGGGAGAAGCCCTCCAACCAGCAGATGGCGGAAAAGATCGGCTACGTGGTGCCGGTCAAGCGCTGGGGCTGGGTGCTCGGCACAGGCCTGTATCTCGACGATGTCGAGCGCACCACGCGCAAGGTGCGCGACGACGTCGCCGCCAACATCCACGACACCATGCTGACCCTGGCGGCGATCGCCGCCGTGTCGGTGCTGGTGGTGTTTGCCGGCGGCATCATGCTCAACGTCAGCGAACACCGGCTGGCCGACCGCAAGCAGAAGGAGCTGACCCAGCGCATCGTCACCATGCAGGAGGAAGAACGCTCGCGCGTGTCGCGCGAGTTGCACGACGGCATCAGCCAATTGCTGGTGTCGATCAAGTTCCAGTTCGAGCTGGCCGAGCACCGGCTGGAAAGCGGCGAAGGCGAGCCCCTGGCCGACCTGAGGAAGGGCCTGGAAAATCTCGGCGGCGCCATCGCCGAGGTACGTCGTATCTCCCACGACCTGCGCCCCACCCTGCTCGACGACCTGGGCCTGTCGGTGGCCCTGGAGCAACTGCTGGCCGATTTCGGCACCCGCACCGGGCTGATGGTGAACATCCGCGTCGAGCCGGTGGGCCGGCCGCTGCCGGAGAACACCGCCCTGACCCTGTTCCGCATCGCCCAGGAGGCGCTGACCAATATCGAGCGCCACGCCCACGCCAGCCAGGTGGAAGCCAGCCTCTGCGAGGAAGGCGACACCATCCGCCTGACCATCGGCGACAACGGCGTCGGCTTCAACATCGAGCAGATGAACCGGCGCCAGCAGGGCATCGGTCTGCGCAATATGCGCGAGCGCATCGAATATCTCGGCGGGCAGTTCCAGATCGAGTCCCAGCCAGGCGCTTCGACCCTGTTCGTCAGCCTGCCGATGGGAGCGCCGCGATGAACAAGCCTGCCCCTGAAGTCATCAAGCTGCTGTTGCTGGACGACCATCCGTTGGTCCGCGAGGGCCTCAAGGCGCGCCTCGATGCGACGCGCAACCTGCGCGTGGTGGGCGACGCCGGCGACGGCGAAGCAGCTCTGGAACTGGCCGAGCGCCTGCAGCCGGACCTGGTGCTGGTGGACATCAGCATGAAGGGCATGAACGGCATCGAGTTCACCCTCAAGCTGCGGGAACGCCAGCCGGGGATGAAGACCCTGATCCTCAGCATGTACGACAAGGCCGAGTACGTCGCCAGCGCGATCCGCGCCGGGGCCAGCGGCTATGTGCTGAAGGACACGCCGGTGGCGGGCATCATCGCGGCGATAGAAACTGTCGCCGCCGGCGGCAGCCATTTCGATCCGGCGGTGATGGCGGCGCTGACCGAGCCGATCGCCGACAAGGAGCACCCGATCACCGGCCGCGAGCGGGAAATCCTGCTGCTGCTGGCCCAGGGCCTGTCGAACAAGCGCATCGCCCAGCGCCTGGACATCAGCGTGCGCACGGTGGAAACCCATCGCCTCAGCCTGCGACGCAAGCTGGGCATCACGACGCCCGCGGGCTTCGTCAAATACGCGATGGATCAGGGCTGGATGGGGTAAGGCAATCTCGGCCCGGAGACGGGCCGGCGCTTCAGCGCATGCCGATGCGTTTTTTCCGCTCGGCGTTGCACTTCATCAGGTCGTTGCTGACGATACGCAGGCGCTGGTTCAGCAGCATCAGCAATTCCATCAGGATCTTGACGCCCATGCCCGGGTGGTCGGCGACGATGCGGGTCAGGTTCTCCCGGTCGAGCACCGCCATCAGCACCTCGCTGTCGGCGATGCAACTGGCGAAGCGCGG
>DATDMT010000053.1:0-3093 GCA_036518635.1 Rhodocyclaceae bacterium | reverse complement strand
CCTTACCGCGCTGCTGGCGCCGCTTAAAGCCCATCCGCGGGTGCGCCACTTCCGTCGCCAGGGGATGATCTGGGCCTTCGACGTGATGGGTGCGCCGGCCGATTTCTCGCGCCGCTTTTTCTCCGCTGCGCTGGCCAATGAGCTGCTGCTGCGGCCCATCGGCAACACGGTATATCTGATGCCGCCCTATGTGCTGGACGATGCCGAGGCCGAATTGCTGGCGGCAGGCATCCTGGCGACACTGAATTCGGTGTTGGCCTGATGATCCTTGACGATCTCGAACAGCGCCTCGCCGCCCTCGACCACCAGCACCTGCGGCGCCATCGCCGGGTCATCGATACGCCGGCCGTACCGCGCCTGACGGCCGATGGCAAGCCGCTGCTGTCCTTCTGCAACAACGATTACCTGGGCCTCGCCAACGATCCGGCCATCGTCGCCGCGCTGGTCGAGGGCGCCCGCCGCTGGGGTGCCGGTAGCGCCGCCTCGCATCTGGTGGGCGGCCATCTGCGGCCCCATGAGGAGTTGGAGGAACGCCTCGCCGAGTTCGTCGGCCTGCCGCGGGCGCTCACTTTTTCCACCGGCTACATGGCCAACCTGGCGGTGACGCCGGCCCTGGTGGGGCGTGGCGATGCGGTGTTCGCCGACCGACTGAACCACGCCTCGCTGATCGACGCGGCGATCAATTCCCGCGCCGAACACAAGCGCTATGCCCACAACGACATGGCGGCCCTGGCGCGCCTGCTGGAGACCAGCACGGCCAAGCGCAAGCTGATCCTGGTCGATGCGGTGTTCAGCATGGACGGCGATCTGGCGCCCCTGGATCAACTCTTCGCGCTGGCCGAGCGCCATGACGCCTGGCTGGTGGTGGACGACGCCCACGGCTTCGGCGTCTTGGGCGAGCAGGGCAGGGGCTGCCTGAACCACTGGCGCCTGCCGGCCTCGCCGCGGATCGTCTATGTCGGCACTTTCGGCAAGGCCGCCGGTGTCGCCGGGGCCTTCGTCGCCGGCGACACGCGGGTGATCGAGTGGCTGATCAACACCGCCCGCACCTACATTTTCACCACCGCCGCGGCGCCGGCCCTGTCCTGCGCGCTGATCGAAAGCCTGGGCCGGATTGCCGCCGCCGACGAGCGTCGCGCCCACCTGAACGCGCTGGTGGCGCGGCTGCGCGCCGGCCTGGCGCCGATTGCCGAGGCGCGCTCCTGGCAACTGGCGGATTCGCCCACTGCGATCCAGCCGCTGATCGTCGGTGGCAACGATGCGGCCCTGGCGCTTTCCGGCCATCTGCAGCAGCGCGGCCTGTGGGCGCCGGCAATCCGCCCGCCCACCGTGCCCCTGGGCCAGGCGCGGCTGCGCATCTCGCTGTCGGCGGCCCATAGCGAAGCCGATGTGGATGCGCTGCTGGCGGCTCTGGCGGAGGCGCCATGACTCTCGCAGTGCATAGCCAGGGCGAAGGCCCCGGCCTCACCCTGGTGCACGGCTGGGGCCTCGGCAGCGGTGCCTGGGCGCTGCCGGCCCATTTGTTGGCCAAGCACTTCACCGTCCATGTCGCCGATCTGCCGGGCTATGGCGTCTCTGCGCCGCAGCCGGAGGCGAGCCTGGAAGACCTGGCCGATGCCCTGGCGGCGACGCTGCCGCCGCGCGCCATGCTCTGTGGCTGGTCCCTCGGCGCCCAGATCTGCCTGCTCTGCGCCCAGCGCCATCCGCGCTCGGTGGCGCGCCTGGTGCTGGTCGGCGCCACGGCCTCCTTCCTGAGCCGGCCGGCCTGGGATGCGGCCCTGCCGGTGGAGCAGTTGGGTGATTTCATCAATCGCCTGGAGGCCGATCCGGCGGCGCTGCTGAAACACTTTGCTTCGCTGATCCATCACGGCGATGCCCGGGGCCGCGATGCCCTGCGGGCGCTGCGCGGCTGCCTGGCCGAGGGCCTGCCGGCGGATGCGGCAACCCTGCGCGCCGGCCTCGGCCTCCTCGGCAGCAACGACCTGCGGCCGGCCCTGGCCGAGATCAAACAGCCGGCGCTGCTGATCCACGGCGACGCCGATCCGCTGATGCCCCTGGCGGCGGCCCAGCGCTTGGCGGGCCTGCTGGCCGACGCCCAGCTCGATGTGTTCGAGGGCAGCGCCCACGCGCCCTTCGCCTCCGATCCGGTGCGCTTCGTCGAGGCGGTGTGCCGCTTCGCGGGGATCGAACCATGACCGGCATTGAAGTACGCCGCGCCTTTGCCCGGGCGGCGGGCAGCTACGACAAGGCGGCGGATTTTCAGCGCGAGGCGGCGCTCTACCTGCTCTCCGGCATCGCTCCGGGCTGGCAGCCGCGGCAACTGCTCGACGTCGGCTGCGGCACCGGCCACGGCAGCGGCCTGCTGCGCGCCCACTGGCCCGGCGTCGATGCGCTGCTGCTGGATTTCGCCTTGCCGATGCTGATCGCCCAGGGCCAGGGTCGGCGCGTCTGCGCCGACGCCGAGCGCCTGCCGCTGCAGGACGCCTGCGTTGATTTCTACTGGTCCAACCTGACCATGCAGTGGTGCGATGCGCCGCGCTTCGTCGCCGAGGCGGCGCGGGTGCTGCGCCCGAGCGGCCGGCTGGCGCTGAGCACCCTGGGGCCGGCCACCTTCGGCGAAGTCCGGCAGGCCTTCGGCGCGGTGGACGGCTATCGCCATACCCTCGACTTCGCCGACGAACCGGCGCTGCGCGCAGCCTTCGCCGCCGCCGGCCTGCGCCTGACCCGCCTGGAGCGGGTCAACCTCACCCGTCATTTCCCCGCCTTGCAGGGGCTGCTCTCCAGCGTCCGCGAGCTGGGGGCGAACCGGGTCACCGGCGGCAACCGTCGCCCCGGCCTGATGGGCAAGGCGGCCTGGCGGCGCTTCGTCGAGTCCTACGAGCAAATGCGCAGCGAGCACGGCTTGCCCTTGAGCTACGACACCTTCCTGATCCACGCGGAAAAGTGAAGGGCTTCCCGCCCGTTGAAGCTCACTCTGTTTGAGTGAGGCCCAGCCATTCCGTGACGCCGCTGAGGCTGCGGAAATCGCTGATCGAACGGATCGGCAGCGCCGGCGCGAGTTCTTCCAGCATGCGGGCCAGTGCATTGCCCGGG
>DATDMT010000052.1:0-10020 GCA_036518635.1 Rhodocyclaceae bacterium | reverse complement strand
GGTGCCGGAAGAAATCGCCGCCTCGGAAACCGGCGAGCTGGAAGGCCACGGCCGGGTGGACGTGCGCCACCTGGGCCGCGCCGACGAGGAGCTGCTGAAGTCGCTGATCGCCAAGCATGGCGAGCACACCGGCAGCGAACGGGCCAAGGACATCCTGGCGAACTGGACCAAGTACCGCGCCAAGTTCGTCAAGGTCATGCCCCATGAATATCGTCGCGCCCTCAAGGAGATGGCGCAGCAGAAGGAGGCCGCATAAATGGGCAAGCCCACCGGATTTCTCGAGTTCCAACGTCTGTCCGAGGCCTACGAGCCGGTCGAAGTTCGCCTGAAGAACTACGACGAGTTTGTCCATCGCCTGACCGACGCCGAAGCCAAAGTGCAGGGCGCCCGCTGCATGGATTGCGGCATCCCCTTCTGCAATACCGGCTGCCCGGTGAACAACATCATTCCCGACTGGAATGACCTGGTCTATCGCGGCAAGTGGCAGGAAGCCATCGCCGTGCTGCACTCGACCAACAACTTCCCCGAGTTCACCAGCCGCATCTGCCCCGCCCCCTGCGAGGCCGCCTGCACCCTGAACATCCCGCAGTCCCCGGTGGGCATCAAGTCCATCGAGCGCGCGATCATCGACAAGGCCGGCGAGAACGGCTGGGTCGTGCCGCAGCCGCCGGCCCAGAAAACCGGCAAGAAGGTCGCCGTGGTCGGTTCCGGCCCGGCCGGCCTGGCCGCCGCCCAGCAACTGGCCCGCGCCGGCCACGCCGTCACCGTCTATGAAAAGAACGACCGCATCGGCGGCCTGCTGCGCTATGGCATCCCCGACTTCAAGCTCGACAAGCGCCTGATCGACTGGCGCATGGCGCAGATGAAGGCCGAGGGCGTCAGCTTCGTCACCGGCACCGTGGTCACTGCGGCCAAGCTGCCCAAGGGCATCGTCAACGACGCCAAGAAGACCGTCACCCCCGAACAGCTGCAGAAGCAGTTCGACGCGGTGGTACTCGCCGGCGGCGCCGAAGCCCCCCGCGACCTGCCGGTCCCTGGCCGTGAGCTGGACGGCGTGCATTTCGCCCTGGAATTCCTGATCCCGCAGAACAAGGAAAACCACGGCGCGAAGAAGAATCCGATCAACGTCAAGGGCAAGCATGTCCTCGTCATCGGCGGTGGCGACACCGGCTCCGACTGCGTCGGCACATCCAACCGCCACGGCGCCGCCAGCGTCACCCAGATCGAACTGCTGCCGCGCCCGCCGGAGCAGGAAAACGGCGAACTGACCTGGCCCTACTGGCCCCTCAAGCTGCGCACCTCCTCCTCTCACGAGGAAGGTGTCGAGCGCGACTGGTCGATCGGCACCAAGGAATTCATCGGTGAAAAGGGCAAGCTGAAGGCGGTCAAGGCCGTGCGCCTGGAATGGAAGGACGGCAAGATGGCCGAAGTCCCCGGCTCCGAGTTTGAGATCCAGGCCGACTACGTCTTCCTCGCCATGGGCTTCCTCGGCCCGGTCGGCGGCGTCCTCGATGCCTTCGGCGTGGCCAAGGACGCCCGCGGTAACGCCAAGGCCGACACCGAAAGCGCCAAGGCTTATTACACCAGCGTGCCCAAGGTCTTCGCCGCCGGCGACATGCGCCGCGGCCAGTCCTTGGTAGTGTGGGCGATCCGCGAAGGCCGCCAGGCTGCCCGTGCCGTCGATGAATTCCTGATGGGTTCGACCACGCTGCCGCGCTAAGCCGCAACAACCAGTAATGCCCAAGGCGTGGCGGGACTAAAATCCCGCCACGCCTTTTTTCTTGAGTCCGTCATCGCCATGAACACGCCGCTCAACGTCGTCATCCTTGCCGCCGGCCAGGGCAAGCGCATGCATTCCGACCTGCCCAAAGTGCTGCATACCATCGCCGGCAAGCCGCTGCTCGGCCATGTCATCGACACCGCCCGCAGCCTGGGTGCGGCGCGCATCTGCGTGGTCTACGGCCATGGCGGCGAAACCGTACGCCAGGCCTTCCCGGCGACCGACCTGCATTGGGCCAAGCAGGAGCCGCAACTCGGTACCGGCCATGCGGTGCTGCAGGCCCTGCCCCACCTCGACCCGGCACTGCCGACCCTGGTGCTCTACGGCGACGTACCGCTGACCCGGGCCGACACCCTGCGCCGCCTGATCGCCGCCGCCGGCCCGGAAGCCCTGGCCCTGCTCACCGTCGAGATGGCCAACCCCCACGGCTACGGCCGCATCGTCCGCCTGCATGGCCAGATCGTCCGCATCGTCGAGGAGAAGGACGCCGACGACGCCGAGCGCGCCATCCACGAGGTGAACACCGGCATCCTGGTGGCCCCCACCGCCGCCCTGCAACGCTGGCTGCCGAATCTCGGCAACCGCAATGCCCAGGGCGAGTATTACCTGACCGACTGCGTCGCCCTCGCCGTGGTAGATGGACTTGCGGTCAAGGCCGCCCATCCCGAGCAGGGCTGGGAGGTGGACGGCATCAACAGCAAGGTGCAACTGGCCGCCCTGGAGCGCACCCACCAGCGCAATCTCGCCCATACCCTGCTCGAAGCCGGCGTACAGCTGGCCGATCCGGAACGCATCGACGTGCGCGGCGAACTGGTCTGCGGCCGCGACGTCAGCATCGACATCAATGCCGTGTTCGAAGGCCGCGTGGTGCTGGAGGACGGCGTCAGCATCGGCGCCCAGTGCGTGCTGAAGAACTGCAGCGTCAAGGCCGGCGCCCGCATCCACCCCTTCTGCCACATCGAGGACGCGCTGGTGGGCCCCAAGAGCCTGATCGGCCCCTACGCCCGGCTGCGCCCCGGCACCGAACTGGGGGAGGACGTGCATATCGGCAACTTCGTCGAGATCAAGAACAGTAGCATCGCCGCCCACTCCAAGGCCAACCACCTGGCCTACGTCGGCGACGCCACCGTCGGCAGCCGGGTCAATGTCGGCGCCGGCACCATCACCTGCAACTACGATGGCGCCAACAAGTTCCGCACCGTGATCGAGGACGACGTCTTCATCGGTTCCGATACGCAACTGGTCGCCCCGGTCACCGTCGGCCGCGGCGCCACCCTGGGCGCCGGCACCACCCTGACCAAGGACGCGCCGCCGGACCAGCTCACCGTTTCTCGCGCCAAGCAGTTGAGCGTCCCCGGCTGGAAACGGCCGCTGAAGAACAAGTAGCACCGCCGCCGTAAGCGGGCAGTAATCTCGGGGATTTCAGATACATCATCCAGAGCAACCCTGCTATCCTCGCAGCATGAGTCACGACATCTTCTTTGGTCGCCAGCCCATCCTTGATGCACGGGGCGCGCTGATCGGCTACGAGTTGCTGTTCCGCGACCGCGCCAACCAGAGCCAGGCCGTCGTCACCGACCAGACTCAGGCCACCGCCACAGTCATCACCCACGCCTTCTGCCAGCTCGGCATCGCCGAGGCCCTGGGCCACACGCGGGCCTTCATCAACGTGGACAAGGACTTCCTGCACCACGACGCGATCGAGTTGCTGCCCGCCAACAAGGTGGTGATCGAGGTACTGGAACATGGCGAAATCACCGCCGAAGTCATCGAGCGCTGCCGCTATCTGAAGCAGCGCGGCTATACCATCGCCCTCGACGACATCATTCACCTGCCGGAACCGGCGCGGCCCATTCTCGACATCGTCGACATCATCAAAGTGGATCTGGCCCTGCTCGATGACGACGCCCTGGCCGCCCTGGTGACCCAACTGAAGGCCTGGCCCGCCGCCACCCTGCTGGCGGAAAAGGTGGAGACCCGCGAGCAGATGGAACGCTGCCGCATACTCGGCTTCCAACTGTTCCAGGGCTATTTCTTCGCCCGCCCGGCCCTGGTCTCCGGCCGCCGCCTGAACCCGGCGCAAACCACTCTGCTGCGGCTGACCAATCTGCTGGCGCAGGACGCGGAGAACGACGAGATCGAGACCGCCTTCAAGCAGGAGCCGGCCCTGACCCTGAACCTGTTGCGCATCACCAATTCGGTCGGCATGGGCCTGGCAAACAAGATCACCTCGATCCGCAGCGCCATCACCATGCTCGGCCGGCGCCAACTGCAGCGCTGGCTGCAATTGCTGCTCTATGCCGATCCGCAGCGCCCCGACGCCAGCGCCAACCCGCTGCTGCTGCTGGCCGCCACCCGTGGCCGGCACATGGAGCTGCTGGTCCAGCACCTGCGGCCGCGCGACCGCAACGGCGCCGATCTGGCTTTCATGACCGGCATCATGTCCCTGATGCCATCGGTATTCCAGGCGCCGATGCAGGAAATCCTCACCCAGATCACCGTCGCTGACGAAGTCCAGGTGGCGCTGCTGGAACGGGCCGGCGAAGTCGGCGCCCTGCTCAACCTGACCGAAGCCGCCGAGGGCAGCACCGAGCAGCGGGTCGCCGAGCTGCTGGCGCGGACACCGAACCTCGACTGGGACGCCCTGGCCTCCACCCTCACCCACGCCATGCAGTGGGCGCGACTACTGGACGTCAGCGAAGGCTGAAGGCCGGCCCCGGGGACGGCTCAGGTCTCGGCCTGACGGCGCAGGCGCTCGGTCAGCAGGCGCATGATGGCGATCGAAAAATACGGCGTCGCCTCGACCAGGCTCATGAACTGGCCTTCGCGCACTTCGGCGATCCGGCTGTGGCGCACCGCGTAGGCATCGGCAATGCGCGGCAGGCCGTCGATCAGGCCCATCTCGCCAAAGATACCGCCCGGCTCCATGACCGAAATAATGTGATCCCCCTTGCGGATTTCGACGCCGCCGACCAGCAGCACCGCCAGATAGTCGCCCGGGTCGCCGAGGCGAAACACGCTGTCCCCCGGGGCCAGCTCGCGGATGGTGGCCTTCTTGCCGTCGCCGTCGCCCATCAGGGTTCCCAGCAGCCAACTCGTCACGTCCTTCATCGATGCGCTCCCCGTTGGTATATTCAATACCCAGTCTAGTCGCCCAGGGCGGCGGGCAACAGGACCACGCTCCCGTCAGCGGCACACGGCAACCACCGCCAAGGCACGCCCGATGTCTGAATCGCTCACCCCCTACCTCGTCCTCTGCGGCCTCTGGCTAGGCTACGGCACCCTGCATTCGCTGCTCGCCTCAGGCCGCTGCAAGGCCTACGCCGCGGCGCACTGGCCGCGCCTGGTGCCGGCTTATCGACTAGCCTTCAATGCCCTGGCGCTGCTCCTACTGCTGCCGATCCTGGGGTTTGCCTACGCCCAGGCCGGCCCCTGGCTGTGGCGCTGGCAGGGCCCCTGGGCCGGGCTGGCCTATGCGCTCAAGGCCGTGGCGGCGGCCGGCTTCTATCTCTCGGTGCGCTACTACGACATGGATGTATTTCTCGGCCTGCGCCAGTGGCGCTCGGCAAGCCATGAAGTGGACGGCGCGGAGCGCCTGCGCATCTCCCCCTTCCATCGCTACCTGCGCCACCCTTGGTATTTCCTCGCCCTGCTGTGGCTGTGGAGCAGCGACATGAACCTGGCGTCCCTGCTCAGCGTGCTGTCGATCACGCTGTATTTCGTCATCGGCTCGCGCCTGGAGGAGCGCAAGCTGCTGGCCCGCTATGGCGCCGCCTATGCCCGCTATCAGGCCAGCGTCGGCGGCCTGCTGCCCGTGCCCTGGAAACGCCTGTCGCCGGCAGCCGCCAGGGAGATCGAGGCACAGGCGCTGCGCGGACCTTAAGCCGGACTTAAGCCAGAAGCATGACAATCGCCCAAGTCTTCGCTCGCCATCAGCCGCCGACCATGAATCCATTCAACAAACGCGCCGCCCTCCGCATCGCCGCCGTCAGCATCCTCCTCGCCTCGATCGCCAGTCCCGTGGCCTGGTACGTCTCACGGGAGAACGCCGAGGAAAGCGTGGTGTCCCTGGCAATGGAGGAATCCGACCGGCTGCTGCGCCACTACGACGCCCTGGCCCTGAGCGGGCCGCAGGCGAAGGAGCACGCGGCGGCAGCGGCGCGCGCCATGTCCGGCAGCCTGTTCGACATCGCCGAAATCTACGACGCCCGCGGCCTCAAACTGGCCGAAGCACTGACCGCGGCCGGCGAGGCCGTCGAGGCACAACTGCCCAAACACGGCGCGCCGGCCTACACCAGCGCCTCCTACGAGAGCCTGCAGCTTGCCGGCGAACGCTGGGTGCTGCGGGTCTTCGTGCCGCTGCGCGAAGCCGGCGGCGGCGCGGCCGTCAGCGGTTACTTGGAAGGCGTCCGCGTGGTGCCGGCTTGGCAGCAGGAACAGATTTTCGACAGTGCGCGCAACGTCGCATTGATGGTCTGCCTCGCCTCCCTGCTCTGCGGCGCGGCGCTGTATCCGGTGGTGGTGCATCTTTCCGCCGACAACGAACGCAAGACCCGCGAGGTGCTCGACTCCCACATCTCGATGATGGAGGCCCTCGGCCGCGCCATCGCCAAGCGCGATTCGGACACCGGCGCGCACAACTACCGGGTGGCCTGGATCGCCGCCGGCATCGCCGAACAGATGGGCTTCGGCGGCAGCGCGATGCAGGCGCTGATCGCCGGCAGCTTCCTCCACGACGTCGGCAAGATCGGCATCCCCGACAACATCCTGTTGAAGCCCGGCAAGCTCGACGACGGCGAGTTCGCCGTGATGCGCACCCATGTCCAGCAGGGCGAGGAAATCGTCACCGGCATGGGCTGGCTCGACGGCGCCAATGCAGTGGTCGCCGGCCACCACGAGAAATGGGACGGCAGCGGCTACCCGCGCCGCCTAGCGGGCGAAGCGATCCCGCTGGCGGCGCGCATCTTTGCCGTCGCCGATGTGTTCGACGCCCTCAGTTCCAAGCGCCCCTACAAAGAGCCGATGGAATTTTCTGCGGTGATGGCGATCCTCGACCAGGACAGCGGCAGTCACTTCGATCCGGCCGTGATGGCGGTCTTCCGACCGATGGCGCAGGATGTCTTTGCCCGGCTTAGCAACAGCAGCGAAGAACAAGCGCGACGCTTGCTGGAGGAGCGGGTGCGCCGCCACTTCTATGTCTAATGACGACGGGAACCCGTGGCCCGGCTTGCTGTCCGACCCCTAGCCCAACTAGAATGCCCCCATGCGCCGCTGGCTCAATCCCCTTCCCGCTTTCCTCGCCGCCCTGCTGATGGCCCTCGTCGTGCCGTTGCAGTCCTGGGCGATGGAAGCCATGCCCTGCGCCCACGAGCACGCGGCGGCGGCCGAGGCACCGATGCCCTGCCACCAGCATCAAGGGGCGGCAGCCATGCCCTGCCACGGCGACCAGGCCGGCGATCACGGTACACACCACGGCGCCGAGCAGAATTGCCAGGGCTGCGGCACCTGCGCCATGGCCGCCGCCAGCCTGCCGGCGGCGGAAAAGCGCCAGAGCAAGATTCCGGCGCCGGTGCAGGACTATGCCCCCGCCGCGCCGGGCTGCCACCACGACCACGTCCCCGACACGCCGCACCAGCCACCGAAACCCGCCGCCTGATAACCCATCAGGCGGCGCGCCCGCGCGCCGTCTCCATCGCGCCCCTTTAAGGAGGCGCTCAGACCCCTAGTCTTGGAGACCGCAATGAAAGCCATCCTCTACGCCGCTGCCCTCTTGGGCGGCCTCGCCCTGCCCGCCGCACCCAGCCTGGCGGCCGACCGCGCCGTCGCGGCGCAATCCCTGCCCTGGACCGAGGGCACGGTGAAGAAGGTCAATCCCGCCAGTGTCACCATCGCCCACGGCCCCATCATCAATCTCAACATGGACGCCATGACCATGAGCTTCGCCGTGCCCGACCCGGTCCAGTTGGCGAAGCTAAAGGCCGGCGACAAGGTGCGCTTCCAAGTCACCCAAGTGGACGGCCGCCTGACCGCCATCCGCATCGAGCCGCGGCCATGAAGCCGGCGCGCCTGCTGCGCGCCCTGCTGCTACTCGTGCCGTTGGTCGCCAGCGCCCAGACCCGGGCGCCGGGGGCCAGCGTGGACGAGCTGCTGGCCTGGGCGCGCAGCCACAATCCGGAACTGGCGGCGCAGCGCCTGGAGGCCGAGGCCGCCGCCGAGCGCATCGAGCCTGCCGGCGCCCTGCCGGACCCGAGCTTCCGCGCCGAACTGCGCGACGTCACCCGTGGCGGCGAGCAGAACGCCACCCTGTCGCCGAGCCGGGTCGGCAGCACCCGCTATGTGCTGAGCCAGCCCCTGCCCTTCTGGGGCAAGCGCGGCTTGAAAGAGGAAATCGCCCGGGCCGGCGCCGACGAGGCCGGCAGCCGCTTCGACGCCGCCTGGCGCGACCTGGCGGCGCGCCTGAAGGGCGCCTACGCGGACTACTGGCGCAGCTACCAGAGCCTGCTGCTGACCCGCGAAATCAGCCGCGACGTGGACCGCTTGGCCGCCGTCGGCCGCCAGCGCTACGCCCAGGGCCAGGGCAGCCAGGCCGATGCGCTGCGCGCCGAAACAGAACGCAGCGTGCTTGCCAGCGAAGCCCTGCAGATGGAGCAGGAGCTGCACCACAGCCAGATTGCGGTAAACACCCTGCTCGCCCGCCCCAGTGCAGCCCCCCTGGCCGAGCCGGAAAAACTGCGGCCGCTGCCGGCAGTGCTCGACTACGCCGCCCTGGAACAACGCCTGCGTCAGCACAACCCACAGTTGGCCATGGCGGACGCACAACTGCACGGCGCCGAGAAAAACCGCGAACTGACCTATCGCAACCGCTGGCCCGACCTGAACCTGGGCGTCGCGCCGATCCAGTACGGCGGCAGCGTGCGTGAGTGGGAGCTGATGCTGGAACTCAACATCCCGCTGCAGCAATCCTCCCGCCGCGCCCAGGAGCGCGAGGCGGAAAAGCTGCTGGAGGCCGCCCAGGCCCGCCGCAGCGCAGCGAGCAATCAGGTGCTGGCGGATCTCGCCAGCGGCCTGTCCAGCCTCGACACCGCACGCCAGAACGAGCAGCGCATCGGCGATGCGCTATTGCCGCAAACCGAATTGATCTATCGCTCGGCCCTGGCCGGCTACGAAGTGGGGCGCGTCGATTTCGCCACCCTGCTCGACAGCCAGCGCCAGCTACGCCGCCTGCGCATCGACCGGCTGCGCCTGCAGGCCGAACAGCGGCAGCGCCTGGCCGAGATCGAACGCCTCGTGGGAGAAGACCTGTGAAACCGCTACCCCTCGCCCTGATGATCGCCGCCCTGGCCGGCACCGCCGCCGGCGGCTACTGGCTCGGCCGCCAGAACGGCGCCACGCCCCATGAGCTTGCCGCCGCCCCGGCCGCCACCGCCAAACCGGCCAAGAAGCTGCTCTACTACCGCAATCCGATGGGCCTGGCGGATACCTCGCCGGTGCCCAAGAAGGATTCCATGGGCATGGACTACATCGCCGTCTATGAAGGCGAAGACGCCGCGAACAACGACAGCGGCATCCGCGTCAGCAGCGAGAAGATCCAGAAGCTCGGCGTCCGCAGCGAAGCGGCGACGCTGCAGGCGCTGCCCGCCACGCTGCGCGCCAGCGCCCGGATCGAGGTCAACGAACGCGGCCAGCATGTGATCGCGCCGCGCTTCGAGGGCTGGGTGGAACGCCTGCACGTCAACACCACCGGCCAGGCGGTCGCCGCCGGCCAACCGCTGTTTGAGGTCTACAGCCCCGACCTGGCCAGCGCCCAGCAGGAATACACCCTGGTGGCCGGCAACCCGAACCTGAAGGGCCTCGCCGAAGCCAGCCTGACCCGGTTGCGCAACTGGGGCATCGCCGAATCCGAGATCAAGGCCCTGGCCGCCGGCGGCACGGCGCGGGCGCGGCCGACGGTGACCTTCCGCGCGCCGGTGAGCGGCGTCGTGGTCGAGAAGAAGGCCGTCGCCGGCATGCGCTTCATGGCCGGCGAAGCCCTGTTCCAAATCGCCGATCTATCCAAGGTCTGGGTCGTCGCCGACGTGTCGGAACAGGATGCGGCGCGGCTGCGCCTCGGCCAGGTGGCCAAGGTGCAGGTGGATGCGCTGCCCGACAGCACCCTGCAGGGCCGCGTGGAATTCATCGCGCCACTGCTGAAGAACGAGACCCGCACCCTCTCGGTCCGCGTCGAGCTGCCCAACCCGGGC
>DATDMT010000051.1:0-2790 GCA_036518635.1 Rhodocyclaceae bacterium | reverse complement strand
ACCGCCCGGGCCGCGGCAGCGGCGCTGGCGCTGGTGGTAGCGGCGCCGGCCCGGGTGAGGGCTTCGAGGGCAGTGAGCTTGTTCGCCAGCAGGTCTTCCGCCGGCGAGCGGTAGGGCCGCGGCTCGCGCTTCAGGCGGCCTTCGACGAAGCGGGTGAGGCCCTGCAGCATGCGCTGGCGGGCCTCATCCGGTAGGGCGAAGCCCGCCTCGCGGCTGATGTCCAGCAGATAGGCGGTGAGGGCCACGCTGCCGGGGCCTTCGCCCGGGAAGTAGCGCGCCAGGCCCTCGTTGTCGAGATAGGCGGGCAGGCTGTCCACCACGGTCTGCCAGCGCTTGGGGTCGTGCAGGCCGACGGCGATGGAGCTGCGCTGTTCCAGGCAGCCGAAAGGGTATTGCTCGAAGTAGCGCGTCACGCCGGGGGGAATGGCGGAGAGCTTGGGCGACAGGGCCACCTCGATGCCGCCGCGGCCGGGCAGGGCGCCGGCCGGCTGGGTGGCGGCGATCTCGTAGTGGCCCTCGATGCGGCTGAAGCTGGCCTGCTGCACCGTCACCGGCACGGCGGGCGCCACCTGCTGGGTGATGCGCAGGCGGTCCCGGGCGCTGCCGTTTTTGTCTTCGGCGCTGAACTCCCAGGTCAGCTTGCTGGCGTTCTCCGGCGCGGTGCCGCTCCAACTCAGTTCCGCCGCGCCTTCCGCTTCCAGCTTCACTTCGCGGGTCTCCAGTTCCTTGTCGCCGAGGCGGGCATGGACGCTCACCTGCATGGGTTTCGCGGTGCCGTTCCTCAGGGTCAGCAGGGCCTGGAACTGGTCCTTCTCCCGCACCAGGGGCGGCAGGCCGGAGATCATCTGCAGGTCCTGCTTGGTGCGGACGCGGGCATCCCCCGTGCCGAACAGGCCGCTGCCGGCGGTGGCGATGGCGACGATGCGGAACTCGCTCAAGGAATCGTTCAGGGGCACCTGCACCGTGGCCATGCCCTCGGCATCCAGCTTCAGATGCGGGTTCCACAGCAGCAGCGTGTCGAACAGTTCCCGGGCCGGGGCGCGGCCGCCGCCACCACCAGCCGGCACGGCCTTGCGGCCGAAGTGGCGCTTGCCGATCACCTGGCCCTGGGCGGTGGCGGTCTCCACCTCGTAGCCGCGCTTTTGCAGCATCGCTTCGAGCAGGTTCCAGCTCTCGTTGGGCTTCAACTCCAGCAGGGCCTGGTCCACGGCGGCGATGGCCACTTCGCTGCCGGCGGGCAGGGGCTTGCCGTCGGGGGCGCGGACCTTGAGCTTCACCGTTACCGGGTCCCGGGGGCGGTAGTCCTGCTTGTCGGTGCTGGCCTCCACCTTGAGCTTGAAGCTCTCGGTGCCGACGCCGATCTCGGCCAGGCCCAGGCGGTAGGCGGGCTTGGCCAGGTCCACCATCGCCGTGGGCTGCTCCGGCTGCCACCACTCGCGGAACCAGGCGATGGGTTCGCGCCAGCCCCACTGGAAGAAGGAATACCAGGTCGGCGGCTGCACCCGGCCCCGCACCAGCAGCACCGAGACGAAGGCGTTGGGGCCCCACTCGCCCTTGACCGGAATCTCCACCACCGGCTTGAAGCGCGACAGGGGCTGCACATAGCTGTCGAGCACGCCGCCGGCCTCGATGCTGATCAGGGCCGTGGCCTCGCGGAAGGGCGTGCGCACCTGCAGCCGCGCCGTCTCGCCGGCCTGGTAGCTGCGCTTTTCCGGTAGCACGTCGATGCGATCCTGGTTGCCGGCGGTGAACCAGGTATCGCCGCGGCCGGCGACCCAGAAGCTGGTGCCGGCGCGCACGGCGTTTCCGTTGCCGTCGCGCACTTCCGCCAGCAGGTAGATGCTGCCCGGCTCCCGGGCGTCCACGTTGCAGTGGAACAGGCCCTTGGTGTCGCTGCGTCCGCGGCACACCTCGCCCAGGTCCACGAATTCGGAGTGGTGCTCGTAGGCGTAGAAGCCGCCCACCACGCGGCGGCGGTGGCTGTAGTCCACGCGGCGCTTGGCGATCACCCGCACCTCGGTTCCCACCTCGGGCTTGCCGCTGGCGCTGCCCAGCACCACCACGTCCACCGCGCCCTGGGCGCCGCTGGCTGCCGCCCAGTCCTTGACGCCGATGCCGGCCACCACCGCGGCGGGCCACAGCTCGACGCTGCCGTGGATGGTCTGCACTTCGCCGTTGGGATCGGTGAAGGTCATCTCGGCATAGACCTCGCTGGGTCCGCGCACCTGCTCCTTGAGCGGCACGGTCAGCTTGCCGGCGCCGGCCTTGTCCAGGCTCAGGGCCTGTTTGTCGAGGACCAGCTGCTCATGCTCGCGGCCCTCGTCCACGTTGAAGGCACCTTGGCCTTCCCGGTCGAAATCCACATAGAAGCTGTAGTTGGCGTAGTGCTCGAAGGTGGGCCAGCGCGGCCGCAGCGTGGCCGACACCTGCACCGGCTGGTTCTTCGCCGCGCCGCCGTTGAGGAAGGAAAGGCCCAGGGCCAGGGGCACTTCCTTCGGCGCGATCTGCCGGTTGGGCACCCCCTGCACGCTGCCGGCGAAGACCGGCAGGCGGAAATCGGAGACCTGGAATTCGCCGCTCTGCACCGCGCCACTCTTGGCGCCGGAGAGGGTGACGGTGTAAGTGCCGCGCTTGGCGGCCTCTGGAATTTTCCACTGGCTGGTGGCGCTGCCGCCGGCCTCCCAGCGCAGGGGCTGGGTGTATTCGGTGCCGCTGGCCTCGTGGCGGATGGTCAGCGTGGTCGGCAGGTCGGCCGCGTCGGGAATGCGGAAGCCGCGGCTGTCGCGCTCC
>DATDMT010000050.1:0-5319 GCA_036518635.1 Rhodocyclaceae bacterium | reverse complement strand
TCCTTGATGCGGTCGATGGCGAGGATGTCGCCGGTGGGCTTCTTGGTGAACTTGTAGGCGCCGTGGCTGGTACCGATGGCGATGGCCAGGGCGTCGCAGTTGGTCTGCTTGACGAAGTCGGCGGCCTGGTCGGGATCGGTCAGCAGTTGCTCGCGGGTCATCGTGCCCTCGGCGCCGTGGCCGTCTTCCTTGTCGCCCTTCATGGTTTCCAGGGAGCCCAGCACGCCCAGCTCGGCCTCGACGGAGACGCCGATGGAGTGGGCGAACTTGACCACTTCGCGGGACACGGCGACGTTGTAGTCGTAGGAGGCGGTGGTCTTGCCGTCGGCTTCCAGGGAGCCGTCCATCATCACCGAGGTGAAGCCGGACTTGATCGCGGACATGCACACCGCCGGGCTCTGGCCGTGGTCCTGGTGCATCACGATGGGCAACTGGGGATAGGCTTCCAGGGCGGCCAGGATCTGGTGGCGGAGGAAGGGCTCGCCGGCGTACTTACGGGCGCCGGCGCTGGCCTGCATGATCACCGGGGCGTCGACCTGGGCGGCGGCTTCGCAGATCGCCCAGACCTGCTCCATGTTGTTCACATTGAAGGCGGGCAGGCCGTAGCCGTTTTCGGCGGCGTGGTCGAGCAACTGGCGCATGGATACGAGGGGCATGAAAGTCTCCTTAATTATTTATAGAGGTTCGATTCAGTGTGCCTCCGGTCGGTTGGCTCCGACCTGGACGATTTTTAGGGTGTTGGTACCGCCCGCGGCGCCGACCGATTCACCGATGGTGAGGACGATCAGGTCGCCCGGTTCGACGGCGCCTTCGAGGATCAGCAACTCCTCGGCTTCGCGCAGCATCTGGTCGCGGTCTTCGTGGAGCTGCGACATCAACAGCGGGGTGACGTCACGGAACAGGGTGACCCGGTAGCGGGTGCGGGTGTGGGGGGTGATCGCGTAGATCGGCACGCCGCAGTCGAGGCGCGACATCCACAGGGCCGTCGAGCCGGACTCGGTCAGGGCGGCGATGGCCTTGACCTTCAGGTGGTGGGCGGTGAACAGCGCCGCCATGGCGATCGACTGGTCGATGCGGGTGAACACCCGGTCGAGGAATTTGGTGTCGAGTTGGGAGTCGTAGGACTTCTCGGCCTCGACGCAGACCCGGGCCATGGCCTCGACGGTGGCCACCGGGTAGTCGCCGGAGGCGGTCTCCGCCGACAGCATCACCGCGTCGGTGCCGTCCAGCACGGCGTTGGCGACGTCGGAGACTTCGGCGCGGGTAGGCACCGGGCTGTGGATCATCGATTCCATCATCTGGGTGGCGGTGATGACGAACTTGTTGTGTTCCCGCGCCATGCGGATGATCTTCTTCTGCAGCGCCGGCACCGCGGCGTCGCCGACTTCCACCGCCAGGTCGCCGCGCGCCACCATCACGCCGTCGGTGGCGTGGAGGATGTCTTCCAGGTTGGCGATGGCTTCGACCCGTTCGATCTTGGCGATCACCAGGGCATCGGAGCCGGCCTGGTGCAGCAGTTCCTTGGCCAGGCGCATGTCGCTGCCGGACTTGGGGAAGGAGACGGCGACATAGTCCACATTCAGGCTGGCGGCGGTCTTGATGTCTTCCATGTCCTTGGGCGTCAGCGCCGGGGCGGAGAGGCCGCCGCCCTGCTTGTTGATGCCCTTGTTGTTGGACAGCTCGCCGTCGTGGCGGTTGCGGCAATGCACCTCGCCTTCTTCCACCCGTTCGATGTCCATCACCACGCGACCGTCGTCGAGCAGCAGCACGTCGCCGGCAACCACGTCATCCACCAGTTCCGGATAGTCGAGGCCGACGCGGCCGGCATCGCCGGACTTGCACTTGGTATCGAGGACGAAGGCCTGGCCGGCCTTCAGCGCCACCTTGTTGTCGGCGAACTTGCCGACGCGAATCTTCGGTCCCTGCAGGTCGGCCATCACGCCGACGGCCCGGCCCTGCTGGTGGGCCACTTCGCGCAGGGTGTCCACCCGGGCGCGGTGATCCTCAGGCTTGCCGTGGGAGAAGTTGAGGCGGACCACGTCGATGCCCGCCGCCACCAAGGTGCTCAGAGTCTTGGTGTCGCTGGAGGTGGGCCCCAGGGTGGCGACGATCTTGGTGGCGCGTTTCATTTTTATGGTCCTGGTTAGGAGGCAGCGCGTTGCTGCAACACTTCGACGGCGGGCAGGGTCTTGCCCTCGAGGAACTCGAGGAAGGCACCGCCGCCGGTGGAGATGTAGTCGATCTGCTTCTCGATGTTGTACTTGGCGATGGCCGCCAGGGTGTCGCCGCCGCCGGCGATGGAGAAGGCCG
This sequence comes from Rhodocyclaceae bacterium, assembly GCA_036518635.1. Lineage (GTDB taxonomy): Bacteria > Pseudomonadota > Gammaproteobacteria > Burkholderiales > Rhodocyclaceae > AWTP1-18. The sequence continues at coordinate 3,009 of DATDMT010000050.1, read as the reverse complement.
GCGAATGGGCGATGGCCGCGGCCAGCATCTTGGTGCCGCCGCCGAACTGGTCGATCTCGAACACGCCGACCGGGCCGTTCCAGACCACGGTGCCGGCGTTGGCGATGATGCCGGCCAGCTTGGCGGCGCTCTTCGGGCCGATGTCGAGGATCATGTCGTCGGCGGCCACCTCGTCGGCGGCCACCCGGTTGGCGCGGGCATGGGCGGAGAGTTCGTTGGCCACCACCACGTCTTCGGGAATCGGCACGCTGGCGCCGCGCTTGTCCATGGCGTCCATGATGGCGCGGGCTTCCTCGACCAGATCCGGCTCGGCCAGGGAGCGGCCGATGGGCAGGTCGTTGGCCAGCATGAAAGTGTTGGCGATGCCGCCGCCGACGATCATCTGGTCAACCTTGTCGGCCAGGGCCTTGAGGATGGTCAGCTTGGTGCTGACCTTGCTGCCGGCGACGATGGCTACCAGCGGCCGCTTCGGGTTGGTCAGGGCGCGGCCCAGGGCGTCCAGCTCGGCCGCCAGCAGGGGGCCGGCACAGGCCACCGGGGCGTACTTGGCGATGCCGTGGGTGGTGGCTTCGGCCCGGTGGGCGGTGCCGAAGGCGTCGTTCACATAGATGTCGCAGAGCTTGGCCATCTTCTGCGCCAGCTCGTCGTTGTTCTTCTTTTCGCCCTTGTTGACGCGGCAGTTCTGCAGCAGAACCACTTCGCCGGGCTTGACTTCAAAACCGCCGTCCACCCAGTTCTCGATCAGCGGCACCTTGCATTCGAGCAGCTCGGCGAGGCGCTGGGCGATCGGCGCCAGGGAGTCCTCGGGGGTCAGCTCGCCCTCGGTCGGGCGGCCCAGGTGCGAGGTCACCATCACTGCCGCGCCGTGCTCCAGGGCCCACTTGATGGCCGGTACGGAAGCGCGGATGCGGGTGTCTTCGGTGATGTTGCCCTTGTCGTCCTGGGGCACGTTGAGGTCGGCGCGGATGAACACGCGCTTGCCGGAGACGTCGAGATCGGTGAGGCGATTGAAGTTCATGGGAGGTCGGATTGGAGAATGGAAAATGGGGTTGCCGGGAGAGGCCGCAGCCTCTCCCTCGTCGCGATTTACTTGGCGATGACGCGGACCATGTCCAACACCTTGTTGGAATAGCCCCACTCGTTGTCGTACCAGGCGACGACCTTGACGAAGGTGCTGTCGAGGGCGATGCCGGCTTCGGCGTCGAACACCGAGGTGCAGGACTCACCGCGGAAGTCGGTGGCCACCACCTTGTCTTCGGTGTAGCCCAGCACGCCCTTCATGGCGCCTTGCGAAGCGGCCTTCATGGCGGCGCAGATGTCCTTGTAGGAAGCTTCCTTGGACAGCTCGACGGTCAGGTCGACGACGGAGACGTCGGAGGTGGGGACGCGGAAGGACATGCCGGTGAGCTTCTTGTTCAGCTCGGGGATCACCACGCCGACGGCCTTGGCGGCGCCGGTGGAGGAGGGGATGATGTTTTCCAGGATGCCGCGGCCGCCGCGCCAGTCCTTGTTCGACGGGCCGTCCACGGTCTTCTGGGTGGCGGTGGCGGCGTGCACGGTGGTCATCAGGCCGCGCTTGATGCCCCAGTTGTCGTTCAGCACCTTGGCCACCGGGGCCAGGCAGTTGGTGGTGCAGGAAGCGTTGGAGATGATCTCCTGGCCGGCGTAGGTCTTGTCGTTCACGCCGAAGACGAACATCGGGGTGTCGTCCTTCGACGGCGCGGACATGATCACCTTCTTGGCGCCGGCGGCGATGTGCTTGGCGGCGGTTTCCTTGGTCAGGAACAGGCCGGTGGATTCGACGACGATGTCGGCGCCGACTTCGTTCCAGGCCAGCTCGGACGGGTCCTTGACGGCGGTCAGGCGGATCTTTTTGCCATTGACGATCAGGGTGTTGCCCTCGACCGAAACCTCGCCCTTGAAGCGGCCATGCACGGAGTCGTACTTCAGCATGTAGGCCAGGTAATCGGGCTCCAGCAGATCGTTGATGCCGACGATCTCGATGTCCGCGAAGTTTTGCACCGCCGCGCGGAACACCATGCGACCGATACGACCAAACCCGTTGATACCTACTTTGATGCTCATGCTGAAGCTCCTGAAGAAGAAAAGACTTAGATCACGCCCTTGACGGTGGCGATCACGTTGTCGACGGTAAAACCAAATTCCTTGAACAGCGCGCCGGCCGGGGCCGATTCGCCAAAACGGTCGATGCCGATCACCGCGCCTTCGAGGCCCACGTACTTGCGCCAGCCGTCGGTGACGCCGGCCTCGATGGCGACGCGGACCACGCCCTTGGGCAGCACGGCGGCCTTGTAGGCGGCGTCCTGGCGGTCGAAGAGGTTGGTGCAGGGCATCGAGACCACGCGCACTGCGATGCCTTCTTCGGCCAGCTTGGCCTGGGCCTTCAGCGCCAGGTCCACTTCGGAGCCGGTGGCGATCAGCACCGCGCGGGGGGCGCCGGCGGCTTCGGAAATCACATAGCCACCCTTGGCGATATTGGCCTCGGTTTGTGAATCCCGTTTGACGAAGGGCAGGTTCTGCCGCGACAGGGCGAGCAGGGTCGGGCCGTCGGCACGCTGGATACCATTGGCCCAAGCCACGGCGGTTTCCACCGTGTCGCAGGGACGCCAGGTGTCCAGGTTCGGAACCATGCGCAGGGTGGCGATCTGTTCCACCGGCTGGTGGGTCGGGCCATCCTCGCCGAGGCCGATCGAGTCGTGGGTGAACACGTAGAGCACCCGTTGCTTCATCAGCGCCGCCATGCGGATGGCGTTGCGGGCGTACTCCGAGAACATCAGGAAGGTGCCGCCGTAGGGGATGAAGCCGCCGTGCAGGGCGATGCCGTTCATGATCGCGCACATGCCGAATTCGCGGACGCCGTAGTGCAGGTAGTTGCCCTTGCCCTCGCGGCCGATGCTCTTCGAGCCGGACCAGTTGGTCAGGTTCGAGCCGGTCAGGTCGGCGGAACCGCCGAGCAGTTCCGGCAGCTTCGGCGCGTAGGCTTCGATG
>DATDMT010000049.1:0-5897 GCA_036518635.1 Rhodocyclaceae bacterium | reverse complement strand
GGCGAATACAGCGGATAGCTTCTGCCCCTGGCGAAGTCGGTATCGTGGCGCGAGCCCAGTTCGCGCTTGAAGCCGTCGCTGGATTCGATGCGCGCGGCGAGGATGGTCGGGTTGGCCAGCAGGCCGTCCAGCACGCCGCGGCCGACTTCGCCGTTGGCGGCGAAGGCGGCGACCTCGGCCTGGGACTGCACGGTGCGCACCAGTTGCCGCTGCAGCGATTCGGCCAGTTCCAGTTGGCGCTGATAGGCGTAGCGGTAGGTAAAGAAGCCGGCGATCACCGCCAGCGCCAGCAGGCCGACGGCGACGCTGCTGGCCAGGCGGAGATCGAGCCGTTTCGACAGGGGGATGGGCATCGATCCTTACTCCTTGAGGCGCAGGACGACCTTGACCGAGTGGTCCACCGTCGCCGCGTCCACGTAACCGATGGCGTTGCGGTCGTGGCTGACCGCCTGCAGCACCGAACGGCTGTCGGGCAAGGCCGGCGGCGGCAGCACTTCGCCGCTGTAGCGCAGGCGCGCCCAGTAGGCGTTGATCTGCTTGATCGGCATGCCGTTCAAGGCGTGGAAGAAGCTTTCGCGCAGCGGGCTGTCCGGCGGCAGTTCGTACACCGTGGCCGGGATCGGCGCGGTCGATTCGGCAACGCTGAAATGCCGGGTGCGGCCAAGGTAGAGGTCGGATACCTGCTTTTGCGTCAGGGCCTGGACCGGATTGTCCGGGTGCACGATCACCGCCAGATCGGCCAGGGCGGCGAGGGGCCAGAGCAGGCAGGCCAGCAGGGCGGGGAGTGGGAGCAGGCGGCGCATGGTCAGAAGGCGAAGTCCACGGTCGCCGACAACATTTCGATCCGGCTGGAGCGGCCGTTCACGCTCAGCTCACGCCACCACAGGCCGTAGCCCGACGGTTTGACCAGGGTGCTGTCCCATTGCAGCTTGAGCGCCGCCTGGCGATGGAAGTCCCAGCGCAGGCCGAGGGAGACGGTGTCCTGTTCGATGCGGGTGGTGTTCAGCGTGAACAGGGCGGGATCGCGCAGTGCGGCGTTGAATGGGCCCCAGTCGCTGGCCGCGTCGCGCACCTTGTTGCCCGGGTGCGAAGTACTCAGAGTGAGGCTGGGCGTCCAGTCGCCGAAGCGCCGCCCCAGGCTGGCATAGGCCATGGTCGCGTGCGGCACGACCGCCGCCGTCGCGGTAGACACGCCGAGTTCCGCCTGGGCCAGCCAGCGGCCGTCGTCGTAGGCGGCACCGAGAGTGGTGTAGCTGACCCGGGTTCCCTTGAAGGTTAGGTTGCGCCGAAGGTCGGCGGCTTCGGCGCTGACCTGGGGGATGCCGGCGGCGGCCACCTGCCCCAACCCGGCCTGCAGCGGGACCAGGTCCGGCACTTCGCTGTCCACGGTGAATTCGGAATAGGCCGCCTTCAGCCGCCAGCGGTCCGACTGGCGGGTCACCGAGACGCCGCGCAGATCGTTGGTCTTGAACTGGTAGCCGCGGCCGATGGGGATTGCAAACTCGCTGCGGCCCAACTGTGCCTTGAAGCGCCAGCGTGCTTCGTCACCATGCAGGTCGTAGGCCGCATCCAGCCCGTCTACCGAGAAGATCGGAATCCAGCCATAAAACTCCGCCGGCGGCCGTATCCACGGGTAGGCATAGCCGACGTTGCGGTGGTCGGCGAGGAGGAAGGCGTCGTAGTTGATGCGTCCGGCGCGGATGTCGAGATCGGGCGAAGGCCGCCAGGCGGCGTAGGCCAGTTCGGTGGAGCTCTCGAAATCCGACTGGAAGTGATCGCGCAGGATGAACTGGCCGACCAGGTCTAGCGTCGGGCTCAGGCCGTATTCGACCTGCAGGCCGAGGCGGGAATCCATCACCCAGGAGCTGCCGGTCTTGAAACTGTCCGCCGGCTGCTGGCCGATGTCGCGGGCCGGGGCGATGTTGCTGCGGTTGTCGGTGACAAAACCCAGGGTGCCGAAGCCGCCGAGATGCAGGCCTTCGGCCGCCGCCAGCGGGCCGGCGGCGAGCAGCAGCAAGCCGGCCAGCGCCCAGCGGCGTAGCCCCGTGTTACGGATCGATCCTGAATGCACGTCGGGCTTCACAGCCACTCCCCCCCAAGTCCACCGATCATTGGTATAGCCTGGCATCGCCACTGGGGCACCGTTGCCGGAGAGCCAACCTCCCTGACAAGGGCGGACTCGCAAATCTTTGTGCCGGCCATCGACGGGCGCCGGCTACGTTTTATGAGGGGCCATTCTCCCACATACGGACTGTGGGTAACTGCGAAGTGCCGCTTGCCTGGGTGATCCCGATCAAGGAGATGGGGCGGCCGCTTCACTACAGTAACGGCTTCCCGCAGCTCAGCTTTACGGATTCGATTCGCGATGACCCCACTGTCTGCCACCCTAGCCCGCCGGATGCTTCCGGCCCTTGTCCTCACGGCGCTTTCCACGGCTGCGCTGGCCTGCGCCAGCGGCGGTTGCACCCTCAGTTCCGACTGGGAAAGCCAGGGCTTCAGCACCCGCCCTGGGCTCAAGCTGGATTTGCGCTATGACTACCTGAACCAGGATCAACTGCGCCATGGCACGGGCACGATCGGCGCTGCCCAGGCCAGCCGGATGCTGACCGCCACGGGCGATCCGCAGGAAGTCGAAAAGTACACCAGCAACCGCTACCTGACCCTGGGCCTGGACTACACGGTGGACGGCAACTGGGGCGTCAATCTGCAACTGCCCTATATCCAGCGCCGGCACAGCACCTTGGGGACGAATTCCAACGGCGCGGCCGCGGCGGACGGCGCCTACGATTCGGACACGGCCGGGGTCGGCGACATCAAGGTGATCGGGCGCTATCAAGGCTTCACCCCCGACCACAAGTTCGGTGTGATGTTCGGCTTGAAGCTGCCCAGCGGCAGCCATGACCGCAGTGGCACCTCCACCGATCCCGCCAGCCCCGGCAGCAGCGCCCCCATCGATCGCGGCTTGCAGGCCGGCAGCGGTACCAGCGATGCGATTCTCGGCGCCTACTACGTGGACACCCTCAGCAAGAATTGGGACTACTTTGCCCAGGCCACCGTGCAAGCGGCGCTGAATTCGAAGGACGGTTACCGGCCCGGCAGCGGCTACAACCTCAACCTCGGGCTGCGCTATCTGGGCTGGGCCGACGTGGTTCCGCAAGTTCAGTTGAACAGCCGCTACGTTCGCCACGACAGCGGCGCCAATGCGGATGAGACCAGCACCGGCGGCACCCTGATCTATCTCAGTCCCGGCGTGGTGGTGCCGCTGACCAGTCAGACCTCGGTGTACGGCTTTGTCCAGTTGCCGATCTATCAGGACCTGCGGGGCGTGCAACTGGCCCCGCGCTACACGGCTTCGGTCGGCGTGCGTTTCGCCCTCTGAAGGGGCTAGCGCTTGGCCACGGTCCCCTGCAACAGCGGGGTGACTTCTCTTTCCAACACAGCCAGATCGAGTTTGGGATCGCCCTCGCTGCCGTCCTTGCGCAGCATGCCGTTGCGGTCGATGACGAAGGTCATCGGCAAGCGCCAGATGCGGCCGAAGCCTTTCAGCTTGCTGAGCCGGGCGGCCCCCGAACTGAAGCTATAGGCCTGCATGATTTCGCGCACCTTGGCGTCGGCATCGGCCTCGTCCATGCTGACCGCGATCACCCGCAATCCTTCCGCCTTGTGGCGCTGGTAGTAGCTTTCCAGGGTCGGCATTTCCTCGCGGCAGTAGCTGCACCAGGTCGCCCATAGATTCAGCACGATCACCTCGCCCTTGCCCTGGGCGGGCTTGAACATCTTGCCGTCGACGCTGGTGATCTCGTAGTCGGGCGCCGGTTGGCCGGCTTCCAGGGCGGTGGCGCCGGAAGCCGCAGCGATACCGGCCATCAGGCAGGCTGCGCGCAGGAAGTGACTAAGGGTGGGCATGAGGGGCTTTCGGAAAACCCTGTAGGGCAGGGACAAGGCTCGAAAGGTAATCGAGCTTGCCCCCGCCAGCCATGATGCGCATCAAGCGTGGACCGTTTAGCCGACCGTGGCTGGCGTGGCTTGCAGCAGCGGGTCTACCAGCAGCGCGTCGAGTACCGCGCAGAGATTGTCCCAGGGCTCGGCGCCGGGCTTGGTCAGCGGGTCGGCGCGCAGTTCGCCGGCGGCGTCGTGCAGGTGGTTGGGGAAGCTGGCCAGTTCCCGGTGCAGGGGGGCAGTGTCGATGCGCAGTTCCGCGTCGCCGTAGCGCCAGGCGATCGCGTATTCGTCCGCGGCGGCGAAGCGCAGTTCGATCACGACGCCGTTTTTCAGGCTCAGCAACAGGGCGTCCTGGCTTAGTTCCGCCGCGGCGGCGAGGGCATCCCCATAGCGGCCCTCGACCGCTTCCTTGATGGTCAGGTGCAGCATGGTCAGCCTCCGATGTTCTTCAGCAGCGCCTTGAGTTCGGCGTTCACCGCCGCCCGGGTCTGGGCGATGGTCTTGGCTCCGAGGTAGTGCTCGTAGGCCGGGTGTTCGGCGATGCTGCCGTCCTCGATGCGCGCCAACAGCGCCGCCTCATCGGGCACCTGGTAGTGCCGCAGCAAGCGGTTGCGGTTCTCGCGCAGCTCGTACATCAGGCGGCTCAGTTGGTCCATATTGGCCGCCGCCTCGGGGGGCAGGCCGTGGTAGAAATAGCTCATCGTCGCGCTCCGATTACATCTTGTGGTCTTTGAGGACGCCGCCGTCGAGGGTGACCATGTCGGGGGTCACCTGGTCGAAGCGATAGACCTTGCCGCCTTCCTTGGCGGCGAAGGCGGTGGCGTCGGCCTCCTGGGCGAAGGAGGCGAGGGTCGGCCCCATGGAGCCGTGGCGCTTCGAGCCGACGACGTAGAAGGCCTTGTGGGCGTCGATCCAGTTGCCCTTCGGCTCCTTCCAGTCGGCCTTGCCCATGTCCTGGACGAACATGGCGCGGACCCGCCGCTGCTGTTCGGGCTTCAGGTAGATCGAGAACATCTCGACGGTATCGCAGAAGAAATCCGGCTCGGGCTTGTCGTAGAAGATTTGCGCCTTGGGGCCGGGGAAGTCCGCCAGGATCATGCCGTCGAGGGTACATACCGTCTCGCGGGTGATCTCGACCGGGCTGACGGCCTTCTGCTCGCTGCCGCCGCAGGCGCTCAGGGCGGCGGCGATGGACAGCAGGGCAAGCAGGCGGGTGGGGGTGGTGCGGACGTTCATTGGCGGAATCTCCAGGCAGCGATACCAAGCGGGGCGACGATCCAGGCGACCATCATCGCGCCCAGCAGCAGCGGGTTGGCGAGACGGTCGGGGAACACGGTGGTCAGGCCGTAGAGGGTGCGCACCTCTTCCAGGCCGAAAATGTTGAGTATGCGAAAGATGTCGGCGGGGTTCAGCAACAGCAGGTAGGGGAACACATCGACGCCCACCTGGCCGCCGCTGACCACCAGGCCGCCGAGCAGCAGCAGGTCGAACACCAGCACGAAAAAGAACCACAGGGCGATGGCCGCGCCGCTGGCGCGGGTGCGGTCCGTGGCGAAGACCGAGACCATCACCGCCAGGCTGAGGAAGCTCATCCCCAGCAGCACCGAGCTGAGCACGAAGCCAGCGTAATGGAACAGCGCCGCCGCCGGCATTTTGACCGACAGCAGGGCGCCGACCAGGCCGAAGCCGACCACGGTGGAGGCGGCCAGGGCCGCCGACAGGCCGAGGAATTTGCCGACCAGCAATTCGAAGCGGGTGATCGGCATCGACAGCAGCAGATCGAGGGAGCCCCGCTCCCGCTCGCCGACGATGGCGTCGAAGCCGAGGATCAGCGCGATCAGCGGGATCAGGTAGATCACCAGGCTGACCAGGCTGGCGATGGTCACCTCGATGTTGCGGAAGCCCACCTCCCCCTGCTGGGCGGCGCCGAAGTAGGCGATCACCAGGGCGAAGGC
>DATDMT010000048.1:0-3230 GCA_036518635.1 Rhodocyclaceae bacterium | reverse complement strand
GCGATCTACGCCAACCCGGAGGCCACCGAAGACGACTACATGAAGGCCGCCGAGCTGGAATCGCACTTCGCCGAGTTCGACGGCTACACCGCCGAGGCGCGGGCCGGCGAACTGCTGCTCGGCGTCGGCATTCCCACCTCCCAGCACAACGGCCCGATGCGCGAAGTGGCGCCGGGCTGGAAGCTGCGGGTGCTGCTTTGCCAGGCCCTGTTCGCCAACCCGGACATCCTGCTGCTGGACGAACCGACCAACAACCTAGACATCAACACCATCCGCTGGCTGGAGGACGTGCTGAACCAGCGCGAATCCACGATGATCATCATTTCCCACGACCGCCATTTCCTCAACCAGGTGTGCACCCACATGGCGGACCTGGACTACGGCACGATCAAGGTCTACGGCGGTAACTACGACGACTTCATGGAGGCCAGCAGCCAGGCCCGCGAACGCCAGCAATCGGCCAATGCCCGGGCCAAGGAGCGCATCTCCGACCTGCAGGATTTCGTCCGGCGCTTCTCCGCCAACAAGTCCAAGGCGCGCCAGGCCACCTCGCGTTTGAAGCTGATCGACAAGATCAAGCCCGAGGACATCAAGCCCTCGTCGCGCCAGTACCCGTGGATCCGCTTCGAGTACGACGAGAAGGAAAAGCTGCACCGCCTGGCAGTCGAACTGGAAAACGTCACCTTCGGTTACGACCCCAAGCAGCCGGTGATCAAGGGTTTCTCCTGCGCCATCGAAGCCGGCGACCGGGTCGCCATCATCGGCGAGAACGGCGTCGGCAAGACCACGCTGCTGCGCCTCTTGGCGGGCATCGAATTGGGCGGCCTCGCCACCAACTTCGGCAGCATCAAGTGGGCCGAGAAGGCCAAGCCCGGCTACTTCGCCCAGGACCATGCGGAGGACTTCGCCAGCGGCGAGAGCCTGACCGACTGGATCGTGCAGTGGGTGCGCGAAGGCGGCTATGAAGGCGGCGACGTCGAGACCCTGATCCGCGGCACCCTGGGCCGGCTGCTGTTCTCCGGCGACGAGGTGAAGAAGTCGGTGAAGGTGATCTCCGGCGGCGAGCAGGGCCGCATGCTGTTCGGCAAGCTGATGCTGCTGCGGCGGAACGTGCTGCTGATGGACGAGCCGACCAACCACCTCGACATGGAATCCATCGAGTCCCTGAACACCGGCCTCGACAAGTTCCCCGGCACCCTGGTCTTCGTTTCCCACGACCGGGAGTTCGTCTCGTCGTTGGCGACCCGCATCATCGACATCCGCCAGGACCACAGCATCATCGACTACCGCGGCAACTACGAGGAATACCTCGCTAAGTGCGTGTTAGTGGGTACAGACTGATAGGGAGCACAAAAAACATGTGGACATTCCTTAGGGGCCTGTGCCAGTGAGGTTGACCACCCGCGCCACCGTCGGTTGACCGCTTACAAAATGAACCTCATCTGGTCGGAACCTGAATCGGGTTCGGTCAATCTGTGCATTTGCCTGCCTCCGATTGAACGACGGGTGACTGGCAGTCCGCAGGCCGTGGCGTCGCAGGGCATTGCAAACCAGCTTCAGGAAGAAGTTAACGCGCACTCCCGACCCACCTGCCCTTCGCTTCTCAAGGGTTCTAACGGCTGCTATTTGAGTCGAGCAGTCACACGGACAGACTACCCGCCGACAGCACCTCGGCCTGAACGGTCGTTCGGCAGGGCAACCGACTCGGGCGGCAATGCGCGGGTTACCGGCCTCTCGCTCGAAATTCTCGCTGAACAAAATGAAATCGTCGCCCTTAAGCGTGGGCACGGTGCTCCACGCGCGAGCATTGGGCGACTGCTATTCCAATGAAAGAGGCGGAAGGCCCGTGCAAGGAGAATGACAAGGGCCTTCCGGGTAGCCGGCACCGAACTTGGAGGAGGGAACGCCGGCCACCTTGATCGTTATTGGGCCAAGTACCGTCTGGAGTCGGCCAGGAATTTCTTGATGATTTCGGGAAGGGTTTGGTCCATGTTGTTGGTCTCTATTGGCAATTAGGACAATTCACCGCTTTCTACTGCCGGTGACGCAGCTATGCTTGTCGCAGGCTCATGCTCAGTGTTGCTGGATGACATTCAGTATCTGGTACTCGTCGCCGTCCAGCAGCAGGTTATGGCGATACGGTGAGACTTCCTCAGCACGTACTTGCAGATTGACGCGAATGGAAAGGTCTCGTACCTCAACGCGCTGCTTTCCATCGAAGGATTGCCTACGAATGGGACCTGGGGTTGTCGCGGCCTTAACGACGAACTGATATATACCCATCGCGCACCTCCTGTTGGAGAAGCGGCGCTCAGTGAATTCTGGCGTCGCAATCGATGGAAGCTAGCCTACAGAAGGGATGTAAGGCAGCGGTAACGCTATGGTTACTGCATGTAACGCGGAGCGAGAATAAGTGTGAGCCGAGGCACCTATGATGATTGCGATGGTCGGCTGATCAGGACTTTCTCACTAATGTCAGCAGGTGGAGAAGTCGATTGGCTCTTGGCGGCCAGGATTCGCCTCCAAAGCCGACTAGGGCTAGAACCGCAAGCGGCCCTTAGATCGGAAGCGCCGACACGCGGGTTGAGCCAAACTGATATGCCCGCCAAACTGTCACGGCAGGCCTCCAAGCAGCCAGGCCGACTTCAACGCCCGTGCATCAACCAACGCATGATGGTGCTCTTGGTGACGAAGATGATAGGCATCGACCTCCATAAAAAACGCGGACAGCCGACTGGGAGACATCGTTTCTTGAATCTGACACCCCACTACCTCAGCTATTTGTGGCCAATCCGCCCCCTGTAGCTGCACCAGCAAATCCCAATCCCAATCTGAGTCGGCCAGGGCCACCACCCGTCGGCTGTCGGCGCCGACGCGCAACTCATCCAGCCACTGCGTAATGCGCGCGGCGGCATCTTTGCGCGATAGCACTTCTGGTGTGTGGCGTTCAATGAGCGGTAACACTCCCTCGCGCACAAACGCGGAGGATCTCTCCCGATCAGCATCCGAAATCACGATGTAAAGCTCTCTATCGCTGTAGTGATCCACCAGAGCGATGGAGAGGAGTTCCGCGCCAACAGCCAGGTCGGTGAATTCACAATCCAGAAAAACCTGGAAATTCATTTAGTGTCACCTCCCAAGCCGCGGTGCGCTGAGTTTGGATGCGTTCGCATTGTTTTGCTTGCTTCATGTCTCGCTCACCGAAATCATACTGGCGCATATGCGTATTA
>DATDMT010000047.1:0-3721 GCA_036518635.1 Rhodocyclaceae bacterium | reverse complement strand
AGCACGCGGCTGGGGGCTTCGCGCATGTCGTCGGTGTTGGGTTTGAAGGCCAGGCCCCAGAGGGCGAAGGTACGGCCCGACAGATCGGCACCGAAGCGGGCGACGATCTTGTTGGTCAGTACATGCTTCTGCACCTCGTTGGCGGCCTCGACGGCGCGCAGCACCTGGAGCTCCTGGCCGGCTTCGCGGGCGGTGCGTTCCAGGGCCTGGACGTCCTTGGGGAAACAGGAGCCGCCGTAGCCGCAACCCGGGTAGAGGAAGTGGTAACCAATGCGGGGATCGGAACCGATGCCCTGGCGCACCAGTTCGATGTCGGCACCCAGCTTCTCGGCCAGGTTGGCCAGTTCGTTCATGAAGCTGATGCGGGTCGCCAGCATCGCGTTGGCGGCGTACTTGGTCAGCTCGGCGGAACGCACGTCCATCATGATCACGCGCTCATGGTTGCGCTGGAAGGGCGCGTAGAGCTGGCGCATCAGTTCGATGGCGCGGGCGTCCTCGGCGCCGACGACGATGCGGTCGGGCTTCATGAAGTCTTCCACCGCCGCGCCTTCCTTGAGGAACTCGGGGTTGGAGACGACGCTGAATTCGGCCTTCGCGCCGCGCTTCTGCAGCTCGTCGGCGATGGCGGCCTTGACCTTGTCGGCGGTGCCCACCGGCACGGTACTCTTGTCCACCACCACCTTGTAGTCGTTCATGTACTTGCCGATGTTGCGCGCGGCGGCCACCACGTACTGCAGGTCGGCAGAACCGTCCTCGTCGGGCGGCGTGCCGACGGCGATGAACTGGATCGTGCCGTGGGCCACGGCAGCCTCGATGTCGGTGGTGAAGCGCAACCGGCCGGCGGCCTCGTTCTTGCGCACCATGGCTTCCAGGCCCGGCTCGTAGATCGGGATGCCGCCTTCGTTGAGGATGCGGATCTTGTTGGCATCCACATCCAGGCAGAGCACGTCGTTGCCGACGTCCGCCAGACAGGTGCCGCTGACCAGGCCGACATAGCCGGTGCCGATGACGGTGATTTTCACGGGTCTATTCCTTAAGGAGTCAAATCGAATTCTTCGGTGCGACGCGGCGGGTAGGTTTCCCAACCGCCGCAGCCGGGGCAACGCCAATAGAACTGGCGCGCCTTAAAGCCGCAGGCATCGCAACGATAACGGGCCACGCGCCGGGTGTGGGCGTGGATCAGGTTCTTGATCAGTTCCAGGTCGTCGCGCCGTTCCGGCGGCGCCGACAGCAGTTGCAGCTCCAGCAGCTTGTTGAGGCCCAACAGGGTGGGATTACGCCGCAGTTCGTCGCGTACCAGGGTGTACGCGGCCTCGGCGCCGCCCTGCTCCTTTTCCGCATCGACCACTGCATCCAGCAGGTCGAGGGAGGAATGGCGCTCCAGGTAGGCGCGCAGTAGCTGCACGCCCTGCTCGGTGCGGCCGATGCGGCCATAGGCCTCCATCAGCTTGGGCGCCACCAGGGCGAGATAGATCGGGTTCTGTGCCTCGATGCGCTGCCAGGCCTCGATGGCGGCCTCCGGCTGATTGTCCTGCAATGCCACGTCGCCCTGCAGGATGGTGGCGCGGACGCATTTGCGATGGCAGCGCAGGGCCTCGTCGAGCAGCCGACGGGCTTCGGCAATGCGGCCGTGGAGCAATTCGGTGGACGCCATCTCGCAATAGAACTCAGCCATGTCCTTCTGCCACAGGTGGTCGGAATGGCTGGGCATGGCTTCGGCGACGGCAACGGCCTTGGCCCACTCCTTCTCCTGTTGGTAGATTTCCAGCAGGAAGCGCAGCGCCTCTTCGTCGCGGGCGCTGCCGCGCAGCTTGAGGAAAATATCCTCGGCGCGATCCAGCAGGCCGGCCTTCAGATAGTCCTGGCCCAGCTCGGAGAGGGCATGAAGGCGCTGCTCGTCGGAGAGCCCCTCCCGTTCCACCAGATTCTGGTGCACGCGGATGGCGCGGTCGGCCTCGCCACGGCGACGGAACAAGTTGCCGAGAGCGAAGTGCAGTTCGATGGTTTCTGTGTCCACCCGGGCGGCTTCGAGAAAAGCCTCGATGGCCATGTCTGGCTGCTCGTTGAGCAGGAAGTTCAAGCCGCGGAAATAGGAACGCGGCAGGGCGCGGGATTCGCGCACCACATGCTTGATGTCGATCCGCGCCGCCACCCAGCCGAGGGCGAAAAACAGCGGCAGGGCCAGCAGCCACCAGAGCTGGATTTCCACGATCAGTCGTCCATCCCGGGCTGCTTCCCGGTCTCCGCCGCAGCACGACTGGTCAGCCGTGCCAGTTGCCGGCTTTGTCGTACCAGGGTGGCGAAGGCCACCGTCAGGCCCACTGCGGCGCCGGCAGCAAAAGTGGCCAGCAGCACCAGCGACAGGGGCGCATGCAGGCTGCGCTCAAGGAAGAAGCGCAATTCCACCGTATCGCTGTTCTTGATGGCCAAGCCGAACAGGGCGATGAAAACGGCAATACGCAGTATCCAGAGCAGGAATCCCATAGTGTCCCGAAGACAAAAAACGGGCGGCATCCGCAACGAATGCCGCCCGTCCAGTAGTTTACCCGACAGCGCGGGTGTCGATCAGGATTCGCTCTGATCGACGCGCTCGCGCAGCTCCTTGCCGGCTTTGAAATGGGGCACGTACTTCGCAGGCACTTGCACCTTCTCGCCGGACTTGGGGTTACGCCCCGTACGGGGCGGCCGGTAGTTCAGGGCAAAGCTGCCGAAGCCGCGAATCTCAATGCGATCTCCGCGCGCCAGAGCGGCGGACATCGCGTCGAGGATTACCTTCACCGCAAAATCGGCATCCTTTGCGACCAGCTGGGGAAAACGTTCCGCCAGCCGGGCAATCAGATCGGATTTGGTCATGATTACCCGGCGGGTAGATTAGTTTTGGTTCAGCTTGGCCTTGAGCAGAGCGCCCAGGTTGGTCGTGCCGGCGGAGCCAGAGCTTTCGGAAGCCAGCTTTTGCATGGCTTCGTTCTGCTCGGCCTGGTCCTTGGCCTTGATCGACAGGTTGATCGAACGGGACTTGCGATCCACATTGATCACCATGATCTCGAGGACGTCGCCGACCTTCAGGTGCTGGGACAGATCTTCGATGCGATCGCGGGAGAACTCGGAGGCACGCAGGTAACCCTCCACGTCTTCGCCCAGATCGATAACGGCGCCACGAGCATCAACGCTCTTGACGGTGCCGTTCACGATGCTGTTCTTGTCGTGGGTGGCGATGAAGCTGGTGAAGGGGTCGCCATCCAGTTGCTTGATGCCGAGGGAGATGCGCTCCTTCTCGACGTCGATGGCCAGCACCACGGCTTCCACTTCGTCGCCCTTCTTGTAGTTCTGCTTGGCTTCTTCGCCGGTAGCGTTCCACGAGAGGTCGGAGAGGTGCACCAGGCCGTCGATGCCGCCGGGCAGACCGATGAAGATGCCGAAGTCGGTGATCGACTTGATGGCGCCGCGGACCTTGTCGCCCTTCTTGTGATTGACGGCGAAATCGTCCCAGGGATTGGCCATGCACTGCTTCATGCCGAGGGAGATACGACGACGGTCTTCGTCGATTTCGAGGATCATCACTTCCGCTTCGTCGCCCAGCTGGACAACCTTGGTGGGGTGAATGTTCTTGTTGGTCCAGTCCATTTCGGAGACGTGCACCAGGCCTTCGATGCCTTGCTCGATCTCAACGAAGGAACCGTAGTCGGTCAGGTTGGTGACCTTGCCGAACAGGCGGGTGCCG
>DATDMT010000046.1:0-6381 GCA_036518635.1 Rhodocyclaceae bacterium | reverse complement strand
CGCCGCCGCCGGCCTGCCGATGCTGCCGGTGACCCACGGCGTGCCGCTGACCACCCTGCACATCCTGCTGTACACCGTGCTGCTGGCCGCCGTCAGCTACCTGCCGTGGACCCTCGGCGCCACCGGCCCGGCCTATGCCGCCCTGGTCAGCCTGCTCAATGCCTACTACCTGCTGGTGTCGTGGAAGCTGTGGCGCAACTACAGCGACGACGCAGCCCGCGCCGCATTCCGCTGGTCCATTGTCTATCTGACCGGCCTGTTCGCCGCCCTGTTCGTGGACCGCCTGATCTGATGCGCCGCCATACCCTGCTGCCCGCCGTCGCCCTGCTGCTGGCCTTCTGCGTGGTGGCCCTAGGGGCTTATGTACGGCTCTCCGATGCGGGCCTTGGCTGCCCCGACTGGCCCGGCTGCTACGGCCACCTGACGGTGCCCCAGGCCGCCCACGAACACGCCGCCGCGGCCCAGGCCTTCCCCGGCAAACCGGTCGAAGCTCCGAAGGCCTGGAAGGAGATGATCCACCGCTATGCCGCCGGCACCCTCGGCCTGTTGATCCTGGCGATCTTCATCGGCGCCTGGCGCCGCGAACAGCGCGTACAGCACTCGCCCTTGGCCCCCAGCCTGCTGCTGGCCACCGTGGTGTTCCAGGCCCTGCTCGGCATGTGGACCGTCACCCTGCTGCTGAAGCCAGTGATCGTCAGCGCCCACCTGCTGGGCGGCATGACGACCCTGTCCCTGTTGCTGTTCATCCTGGTCCGCCGCCAGCAGGCAGCGCCGCTGCAAGTGCCGCCCGCACTGCGCGCCTGGATCGTCGCCGGCCTGGCCCTGGTAGCGCTGCAGATCGCCCTCGGCGGCTGGGTCAGCAGCAATTACGCGGCCCTGATCTGCACCGATTTCCCCGCCTGCCGCGGCGGCGCCTGGCTGCCGGAAACCGACTTCCAACTGGCCTTCCAGTTCCACCGGGAACTCGGCTACACCGCCGACGGCGCCCAGCTACCGGCCAGCGCGATGACCGCGATCCACCTCAGCCACCGCCTCGGTGCCCTGCTGGTGCTGCTGGTGGTGGGTAGCTTGGGATGGACGCTGCTACGCCGGCCAGCCCTGCGCGGCATCGGCCACGCCATGCTCGGCACCCTGCTGCTGCAGATCGCCATGGGCATCGGCAATGTGCTGCTGGGTTTGCCGCTGCCCCTGGCTGTCGCCCACAACGCTGGTGCCGCGCTGTTGCTGGCAACCCTGGTGACGGCCCTGGCGCGCACTGCGCCGCAAGGCTATAGCCGAGCCTTACACCTGCCAACGGCTGAAGCCGGGGCGCGGATGCTCCTGTGACGCCCAGCGTGAAGCTCAAGGGCACTGCACGGCTTTATCGCGCAGCGTCCGTGGACCGCAGGGTTATGCATCATTTTGCCCACGATGTCAGACTTGGTGATCTTGGCTGCGCAGAATTTCTCTGACGGCCTCAACTATTTCACGTGCCATCTGTTCTTCATATGGATCAACCCTCACGCTATTTCTAACGAGGTATTTCAAAACTCTGTCGTAGTCACCTGTTTTGCCAATAATGAACTCGCAAAGATTGCAGACACAAGCGCTCCGATAGTACGTACCTCCGTGGTCAGATTCCTCGTCGCCACGCAAACGCAGGGCTGAAAAGTCTGCAATGTGGTGCAGGTTCTCGACTATTGCAACCCGAAGGTCTCTTATCGTGTGAATACCCACTGCGTTCATGTCGGCGATTCTCATCTTCAGAATATCCGCTGGATCCATCTTCCGAGCTATACCCATCTCACTTAAAGAATCCAGTAGTTCCTCCAACTGAATTACCAGCTCATCCTTTTCTAGGAGCATCCCAAACAACTTTGGCGTAATCCTTTCGTGAGCACCGTGACTTCCGAGCTTGGCGTCAAGCAGATTCTTTTGAACGAGATCACAGCCAATTTCATTGAATAGTTCATCGGCTTGCTCAAGAAGTGCGGCAGCACGGTGTAGCTTTCGCTTTATGCTTGGGGGCAGCTCCACGACAGACTTGTAACTAATGTCGTGTTCGATTTCGGCCCATGAGTGTTGAAGAATTGAGCGAACTTGAACCTCAAACTTCAGCGTGCGGAACCCCGCATACTCTGGAAGTGCGACGCGGTCTTTGTTCAGCTGGGCGACTAGGTGTAGCGACTGATAGCCAAACTGGCTGGCTGAAGCCGCCACTCGCTTGTCGACGGAGTTCTGAGAATCGACTGAAAAATTCTCAGCAAGGAGAGCGTAAACTCTATCCACATCGCTCGCGAGGTAGGTAATGACTCGAACCCCGACGATGTCTGTGACCTCGCTTAGAAATCGGTACTTGTACCTCTTGCGTCGGATTTTCTCAGCAAAGCTCGAAACCGTTTTTACGCGTGAAGTTACTTGGTGTACTTCGATCTTCCTATCGCCAAGCAGGTTAGTTACTAGCCCTTCAATTAGTATCGAGAAGGGGATATAGAGGACTTCTCTCTTCTTCTGGTACAGCGATACAAGCGGAGAGTTTCTTAGCGAGGTGAACATATTGCGTGCGCTTAATTAGCGTAATGCATAACGTTAAGTCGACCGCCAATAAGACAGAGAATATTGCGCCATCAACGACGAAGTCGAACGGAATCAATGCTTCTGGCGGATTTAGTCGTGCCGAAATGAATTCTCGGTATTTCAGGAGCCCCTGAGCATACCTGTGCAGCATGGCTTCGTCCATGCCAATGGGCTGGTGCGCTGACGACTCAAAGCCGGGGGCGGAGATTGCCGTCGGCCGGCACCGTGGCTGCGAAGGATTGAAGCCCGCTGAAACTTGGTGGCGATCAAGAGGCCGCGAGGGCCTTGGGCGGAGTCGGCTCGGCCTCGGCAGGGCCTTGTGGTTTGGTTTTCGGTGCGGCGGCCACCCGGCCCATCCATCGCCCCTCGCAGGTTTCGCAAAGAAGGCTATCGATGCGGCGTTGAGCCCTGCTCAGGGCCGCCTGGCACTTTGCGCAAATCGTCTGGGGCATTTCGAAATCCGCCGGGGGCCGGCCTAGGGTAGGCGGCTAAAACAGTTCCAGCTCGCCCGACGGGGCGCTCTCGGTGACGAAGTTCCGGACATCGAGGCTGACGCCGGCCTCGACGCAGATGCACACCTGCAGGCTGAATCGCATCGCCTGATTGATGGCGATGTCGAAGGTCTGCACTTCGGTCGGTTGCAGGGTGGAGCGATAGTCGGCGCAGCTGCTGTCGAGGACGAAAGGGGTGGACATCCCGGTGAATTTGAATTCGCTGCCGAGGCCCCGGTTCACCGCGCCGCAGACCATGTTGGCGTATTCGGCATAGGACTCGAGCAGGGCCTTGCGCTCCGTGGTCGGATGGCGCAACAGCGCGGCCAGATGCTGGCGCGTCGCCGCGTCCGCGGTGAAGTTGAACAGGAACACCAGGCGGAAGGTGAAGGCGGCGATATGCAGCACCAGCAGTTGCGGCTCGCCTTTGGCGGCCGGCGGGGCGGCCTTTTCCTGTCGGGTCACCAGGCATTCGTCGGCGGCGGCGACGCGGCTGCTATCGACCACCGAGGCAGTGACCAAGCCGGCGAAGGCAGTGCTGGCGGCGCTGCTGAGGGTGCTGCCGGCGGCAGCGCGCGGCTCGCGGCGGCGGCCGAAGCTGGGCGGCAGCGGCCGGCCCGGGCGGCGCAGCGCGACGGCCGGATCAGTGCGCAACATGCAGGTTGCTCCGAATCTTGTTGGTGGTATCGCGCAGGCTGAACAGGGCGTTGCGGATCAGGTTGCCGCTGGCCTGCATGCCCTGGAAGGTGGAGGTGGTGATGAAGTCGTTCTTGTCCAGGCGCTGCTTGTAGGTTTCCGACAGCTTGCCGGACTTTTCCGCCAGGTCGCGCACGCCGTCGGCCACCACGGCGAAGCCCTTGCCCTGCTCGCCGGCGCGGGCTGCTTCGATGGCAGCATTCAGCGAGAGCATGACGACGTTCTTGACGATGAGAGCGAACTCGTCGTTGTGTTCCTTCAGCTCCCGATTGTTGTCGAGGATTTCCTGCATCTCGTCGTGCCAGCGCTCGACGGTCTTCAGCAGTAGCTGAAAGGCGTCGATATCCGCCGCCAGCCTTTCCTGCTCCGCCGAGACGGCCGTGCGCAGGCGCGCCAATTCCCCTTCGTACTCGCCGCGCAGGCAGGCCAGTTGCTGCTCGTGGGCCGCGGCCTGCTCCTGCGCCGCCGCGGCCAGGGCCTGCTGCTGGGCTTGCGCCTGCTGCTCCAATTGCGCCGAGCGCTGCGCCGCCTCGGCGCGCAGCGCGGCGAGGGCGGATTCCATTTCCTCCCGCGGGATGCGCAGGCTCAATTCGGCGTTTTGCGCCTGCAGCCGGGCCGCCTCGGCCTGCCAGGGACGCCGCGCCGCCTTCAGCGAATACGACCAGAGCGGCGCCACGATCAGGGCGAGGGCAAGCAGGAGAAGACCTGCGCTTAAGGAGATGTCCACGAATCGCTACCAGGTGATGTGAGCCAGGCCCGGGCCTAGCTGACCAGCTTCTTCAGCGTGGCGATCACCGCCGGGCCGTTGAAGGGCTTGACGATCCAGCCCTTGATGCCGGCCGCCTTGCCGCGCTCCTTCATGGTCGGGCTGTTCTCGGTGGTCAGCATGATGATGTTGACGCTGGCGTTGTTTAGCTCGCCGCGAATCTTTTCGGCCATGGTCAGGCCGTCCATGTTCGGCATGTTGACGTCGGTGACGACCAGCTTTATCGAGGGATCGGCCTTGAGCTTGTCCAGGCCATCCTTGCCATCCACCGCCGGCGTCACCGCCAGGCCGTTGGCCTTGAGAAAATCGCACACTTCGGTGCGCACGGTTCCGGAGTCATCCACTACCAACACTTGGGCCATATCAGTTTCCTTTTTTGATTGCAGTACGGTTCGGTCTCTGCGACCTAGAACATTTCCAGTTCGCCCGAGGCGACGAAGGATTCGACGGAGGGGTTCTCCGTGAACTTGTCGGGCGACCAGTTCAAGTTGAAGACGAAGCGCTGGTACAGCGGCACCGCCGGGCCGTTGCCTTCGCGCAGGACGTATTTCAGGCAGAGCTGCGGGTCCTCGGAGCCGAAGGAGATGTAGCGCCGCTGGTGATTGATCATGATCGGCACCTGGGTTTGCAGCGGTGACTGGCCGCCGTCGCCGGCATTGACGTAGCGGTTCTTGAAGGCGCCCCAGACCAGGTTGGTGGCTTCGCCGAGGACGCCGTTGAGGTCGCGGAAGCTCAGGCCTGCCGAACCCTGCCCGCCCTCGTGGCCGATCAGGCCGAGGACGGCGTCCTCCTCCGCCTGCAGCATCATGTAGCCGCGGCACCAGTGGCTCTCGATGGCGATCATCGAGAACACCTCGCCGTAGATGATCCGGTCCTTGACCAGATAGGGCGTCTCGACCTCGACGTCGCACTGGCGGAACAGGGTCTCCAGGGCGCTGCGGGTGATTTCGGTGATGCCGCGCACCAGATCGTTGGGATACACCCGGCTGAAGATCGAGGCTTCGAGGGAGGCGCGCAGCGGCGCCAGATCGGCCAGGGTGAAGGCGCAGCGGAACATCGCCGCATCGCGTTCGTCCAGCCCGGCCATGCTGCCCACCGCGTCGCGGCGCAGGAAGATCGGCAGCTCGGGCCGGGATTGGTGAATCTCGCGGGCCATGGCGATGCCCGCCTTGTCGCCGCCGAAATGTTCGTAGAGCATGATCCCGCCCAGGTCCACATTCGACTTGAGGATCGCCATCACGCCGGCGGCGCCGTTGTGGTGCGGGCGGATGCCCACCAGGCAGCACTCTTCGTAGAAGGCCTTGATCACGCCGGCGTGATTCTTCGCCTCGTCCAGCACCAGCACTTTGCTGACCACAAGCTTGTCCATGTCTCTGCCTTGTCTGTCGCTAGTGAAACGCCGCCTCAGGCCGTGACGGCCGTCGCCGGCTGTCCGGCTTCTGCACGGGCAAGGGCCGGCGCCAACGTCAGGTTGCCGTCCACATGCTCGGCCAGGCTGGCGGGGAGATAGACGATGGTTTCGAACTGACGGAAGTCGGCACCGACGGCGTTGTCGGTGAAGCGAATCTCGATCCGCCCCTGCTCACGGCGGACGAAGTCCTGCACCGCGTCCATGCCGACGCCGCGGCCGGAGACCTCGGTGACCGCGTCTGCCGTCGAAAAACCGGGGCGGAAGATTTGCTGGGCGATCTCCTCATCGGCCAGCGGTGCGTCGGCGCCGATCAACTGCTTTTCCACCGCCTTGTCGCGAATCTTCTTCAGCGCCAGACCGCGGCCGTCGTCGCGCAGATGAATCTGCAGCGCATCGCCGACCACGTCCAGCTTCAACTGGATGTTGCCGGCCGGCGACTTGCCGTGGATCAGCCGCACCGC
>DATDMT010000045.1:0-27212 GCA_036518635.1 Rhodocyclaceae bacterium | reverse complement strand
GGCGGCGAAGTAGCGGTCGGCCGCCTGGCCCGGCGCGATGTCGTACACCGTGCGCCCCACCAGACGCTCCCGCTCGATGCCGACGAACTGCTCGAAGGCCTTGTTGCAGCCCAGGTAGCGGCCCTTCTCGTCCTTGTAGTACACCGGGTTGGGAATCGTATCGAGCAGTTGCACGATCAGCCGCAACTGGTCCTGCACCGCCCGCTCGGCATCGCAGCGTTCGCTGACATCCACCAGGATGCCGACGATGGCGGGGCGGCCGAAGTACTGGGTGGCGACGCCGAAGACCTCGGCATCGAAGATCGAGCCATCCTTGCGGCAGGCATGAAAACGATAGTGTCCGGTGCGGGTTTCGCCGCGCACGCGGCGGTCGATCTCGCCCTGGGCCAGGGCCCGATGCTCGGGTGAAGTCAGGTCCATCGGCCCCATGCCGCCGCACAGCGCTTCCTGGCTGTAACCGAACAGATCGGCCAGGCGCGGACTGACGTAGGCGAAGCGATCGTCCTGGATCACGTACAGGCCGATCATCTCATTGCTCGACAGGCCCTGCAGCAAATGCCCGGCCTCCCCCAGCACCTGATCGAATAAAGCGCCCGTCTCTTGCATCGCATGCCGAATGGTTTTGAATAGGTTTGCATCATAGCCGCGGACGCCCATTCCGGGCGGATACTCGGCGCAGACCCAGACCCCGGGCCGGTTACACTGTTTCACCACGACTGAACGATCTGCCCATGCCGCCGCCCTACGACCGCCTTACCCCCGACCTGCTGCTCGACGCCCTGGAGACCCTCGGCCTCGACGTGGACGGCCGCCTGCTGGCCCTCAACAGCTTCGAGAACCGGGTCTATCAGGTCGGCATCTACGAGGGCGCGCCGCTGGTGGTCAAGTTCTACCGGCCGCAGCGCTGGAGCGACGGGCAGATCCTCGAAGAACACGCCTACACCGCCGAGCTGCTGGAAGCCGAGCTGCCAGTGGTGGCACCGTTGAAGCTGGCCGGCCGCACCCTGCACAGCCACGAAGGCTTCCGCTTCGCCGTGTACCCGCGCCAGGGCGGCCGCCCGCCGGAGCTGGACCAGCCCGGCACCCTGGCCTGGATGGGCCGGCTGATGGCGCGCATCCACGCCGTCGGCCGACGCCAGCGCTTCAAGCAACGGCAGACCTTGAGCCTGCAAAGCTACGGCACGACTTCCCTGGCGACGATCCGCGACGGCGACTTCCTGCCGCCGGAACTCGCCGACATCTGGCTCGGCGTCGCCGAACAAGCGCTGGAAGGCGTCGCCCGCTGCTTCGAGCAAGCCGGAGCGAAGACCCTGCGCCTGCACGGCGACTGCCATTCCGGCAACGTGCTGTGGACCGATGAAGGCCCCCACTTCGTGGACTTCGACGACAGTTGCAGCGGCCCAGCGGTGCAGGACCTGTGGATGCTGCTGTCGGGCGATGCCGAGGCCATGGCCGGGCAACTGCGCCAGGTGCTGGAAGGCTACGAACAGTTCGTCGACTTCGACCGCAGCGAGGTCTACCTGATCGAAGCGCTGCGCACCCTGCGCCTGATCCACTACTCGGCCTGGATCGCCAAGCGCTGGGACGACCCGGCCTTCCCCGCCGCCTTCCCCTGGTTCGGTAGCCCGCGCTACTGGCAGGACCGCATCCTCGAACTGCGCGAACAGCTAGCCCTGCTGGAAAATCCCGGGGAAATTCTGCAATACCTGTAAAGAAGCGCTTCCGCAAAGCCGCTAATAGGACTAAGGTTATAGGCGGAAGGAGGCGCGGATCATGGGACGCAGTCTCAAGGGAAGTCGCTGATGCTCAGCCCACGCCGGCGGCAGTGGGGTATTGAGCAATGGGTCGCCTGCCTGAAAGAGCGGGATATCCCCGTATTGCAACGCTCCAAGGATTTCGTTCGCGGGCTGGCGGAAACCGGCCAGGGCGAAACCGTGGCCGCGCGCGAACTGGTCGCCATCATCTTCGCCGATCCCTATCTCGCCCTGCGCCTGCTGCGCCAGGCCGAAGCCAAGCGTTCGCGCACCCTCGGCCGCGAAACCACCACGCCCCTCGCCACCATTTTGCAGATCGGCTTCGACGGCCTGTGCAGTTCCCTGGAAGCAAGCGCCAGTTGCGACGACGGTAATCCCGGCCTCGCCGAATGCTGCAGCCGCGCCTTCCTCTCCGCCCACATCGCCCGCGCCTGGGCCATGTATCGGGTGGATGTGTCGCCCGACGAAGTCACCCTCGCCGCCCTGCTCTCCGAAGTCGGCGAACTGATGCTCTGGGCCTTCACCCCCGACGTGCCCCAGGCCGCCCTCGACGAGCTGCGCTCCGGCCGCGCCCTGCGCACCGTGCAGGCCCAGCAGCAGACCGCCGGCTTCTCCTTCAAGCTGCTGACTCTGGCCTTCGCCGAAGCCTGGCAACTGCCGCCGCTAATCATCCAGTTGATCAAGGGCTCGGACAATGTCCGCGCCAACATCGCCCGCCTCGCCACCGACACCGCCCGCCACATCGAGACAAATCCGGAAAACCCGGCGATCCCCTCCGATCTGGTCAGCATCCGCGAGCATCTGCCGCAGGTCTCCTTCCGCGACCTGATCGCCCCCCTGCCCATCCCCGAGGCCTACCGCGACGCCGTATTGCTGGCAGTGGACAAGGAAGCCCAGTGAAACGTCGCAGCATCGCGCCGACCCAGATCGAACGCCCGATGCGCGAGGGCGACTACATCATCAGCAGCACCGACCCCAAGGGCCGCATCACCGCGGTGAACGACATACTGGTCGAGTTCTCCGGCTACAGCCGCGAGGAGCTGATCGGAGCGCAGCACAACATCCTGCGCCATCCCGACATGCCGCGCGCCGTGTTCTGGCTGGCCTGGGACGCGATCAGCAACGGCGAGGATTTTTCTGGCTACATCAAGAACCTCGCCAAGGACGGCAGCCACTACTGGGTCTTCGCCCACATCGTCCCCGAATACGCCGGCGGTGCGATCAAGGGCTACCGCTCGGTGCGCCGCTGCCCCAAGCAAAGCGCCGTCGCCAAAGCGGCAACGCTTTACGCCGAGATGCTCGCCGCCGAGCATCAGGCCGGGCCGAAGGATGCGATCCCGGCCGGACTGGCCGTGCTGTCCGGGTTGCTGGCGGAGCGCCGGGTGAGCTACGCGCAACTGGTGGCGGAACTGTAGGAGAGCCTCCCGGCTTTTTCCGATTAGTTATTCAACGTCAATGCCCGATTGGCGCCCCTTCCCAGAAAATACGCTCTGGGCCAGCGGACTCCCCTTGCCCGATAAACCACCCTGATTACAAGGGAAACAAACCGCCGTCGGCACGGCGACATGTCTATTACTGAAGCAATATGCCCCGGGCAAGCGGCGTTACTATCCCAAGATACGTTCCGAGAACACGCTTGGCGAGCCCAGGGCAGCCCCACTTAGCCTTAGGGAAAAGCTTGAATCATCGGTCACAGCAAAGCGACGGCCACTGTCGCGAAACCGCAGAGAGCACAATGGCCCAAGCCCTTCGAGATTTGGCGCGCCGTCCGTATATCAATCAATGGCTGGCCCTCGGCTTCGTCCTGCTCGCCTTCGGCGTAGCGCTGGCCTACTCCCTCTACCAGGAACGCCAGCGCATCGAAGCGGTAGAGCGGGAGCGGCTGAGCACCCAGGCCAAGGTGGTGGACGACAATCTGGCGCGCCAACTGGATTCGATCAACCGGGTGTTGGCCGGGGTGCGTACCGAGCTGCAATACTGGACGCGGGTGGAGAACGGCGGCGAGCGTGCCTCCCGCCACTTGAAGACCCTCAGCGACGCCATGCCGGGCATCCGCACCCTCCTCGTCATCGACGCCGAGGGCACCGTCACCGCCGCCAACCGGGAAGAGCTGATCGGGAAAAACTTCCGCCAGCGGGAATACTTCCAGGCGGTACTGAACAACCCCAACCCGAACACCCTCTACCTCGGCCCGCCCTTCCAAACCTCCCTCGGGGTCGACACCATGAACGTGGTGCGCATGATTCCCGGGGCCCAGGGCCGCTTCGCCGGCATCGTCTCCGCCACGCTGGACCCCGCCGAATTCAGAATCCTGATCGATTCCGTGCGCTACGCACCGGACATGCGGGCCGCCCTGATCCACGGCAGCGGCAAGCTGTTCATGATGGCGCCCAATCTGGACGGCCTGGTCGGCAGCGACGTGACCAAGCCCGGCAGCGTTTTCAGCCGCCACCTCGCCAGCGGCCTGCAAGCCAGTGTCATGACCGGAGCCAGCACCCTGACCGGCGAGGCGCGCCTGGCGGCGCTGCGCTCCATCCAACCCGCCGCCCTGGCGATGGACAAGCCGCTGGTGGTCGCCATGTCGCGCGACCTGTCGGCCCTGCTTGCCCCCTGGCGCCACGACGTCTATGCCCAGGGCGGCCTGATGGCGGTGCTGGCGCTGCTCTCCACCATCAGCCTGTGGCTGTACCAACGGCGGCAGCTCGCCTACGACCGGCTGACGGCGCGCCATGCCGCCGAACAGAAGGCGATGCTGGACAACGAGGTACTGCTGCGCAACGTCATCCAGTCCGTGGACGAAGGCGTGCTGCTGCTGGATAGCCAGGGGCAGATCAGCTTCGCCAATCCGGCGGCGGAAACCCTGCTCGGCCTGACGCGGCAGGAATTGCTGGGAACGCCGTGCACGCACCTGATCCACTCGGCAGGCGAAGCGACCAGCGACTGCCCGCTGTGCGTCGCGCAAAACAGCGGCGAGCCTTTCGCCTCGCGCGAATTTGAATTCCGCCGCAGCGACGGCAGCCGCTTTCCCGTATCGATCCGGGCGACGCCCACCAGCGGCGAGGCCGCCGGCCTGGTGGTGGCCTTCCACGACATCAGTGCGCAAAAAAACGCCGAAGCAAAATTGGCGACCAGCGAGCGCAATCTGCATGTACTGATCGACGCCACTCCCGGTTCGGCGATCCTGCTCGACCTCGAAGGCCGCATCGAGACCATCAACGCCATCGGCGCCCGCAGGCTGGGAAACAGCGCAGAAGAACTTGTCGGCCGCGACTTCTTCGCCCTGCTCCCGGACGAAGTCGGCAAGCGCCGCTGGGTGATGTTCGCCGGCGTTTGCGCCAACGGCCAGCCGGCCACGATGGTGGACCAGCGCGGGCAATACACCTTCGAAACCAATCTGTTCCCGGTGCTGGACGCCGCTGGCCAAACCCAGCGGGTTGCCATCTACGCCCGGGACATCACCGAGACCCGGCGCGAAGAGGCCACCCAGGCCCTGTTCCACGAGTTGGGCGAATTGCTGCTGCGGCGGGAAATCTCGCCCGATACCCTGATCTGGCATTTCTGCCGGCGCATCGTCCCCATCTTCGACTTCGCCTTCGCGTGGATCGGCCGCAAGCAGGACGATGGGCACGTCGAAGTCGCCGCCGGCGTCGAACTCTCCGACGGCTATCTGGCGCGCCTCAAGGGCCTCGGCCGGCGCTGGGACGCCGTCACCACCGACCCGGTATGCAATGCCCTGCGCCAAGGGAAACTGCAGGTGGCCGAAACCGGCCCGGGGGATGGATCGGGCTGGCCGGCGCTGGCATGGGAATACGGCGCCCACTATCTGGTCAGCATCCCGCTGACCCTCGACGGCGGTACCTACGGCGCGCTGACCCTGGGCGTCCGCGACAGCGTGGCGCCGGATGCGGACAAGCTCAAGCGCCTGGAAGACATCGGCAGCCGCCTCAGCCTCGCCATGGAGGCCGCCATCCAGCAGGAGCGCCTGAACCTGATGGAAACCGCCCTGGAGACCACCGGCAACGCCGTCTTCATCACCGATGCCAACGGCAGCATCCTCTGGGCCAACCCCTCCTTCGGCCGGCTGACCGGCTATGCCCCGGCCGAGGTGGTCGGCTGCGACCCGAGCATCCTCAACTCCGGCGCCCACGATGCCGCCTTCCACGCCGAGATGTGGCAAAACCTGCTCGCCGGCAACATCTGGCAGGGCGAAATCGTCGAGGCCCACCGCAGCGGCAGCCGCTTCACCGCGCACCAGACCATCACCCCGCTGCGCGATCCGGAAGGCCGCATCAGCCACTTCGTCTCGATCCTCGAAGACATCACCGAGCAGCAGGCCGCCCAGGAACGCATCGCCCACCTCGCCCACTACGACGCGCTCACCGACCTGCCCAACCGCCGCCTGTTCTTCGACCGCCTCGGCCAGGCGCTGGCCCAATCCCGCCGCACCCGCAGCGCAACCGCCCTGCTGTTCCTCGACCTCGACCGCTTCAAGGAAGTGAACGATCGCCGCGGCCACAACATCGGCGATCAATTGCTCAAGGCGGTGGCCGAGCGCCTGCGCAGCCTGGTGCGCGAGAGCGACACCATCGCCCGCCTGGCCGGCGACGAATTCACCGTCATCCTCTCCGGCATCGACGGCCGCGACGACTGCGCCCGCGTCGCCGAAAAAATCGTCGCCACCCTCGGCCGGCCCTACGAGCTGGCCGGCAGCGAAGAGAGCATCGGCGTCAGCCTCGGCATTGCACTATCGCCCGACGACGCGACAGAAAGCGAAGACCTGGTGCGCGCCGCAGACCAAGCGATGTACGCCGCCAAAGCCGCCGGCCGCGGCGCCTTCCGCTTCTTTGGCGACGACTAGAGGCGCTGGCCGGGGCAGCAACTATCTTCCCGTCGGCAATGCCAGCTGGCACTGGCAATCACGGAAAGCCGCAGTACAATGAAACCATTATGGTTCCATTACGGTGTAACGCTTGCCATGCCCACCACCCTGACCCTGAAGAACATTCCCGACGATATCTATGAACGACTGAAGGCCGCCGCCGAGACCCACCGCCGCAGCCTCAACAGCGAAGCCATCGTCTGCCTGGAAGCCGTGCTCGCCCCCACCCGGCCCGCCACCGCCGAACGCCTCGCCCGCGCCCGCCAACTACGCGCCGAACTGGCCCCGGCGAAATTCCGCGCCCGCGACATCGACGCCATGAAAAAACAGGGCCGTCCATGATCGTCGTGGACAGCAACGTACTCGCCTACCTCTACCTGCCCGGCGAGCACACCGCAGCCGCCGAAGCGCTACTGCAAAAAGACGCCGACTGGGCCGCCCCCATCCTCTGGCGCAGCGAATTCCGCAACATCCTCGCCGGCTATCTGCGGCGGGGAAGCCTCACCTTCCAACAAGCCATCGGCCTCCAGCGCGAAGCCGAAGACCTGCTGAAGGGTGCGGAATATGAAGTGGATTCGTTCGCCGTGCTGGAGCTGGTACGGGGCAGCGACTGCTCGGCCTACGACTGCGAATTCGTTGCCCTGGCGCAGCAGTTGGGGGCGAAGCTGGTGACGATGGATGGCAAGTTGCTGAAGGCGTTTCCGAAGGTGGCGGTGGCGCTGGCGTAGTAGGGGTGGCCAGGCCCCGGGGGCCGCATCCCCGTCTGCCCCACGCCTACCTCCGTTCGCCCTGAGCTTGTCGAAGGGCGTGCAACAAGTGGCACGGATTCAAGATGGGATTGTCTTTCCCGCGCAAGCGATCAGCCGCTGAGCTTGATCCAAGGCACAGCCGGGAGTTCGTCCCGGCAGCCGACCTACTTTCCTGTTATGCGACGAGGAAAGTAGGCAAAGGAGCGCACCCCGCCGCCCCGGCCCCGCTGCGCGGGGCTTCCCTCGCTCCAGAAGCTTCGCCGGGCCGGTGGCTAAACTCGCCTGCGGCTCGGACAACGCCACCGGACTTCCCCCGTCGAAGCTTCCTCCACTCGGCGTGGCAGAGGGGAAGCGGAACACCGATCGCATAGCGACGGAAAGACTGCGTTGGGCCGGTGAAAAATTAAATCAACCTGACCCCTTTGGCCTTACTCGAAGCCGGCTTGCCGGCGTAGCGTCCCTCTGGAGCGGCGGGTTAGGCTAGACATCGGATGTTCTTGGAAACGTGGCGGGAAACAGCAGGAGTTCAGCCAAGCCATAGACACTCCCAAAAAAGCTAAGAATAAAAAACACTCCTAGGCCAGCAAGGGCACATCCTGCCGATGTGCAGGTGACGGCCTGAAAAATTTCATAGATGGACCTTGCCCACCCGATTGACGCAGCGAAGATAACAACGATGCCCCCAAGAACAGACGCTTTGGCTGGAGGGGCAAGGTTTGTAGAACCAGCCGTGAGCCGCCCAGTCACGACCTGCCACAAGCGGAACGGCACAGTAACTAACCCTAGCCCTCCGATCAGTGGGGAGCAGATAACGACAAGCGCGAGCTTGAGCAAAAACGTCACCGCGGTGAAAAGAGCGTCGGGCATGAGAGGCCTAACGTTTGAATTCACCGGCCTGCGCGGCTTTTCGCGCAGGTCCGGTGGAATGATAGGTTGGGCGTCATGTATAGAAGTTCTTCAGCGTAAACGTTGCCAATGCAATTATGCCAATGAGAAAGCCGCCAACGGAACCAACGACACCCAGTCCAGCCAAGGCCTCAAACGGCTCCTTCGTATCACCTGAGCGCGTCACCGTAATTGAGAGCGAAAACATCGCAATGAGTGAAAAGACAAGGGAAGCGATAAGACCGACAAAGGTCGCTCCGATAAGAGCAGTCCAACTTGGAGCACGGAAGAATTTTTCCAGCAAGGTCGAGAGCAATAAAAGCGACGCGGTTGAAAGCGTTGTCATGTGCTTGAAAAAGTCGTATCCAAGCTTAGCTCCTTCGATGAAGTCCTTGTGTCGTTGCTCGGGTGTCGGATGATTATCAGTGTGTCCTAGAGACGCCCAACGTTTGATATAACCGGCGCTACGCGGCTTCATCGCGCAGCGTCCGTGTTGATGGATGGGTTGGGCCTCAAGGCGTACCGGCCCATGACAGATGCAGCAATATCGCGGTGAGCTGACGTGGACGGATGAAAATGAATTTCCGTCTGGTGCAGAGGCCACTGCCCTGCGCCACGAATGAGAAACACAACCTCCGCTTCTACTGTCTCGAGTCCAAGGATGGATTGTTGTCGGGCGCGTCTTCGTGGCACCAAACGTCGATATTGGCTTCTGCGAGGTGATGTCGCCACGCGTAGCCGTAATAGCCGCTCTCGCCGTCTGCGTTCCACCCAAGGCGCAAACGATTGCGAAGAGATTGCTTTGTGACCCCGACATAGATTGGTTTCTCATCAACACTCACGATGTACAGCTTCGGTTTCTTTGATGTGGCAATGCCAGAGAATTTCGCAGTGCCCTTCTGGCACAGGACCGTGAAGGACGCTGACGTGAAACTCAATTTATATCGCTCAGGACCAGAGATGCGCATGGGTTGAGGCCCAACGTTTGAAATCACCGGACTGCGCGGCTTTTCGCGCAGGTCCGGTGGATTGATGGGTTGGGCATTGAGTTTTTCTCAAGTGGCAATTTGCTAAAAAAAGTCGAACACACCCAAGGACATTGCGAATATGGAGCAGATAAATACGCCGCCAATGGCAATGAAACAGACATCGAGACAGCGCCCCTTGAACTTCGTAGTTTGAAGGAGCGCAAGCTGAGCTAGCGGCGCAGCGATTGCCAAACCAACCCCAGTTGTAAGGCCAAAAAACAACCCACCTGGACCAGTGCCTACCGACATAACCGTCAGGAAGAGTGCTGCACCAAAGAGCGGGCCAAGTAGAAAACTCAGGATGCATTTTGCGGCTGGTGTCATGGCTCAGATGCCCAACGTGGAGTTGAGGGGCCTCGCGCGGCATTTCGCGCGAGGTCCCTCTCGAACGAAAGGTTAGGCTGCATAGGTTAAGTGAACCATTTCCAATAACCTCCAACCGATGAAGAAGATGGCGCCAGCAATGAGCATTCGAAATTGCCAGATGCCAAAGAACTGCGCGTTGGCCACATTCGTTGTGATTGCTTGAGAAACGCCAGCGACTGCTGCTTGTGTCAGTTGAGGATGTGGCGGTTGCTCAGGATGGACGCCGGCTTTCAGTTGAAGCAAGTGGTAATTGGCATATATGGCGGTTTGGACCCAAGTGACGTGCTTGCAGCCGTAATAGAAACTGACGCCCCAGCAAACAATGGCTAGACCCACTGGCAGAAGCCACCACGACAAATGCAACCCTTCGGTTTTCTGTACGGCAAACCCGATTGCTGCACCTGCTGCGGCCAACAAGAAGTAGGTGTACTTGTCTTGGCTAGCTTGATGCTGCTTGTACAGTTCGAGCAGATCTTTGTTATCGGGCATGGCGATATGCAGCCTAACGTCTAAATTCACCGGCCTGCGCGGCTTTTCGCGCAGGTCCGGTGGAATGATGGGTTCGGCCCCTAGCCGGGTGGCGCGGAGAGAATGATTTTGACAAGGCGACCGCTCCTAAACGACAAAGTGAAATACTCGGGCAGTTCGCAGGTGCATGCCACCGAATACTGCCATTCGTCAGGGGAGATTTCTTTTTCGGGCTTTCCCAGGTTCTTCAGCACATCGCTCTTGGATGCGCCAAGGCGTAGAGCATGCCAATTACCAAAGCCTTCTTTGGGGTTGAACCAAGGCGTTACGGCTTTCGTTCGTTCGGTAGCACCAATTTCCGAACTGACACCCTCAGAGATTGTTACCTCTCCAACGATGGAATCCGTGTAGGACACCACATGCAATGTGGCTTTGGCGTTCTTGTCAATGTAATAGCGACCTCCAGTATCACCGTCGGCAGCGCGGGACACGCCTTTCCCGAGAAGCCGTTGTACGTGCGAGTCTGTCGAGATACCTAAGGTGATACCGGAGAAGTGGAGGGGCCAACACACGGTGCCCTGCGGAAGTTGAAGGTCTCCAGCAATCGCACCCGCGGCAACCGGTGCCAGCACAAAAACGGAAAAGAAACGAAGGTGCCTCATGGTCTTGGGGCCGAACGTGCTAGCTCAGGGGCGCGAAGCCGGCTTGCCGGCGGAGCGTCCCTCTGGAGCGGCGGGTTAGGCTAGCCATCGGATGTTCTCGGAAACGTGGCGGGAAACAGCAGAAGTTCAGCAAAGCCATACACGCTCCCGAAAAAGCTAAGAATAAAAAACACTCCAAGGCCAGCGAGGGCACACCCTGCCGATGTGCAGGTGACCGCCTGAAAAATTTCATAGATGGACCTTACCCACCCGATTGACGCAGCAAAGATAGCAACGACGCCTGCAAGGACAGACGCCTTGGCTGGAGGGGCAAGATTTGTAGAACCAGCCATTAGCCGCCCAGTCACGGCTTGCCACAAGCGGAACGGCACAGTAATTAACCCTAGCCCTCCGATCAACGGGGAACAGATGATGACAAGCGCCAGCTTGAGCAAAAACGTTACCGCGGTGAAAAGAGCGTCGGACACGAGAGGCCTAACGTTAAGTAGACCGCCTAAAAGACGGGAAATATTGCGTCAAGGCAGTTTCAAAACGAGCCATGGCTGAAATTTCCTCTTTTGAAATCAGGCAAGTAATCAGATTTAGTACAGCCTAAAAGAAAGAACAAACCCATCATCGCCGCGGTCTGCTCTGGGAATCAAATTCGCCATGAGCATACCCACAAGGGGTGGCCGCGTCTATGCGGATGGTGTTTAGCTTCCCCTCTGCCACGCCGAGCGGAGGAAGCTTCGACGGGGGAAGTCCGGTGGCGTTGTCCGAGCCGTAGGCGAGTTTAGC
Organism: Rhodocyclaceae bacterium; assembly: GCA_036518635.1. GTDB lineage: Bacteria > Pseudomonadota > Gammaproteobacteria > Burkholderiales > Rhodocyclaceae > AWTP1-18. The sequence goes on along the minus strand of DATDMT010000045.1, from coordinate 15,644 downwards.
CACCGGCCCGGCGAAGCTTCTGGAGCGAGGGAAGTCCGACGTAGTCGGACCGGGGCGGCGGGGTGCGCTCCTTTGCCTACTTTCCTCGTCGCATAACAGGAAAGTGGGTCGGCTGCCGGGACGAACTCCCGGCTGTGCCTTGGATCAAGCTCAGCGACTAATCGCTTGCGCGGGAAAGACAATCCCATATTGAATCCGTGCCACTTGTTGCACGCCCTTCGACAAGCTCAGGGCGAACGGAGATATGGCGAAGGTCCGCTCAAGGACGAACGGGGATATAGCGAAGGGCTGCGGGGGCGAACGGGATTGTGATGACGGCGGCAAGCGCGCCGTGCCCAAGCGTTACACAACCACCATCGCCTCCCGCAACAGACAGGCCACATGCACCGCCTTGCGCTCTGCCCCTTCCAGAATCTGATGGCGGCAGGAAAAGCCGTTCGCCAGCACCGCCGCCTCCGGCTCGGCGCGCAAGGCCGGCAGCAGATCGAGTTCCGCCATCTGCCGCGAGACTGCCGCATGTTCGGCATCCAGGCCGAAGCTGCCGGACATGCCGCAGCAACTGGCTTCGATGAATTCAAATTCGAAATCGGGGATCAGCCGCAGCACCTTGCGTAGCGACTTCATCGCGCCCACGGCCTTCTGGTGGCAATGGCCGTGCACCAGGGTGCGCGGGCGATTGAGGGGTTTGAAGGTCAAGGCAAAACGCTTTCGCTCCTGTTCGCGGGCGATGAATTCCTCGAACAGCCAGACCTGCTTCGCCAGGGCTTCGGCCTCGGGGCCGAGGCCCAGTTTCAGATGCTCGTCGCGCAGGGAGAGGATGCAGGAAGGTTCCAGGCCCACCACCGGCACGCCGCTGGCGAGGGCCGGGCGCAGGGCGGCGAGCATGCGTTGGGCTTCTTCCCGCGCTTGGTCCACCTGGCCGAGGGAGAGGTAGGTGCGGCCGCAGCACAACGGGCGCCGCGGATCGGCGTCGCCCACGGCCGGTTCCAGCACCGACACCGCATAGCCGGCGGCGGTGAGCACGGCATGGGCGGCCTCGGCAATTTCGGGTTCGAAGTGGCGGGCGAAGGTGTCGACGAACAACAGCACTTCGCGCGGCCCGACGGCCTCCGCCGGCGGCGGGGCATAGGGCTGGGCGGCCGGCTCCGGCAGACGACGGCTGGCGGCGATGCCGAGCCAGCGTTCCCCCAGCCGCGCCAGCAGCGGCAGGCGGTTGCGCAGCCGCACCAGCGCGCGCAATAAGGGCCAGCGATGCAGCCAGCGCGGCAGGCCAGCGAACAGGCGGTCGCGCAGCGGTGTGCCGAGGACGGCATTGCGCTGGGCCTGGTATTCGATCTTGATCGCCGCCATGTCCACGCTGTTGGCGCACTCGCGCTTGCAGCCCTTGCAGCCGACACAAAGCTCCATGGCGGCCGCCAGTTCCTTGCGAGCGAAGGGCACCGCGCCGAGTTCGCCGTTGAGCGCGGCCTTCAGCGCCTTGACCCGCTCGCCGGGCGAATGGGCCGGGTCGTCGCTGACGCGGAAGCTGGGGCACATCACACCCTTGGGCTTGCTCTGGCACAGCTTGTCGCTGATGCAGACCGCCACCGCCTTGGCGAAGTCGCCGCCGCTGCTGGGAATGCCGGCATAGGCGTCGCCCTGCCCGGCGTTTTCGTAGGACGACCAGTCGAGATAAAGCTTCATTGAATTCCCTCCGATCGCACCCAGATGCAAGTCGGGGGCCATGCCGCAGGCCTTGGGAATCAGTCACTTGCGCTGTGGCAAAGACGACATGGCGGGAACGGGACGCCCGCCCGCGGCGGGCAACGACGGCCGGGGTCAGCCCGTCGCCTGCTCCGGCCGCCAGGCACGCAACCAGGCGGCCAGTGCTTCCGGCGGCAGCGGCCGGCTGAACAGATAGCCCTGGATTTCCTCGCAGCCGCAGGCCTTGAGGATGGCCAACTGTTCGGGGGTCTCGCACCCCTCGGCGATGGTCTTGAAATTCAGCGTCGCGGCGAGGTTGACGATGGCCTGGACGATGGCGACGCCTTCCGGGTCGCTCGCCAGATCGCGGACGAAGGACTGGTCCACCTTGAGCTTGTCGATATGGAAACGCTTGAGGTAGTTGAGCGAGGAATAGCCGGTGCCGAAATCGTCGATGGAAATCCGCACCCCCTGGCTGTGCAGCGCATCCATCATCACCACGGCGCTCGCCGGATCTTCCATGGCGATGCTCTCGGTGAGTTCGAGCTCCAGGCAGGTAGCGGGCAAGCCGGCCTCGGCGAGGATGCGCGCCACCGTCTGCGGCAGCTTGTCCTGGCGGAACTGCAGGGCCGACAGATTGACCGCCACCAGCCCCAGCGGCAGGCCGGCCTCGTTCCAGGCGCGGAGCTGGCCGAGGGCGGTTTGCATCACCCATTCGCCGATCGGCAGGATCAGCCCGGTGCTTTCCGCGATGGGGATGAACTCGACCGGCGAGATCAGGCCCAATTCCGGGTGCTGCCAGCGGATCAGGGCTTCCACCCCGACCACGGCGCCGCTGGCGAGATCGATCTGCGGCTGGTAGTGCAGCAGCAGTTGCCGGCGCTCCAGGGCGCGCCGCAGCTCGGCCTCGAGTTGCAGGCTGCGGGCAGACAGTTGCTGCATCTCGCTGGTGAAAAAGCGGTAGCTGCTGCGGCCGTCCTGCTTGGCCCGGTTGATGGCGGTATCGGCCTTGCGCAGCAGGGTTTCGAAATCCTCGCCGTCGGCGGGATACAGGGCGATACCGATGGTGGAGGTGACCAGCAGTTCGTGGCCGTCGAGGACCACCGACTGGGCCACCGCCGCCGACAACTGTTCCGCCATGTGGGCGGCGCTCTCGGCCGTGGCATGGGGCAGCAGCAGCAGGAACTCGTCGCCGCCGAGACGCGACAGGGTGTCTTCCGGGCGCAGCACCTGCTGCAGGCGCTGCGCCAGGTCCACCAGCAGCATGTCGCCGATGCGATGGCCGAGGGTGTCGTTGATGTTCTTGAAGCGGTCGATGTCGATGAACATCAGGCCCAGCGCCGCGCCGCCGCTCAGGGCCTGGGCGATGGCCTGCTGCGCCATCTCGGCGAAGCGCTTGTGGTTGGGCAGGCCGGTCAGGGTGTCGAAGTGAGCCAGGCGCTGGATGCGCTCCTCGGCCTCGTTACGCTGCGACAGGTCGCGGACGAACATCGAGAAGCAGGCGTCATGCCGCGGATCGAAGGTGGCGCTGATTTCCACTGCCTTGATCGCGCCGTCCTTGGTGCGGTGGCGGGCCTCGAACAGACCGCTGCCGTCCTGGGCGATCCGCTCCAGCCGGGCCGCCAGCTCGGCCGGCTGCACATCCGCCTCCAGCGCGGCGATCTTCATCGTCAGCAGCTCCTCCCGCGTATAGCCGGAGAACGCCACATAGCCGTCGTTCACTTCGAGCAGGCGGCCGGCGCGGTCGGCGAGCCAGAAGCCGTCCTGCGAGGTCTCCAGCACATTGCGGTATTTCTCTTCGTTCTCGCGCAGCGCCGCCTCGATCCGCGTCCGCTCGGCCATCAGGTCGATCTTGTCGAGGGCGAAGCCGATGTCGGTCGCCATCTCGCCCAGCAGCCCGACCATCTTGTCGTCGAAGGCGTTCTTCTCGGCGTGGTAAAGGCTGAGTATCCAGAACACCTCGCCGCCACGGATGATGGGAAACGCCGCGCTCGATCCCCATTGGAAGGCGCGCGCGCGCTCGTGCCAGTGGCGGGTGGACTCGGCGGCGAAGAAATCCTGCACGATCACCGGATGCTGGCTCAGCCAGGCGCTGGCGATCGGCCCGCGGCAATCCTCGTCGGCGGGATCGAGGGAGATCGACAGCCCATCGAGATAGGCCAGGCCGCTGCCGCAGCATTCGGCCACGACGATGCGCTCGCTGGCCCGGTCGCGCCGCCCAACCCAGGCCAACCGCATGCCGCCGTATTCGACCGCGATGCTGCAGATGCTGCACAGCAGTTCCAGTTCGTTGTCCACCCGGACGATGGTCTGGTTGGTGGCCGACAGGGCCGCATAGATGCGGTTGAGCTGGGCGACATGGGCGTCGCGCCGGGCGATGGCGTCGGCCATCTCGTTGAAGCTGGCGGCGAGCAGGGCCACCTCGTCGTGGGTGGTCACCGTGGCGCGGGCGGTCAGGGTTCCCTCGCCGAGTTGCTGCGCCACCCCTTGCAAGTGCCGCAGCGGGCGCACCACCAGCCGCTGCATCAGGCTGCCGAGCAGCAACAGCAGCAGCAGGTAGCCGCCGCCGCGGATGCCGAAGCGCTGCCACCAGGCGGCGCGCGCCTCAGCGCGCAGTTCATCCATCGGCAGCTTGATGCTCATCACGCCACGCAGCTCACCGAGCTTGTAGCCGTAGGCGGCGTCGTAGGCACTGCTGATCGACGGCGGCGCCTTGGCGCGTTCGCCATGACAGCGCAGGCAATAGGGTTCGATCCAGATCGGCGCGGTGAAGTGGTAATACTCCGTGCCGCCGGCGCTGCGAATCTCGCTGATGTGGTCCGCCGCCTTGGGGTTGGCGCGGAACCAGTCCATCGCCGCCAGCTCGTCGGCGTCGGCCTGGTTGTGGGGATTGCGCGGCCGGTCCGAGACGTTGTTGAAGCGCAGCCCGCTCTTGATCCAGTTCGGGAACTCCGCCGAGATGCGCGACAGCGCATGGGCCGGCAGAAAACCGACGGTCTTGTCGGTGACCGGCAAGCCGCTGTCGATGAACTGCTGGTGATAGACGCGGCGGGTGGCCATCAGCATCGCCCGCACGATGCGCGCTTCACCGTCCAGGCTGGCGCGCACATCCGCTTCGATCGAGCGGTAGCCCAGATACAGGTCGACAGCCATGATCGAACCGATCACCGCCCCTGCACCCAGCCAGATTTTGACTTGCAGCTTCATGCGGCCGATTCTGCCATAGCCCCTAATTTAAGCCTGGGAATTTACAGTGGAGCCCTAATCGCCGGCCGCGGGCGCACAATCCCGGCGGGCAAGCTGCGGGGCGGCACCCCGGCCCCCTCGACACCGAAAACCGACCATGATCGAAACCATCCTCCTCACCGCCACCCATCTGTACACCTTCGAGGGTCAGCGGCCGCTGACCAATGCCAGCGGTTTTTTCTTCGCCCGCAACGGCCGGCTGTTCCTGGTCACCAGCCGCCATGTGATGTTCGACGCGCCGAGCAAGCACTATCCCGACCGGATCGAGATCGAGCTGCACATCGATCCGCACAACATCGCCGCCGCCACCGGCTTTTCGATTCCGCTCTACCAGCAGGGCCGCAGCCTGTGGCGCCAGGGCCAGGATGCGGCGGGCGAGATCGACGTGGCGCTGATCGAGATCGACCGCAGCGCCCTGCCCGCCGCCGCGCTCTACCGCGCCTTCACGCCGGAGCATCTGCCAGGGCCCCATGACCGGGTGGACGTCGGTTCCTCGCTGCTGGTGGTGGGCTTCCCCCTCGGCTTTCACGACGAGCTGCACCACATGCCGGTGGTGCGCCAGGCCATCGTCGCCTCGGCCTTCGGCCTACGCTTCAAGGGCCAGGGCTATTTCCTCACCGATGCCCGCACCCATCGCGGCACCAGCGGTGCGCCGGTGGCGATGCGCATCGCCGCCCCGGGCGCGGCCCACGGCGACCTGCCCTGGCTGCTGCTCGGCATCCACTCCGCCAGCCTCGATGTCGGCGGCCGCGATCAGGCCCAGGACGAAGCCCTCGGGCTCAACTGCGCCTGGTACTCGGACATCCTGCTGACCCTGAGCGAAGACTAAAAGCCATGGCAGACGACGACACTCCCAAAGGCTTGCTGGGCTGGCTGGGCCGGCTGTTCGCAGTGGCGGACTTCCTGATGATGCTGGGCATGCTGATCCTGTTCGTCTTCGGCGCCCTGGCCATCGCCGTGGGCGGTGTGCTCCATCTGATCGAGCAGCCCAGCATGGGCGAGATCGAAGAGCGCCACAGAGCCATGACGGAATGGCCGGCCACCGAGGGCACGATCTTCGAGCTGCAGGTCGGCTCAGCCAGCACCGGCCGCGCCGGCGGCCATATCTACGGCCCCCATGTGAAATACCGCTACCGGGTAGACGGCCGCGAATACATCGGCAGCCAGATCAGCATGAAGCCCGACCTCTACCAGGCCGACAGCCTCGAGGCTTTAGAGCGGCGCGTGGGCTCGCTGGTACCCGGCTTCAGCCGCCAGCCCTACCTGCGCTACCTGGAATGCCTGGCGGATAAGACGGTGGCCAAATGCCCGCCGCCCTACCCCCTCGACCAGCCGACCACGGTGTACTACGACCCGCAGCATCCGGACCAGGCGGTCCTAGACAAGCTCAGCTACGACCGGCCCTCGCTGCCGGAGCAGTACGCCCCGGCGGTCATTTCCACCGGCATCGGCGTCGTCGCCGTGGCCCTGCTGGGGGCGGCCATCCGCCGCTGGCGGCAGCGCAGCGATCCGATCGTCCTGACGGCGGCGGAGCAGGCCAGCCAGGACCTGGCCAGCGACGCCGAACATTTCCGCTATGTGCCCACCGGCTTTCTTAGCTACCTGGCCATCCTGGCCTTCGGCGCGACGATGCTGACCTTCTGCGTGATGTATTTCTGGACCCAGGCCGAGTGGCGCCAGCAGATGGATCAGTCCCTGGCGCTGTTTTTCCTCTTCGGCCTGCTGATTCTGCCGATCGGCCTGGTGGGCGCGGTCCTGATGCTGATGCCCTATTGCCGGACGGTGATCGACTTCCAGCGAAAAACGGTGGTGGTCACCCGCTGGTTCCTGGTGCTTATCCCCTTCCGCCGCAGTTGGAGCTTTGCCGAACTGCGCTGCGTCCAGTTGCGCGTCAGCCGCCCGGCCTACAAGAAGACCCGGATCGACCACACGGTGGCCCTGCTGCCCTGGGATAAGCGGGAAGCAATCGAACTATTCAGCTATCGCCGCACCATCGGCGAGGAGGACGGGGAACAACCGGGGGAAATCGTCGAATTTGCCCAGGCTCTGGCGCGGCGGCTCGGCCTCAAGTGCGAGACTCTCTCCGATTGGGCAATGCCAGATTGAGGTAGGCGGCCCGCCTCGGGCCGACCCACACGAACGGAGATTTTTTGAGCTACAGGAGCAAACCGCTCAGCTCAGCTCGCAGCGATTGCGGCCGTTGGCCTTGGCCCGGTAGAGCGCCAGATCGGCGTCGCGGAACAGCAGTGCGGTCTCGCCCTCCTGGGCTGCGCGGTGGCAGCCGCCGACGGAGATCGTCACCACGCCCCACTCGGCATTGTGCTGGTGGGGAATCGCCAGACTACCCACCGTATCGACGATGCACTGGGCAATCACCATATAGGCCTCATGCAGGGCGTCGGGGATGACGACGGCGAACTCCTCGCCGCCGTAGCGGGCGACGAACGCCCCCTTGGTGATGCCGCCCACATTGGTTTCGGCCAGCAAGCCATCCACGGCATGGGCGACGGCGCGCAGGCAATCGTCCCCCGCCTGGTGACCGTAGAGGTCGTTGTACTTCTTGAAATGGTCCACATCCAGCATCAGCAGGGCGACGGCGCTGCCCTTGCGCAGGCTCTCGGCCCAGGCCAGGTCCACGTTGAGGTCCATCCAGCGGCGGTTGAACAAGCCAGTCAGGCCGTCGCGGCTGGCCTGCTGCTCCAGCTTCTGGTTGGCCATCGACAACTGCTGGCGCATCGCCGCGATGCGGGCCATGGCCTTCATCTTGGCGCGCAACACGTCCTCGGACAGGCCCTTGACCAGATAGTCGTCGCCGCCGGCCTCGATGGCCGTCACCAGGTTCTGGGCGCTATCGGAGGCGGTAAGGAAAATGATCGGGGTCCACGCCCACTTCTGCGTCGCCTCGAAGGCACGAATCCGGTTGGTGGCCTCGAAGCCGTTCATCAGCGGCATCTCGATGTCCATGAACACCAGATCGGGCTGGATTTCGCGAAAACGGTCGAAGGCCACCTGGCCGTTCTCGGCCAGCACCACGTCGTGACCGAAGGAGGCCAGACGCGCCTCCATCAACGCCGCAATGGCGCGAACGTCTTCGACGACAAGAATCTTCATGCTTTTTCCCGTACGGGAACCAAGGGGATGGATTCAGTATAACCAAAGCAATAGTATTGGCATGGGCAAAGCGTGGAAAAACCCAGCCTGCGATAATGCGGCTCGACCGCTCCATCCGGACCCCCGCCCCATGACCGACGCCAGCACCCCGCAAGCCTTCGCCGAATCCCTCACCGACGCCGATTACGAGGAGCTGGATCGCTTCCTCTGCTCCGACGCCACCGGCGACGCGGTGATGATGATCGACACCCTGGACGGCTACCTGACCGCCATCGCCCTCGGGCCGAAGGCGCTGCCGGTGCATGCCTGGCTACCCGGCGTCTGGGGCGGCAAGGAGGAGGATGCGCCGAAGTTCGCCAGCGAGCAGCAGGCCCAGCGCATTCACGACCTGATCCTGCGGCAGATGAACGGCATCGTCTGGAGCCTGGAGGCCAACCCGGACGCCTACGAGCCGATCCTCGACACCGTCAGCTACGGCGACAAGACCAAGGAATACCTCGACGGCGAAATGTGGTGCTACGGCTTCATGGCCGGCGTGGCGCTGACCCGCGACGCCTGGCAACCGCTGTTCGAGCTGGAGGAAGGGGTGCAAGCGCTGCTGCCGATCTACCTGCTCGGCGCCGACGATCCGACGCCGAAGCAGAAGGCCCTGACGCAGACCCCGGCCCAGCGCGAACGCCTGGCCGAACAGATCACCCCCAGCGTGGGCAAGCTGTTCCGCTTCTGGCAGCCCTACCGCCAGGCGATGCACGAGCGGATGGTGGCGACCACCATCCAGCGCACCTCGCCCAAGGTCGGCCGCAACGACCCCTGCCCCTGCGGCAGCGGCAAGAAGTTCAAGAAGTGCTGCGGCGCCGCCTCGGAACTGCATTGAGGCGGCAGCCCCGGTAGGAGGCCCCCTTCGACCAGGCTCAGGACAGGCGCCCACAGGCTGACCGAGAGCGAAAACAGGCTCTGCTGTCGACCCGAGAAAGGTGCTACGCCAGGCACTCCCTCTCCCGCCGGCGGGAGAGGGCCGGGGTGAGGGTGGCTGCAAGCGGCGCATATCCCCTCACCCTGTCCCTCTCCCCAAAGGGGCGAGGGGACCTACTCAACGGATTTCCCAATAAATTGAAATTTTTGCGGCAGCTTTACGCCGCCGCCTTCGGCTTGCGCGGCCGGCGACGGGCGGCGGGTTTGCGCGTGGCACCCTCCTCCGCTGCGGCCTCGGGCGCCGGAGCCTCGACCACCGGCGCGACTTCCACCAGCGGCGCCTCCGCCTTCTTCTCGGCCGGTTTGCGGCCGCCGCGGCGACGCGGCTTGGGCGCCTCCTCGACCAGTGCAGGCGCGGCCTCGGCCGGCGCTGCCGGCACCGCGGCAGGCGCCTCGCTCACGGTCTCGACAACCGCCGCCGGCGCGGCACCGCTGCTGCGATAAACGTAGGGGCCGGATTTCTCGTCGCGGCCGAAATCCAGCAGGCCGCGGGCCTTGGCCTCCTCCAGCAAATTGCCGAAGGCGCGGAAGCCGTAGCGGGATTCGCTGAAATCCGGCTTACGCCGCTTGATCGCCTCCTTCAGCACCGAAGCCCAAATCTTGCCGCTGTCGCCGCGCTCGGACGCCAGCGCCTCGAAGGTCTCGACGGCGATCTCGATGGCCTTGCTGCGGCGCGCGTCGAGTTCCTCCTTGCGCCGCTTGTCCTCTTCCGGCGTGCGCCGGTTGCCGTGGCTCTCGCGCGGCTCGCGCTTGGCCGCGGCGCGCTGGCTCTCGCGCATCAGGTCGTTGTAGAAAATGAACTCGTCGCAGTTGGCGATCAGCAGGTCGGAGGTGGATTGCTTGACGCCGACGCCGATCACCTGCTTGGCGTTCTCGCGCAGCTTGGAGACCAGGGGCGAGAAGTCGGAATCGCCGCTGATGATGACGAAGGTGTTGACGTGGGACTTGGTGTAGCAAAGGTCGAGGGCGTCCACCACAAGGCGGATGTCGGCCGAATTCTTGCCCGACTGGCGCACGTGGGGGATTTCGATCAGCTCGAAATTCGCCTCGTGCATGGTGGCCTTGAAACCCTTGTAGCGGTCCCAGTCGCAATAGGCCTTCTTGACCACGATGCTGCCCTTCAGCAGCAGGCGCTCCAGCACCGGCTTGATGTCGAACTTCTCGTAATTGGCGTCGCGCACGCCGAGGGCGACGTTTTCGAAGTCGCAGAACACCGCCATGCTGACGGTATCGTTGGGTGAAGCCATGAAAATCTCCAGGAGGCGCCGGACTGGCCGGCAGGGGATACGCCCATGATAGCCCGCGGCGGCGGCGGGCTTAGCGTGAATGAGCTTGAACAAAGCGCACAGTGATTTCGAGCGCAGCGAGCCAACTAGTAGCCTCCCCCGCGAGGGGGAGGATGGGAGGGGTCGGGTGTTTATGCCTGCGCATCGCCGCTAGGCGATCCGCGTTTCGTCGCGGCGGGTATCGCCGCTGCTGTCGGTCCAACTGACGGCGATGGTGTCGCCCACCGCGCCGCCCTTGAACTTGAAGGACATGTAGGGGTTCTTCGATACCCGGTAGCCCCACTCGGCGCGCAGCAGTCGCTGGCCGTTGTGGCTGACCTGGACCTCGACGATGTACTTGGCGGGGATCGTCAGGCCGTTGCCATCCTTGCGGCGGCCGGTCTCCATGTCGTGGCTCATCAGCATCTTGACTTCGGTGACGTCGCCGTTGAGGTTGGCGCGGATCTTGGTGGGAGTACTCATCGTAGGCCGCCTAGATGCCGCAACTGCCGGAGATGTACTTGATCTCCTTGCTGGTCCGATACCAGCGGCCCTCGGCGCGCACCAGGGCCACCAGCTTGGCGCTGGCGCCCATGCGGACGCGCATGTTCACCTCGGGCAGCATCGGTTCGCTGATTTCGTAGCAAGCGACCAGGGGGTTCGGATTGGTATCGACGAACAGGGCCAGCAGGTCGCTCTTCGGCAGCAGGCTGCGAATGCCCACCGGCACCGCATCGCCGTTCTCGGCGGTGTCGTTGGAAACGATCACCACCTGGTCGGAAACCTGAGGGGCCTCAGCGCCAAGCAGGGCGAAGGCCTGATCCAGAGTGCGCGCCTCGAACACGCCGGCAGCCTGGGCCGAGCGCGGCAGGACAAAGCCCAAAGTCGCCAATGCCCCCCAGATACCCGCACCACTCGCAGCAGCCAGAATGCGCCGCCGTTGCCTGTCCATACCCTCTCCTCTTATCACGCCCGCAACCAAACTCCGACCCGGCTTGCAGACGAATGCAATATGCCTAATCATGCCGAGCCCAGCGGAGGAGAGCATGAAACCACAAAACGATTTTCGGCGCCGGTGCGGCCTGCTACTGGTCGCGGCGCTGATGGCGCTGCCAGCCCTGGCAGCACAGGACACCGCCCGCAACCTGGCCGCCACCTGCACCGGCTGCCACGGCACCGACGGCTATGCCCGCCCCGGCATGCCCGCCCTGGCCGGCCGCCCGGCCGAGGGCCTGCTGCAACTGCTGGCCGAGTTCCGCAGCGGCGCCCGGCCGTCCACGATCATGCAGCAGATCGCCAAGGGCTACAGCGAAGAACAACTGCGGCTGATCGCCGGCTATTTCGCCAGCCGCCCGGCCGCCCCGGGGGCCGGTTCATGAGCGTCAGCCGCAGGAGCTTCCTCCAGGCCGGCGCCGGCATCGCCGCCATCCTGGCCGCCGGCCGCGCGCCCGCCGCCGTCATTGGCAAACCCCGCGTCGTCGTCATCGGCGGCGGCTTCGGCGGCGCTACCGCGGCGCGCTACCTGAGCCTGTGGGGCGCGGGCAAGGTGGACGTCACGCTGGTCGAGCGCAATCCGGAATTCATCTCCTGCCCGGTCTCCAATCTGGTGCTGACCGGCGAGCGCAGTCTCGACCAATTGCGCTTCGGCTACGAAGGGCTAACAGCCCGCGGCATCCGCGTGCTGCGCGGCGAGGTGGCGGCGGTGGACGCCGCCGCCCGCACGGTGAAGCTGAGCGACGGCAGCACCCTGCCCTGGGACCGGCTGGTGATCGCCCCCGGCGTGGATTTCCGTGCCGTGCCCGGGGTGGACAGCGAACAGATTCCCCACGCCTGGAAGGCTGGGCCGCAGACTCTGTTGCTGCAACGCCAGCTCGCCGCCATGGCGGATGGTGGCGTCTTCGCCATCTGCGTACCCAAGGCGCCCTACCGCTGCCCGCCCGGCCCCTACGAGCGGGCCTGCCTGGTGGCCGACTGGTTCCAGCGCACCAAACCTAAAGCCAAGGTGCTGGTGCTCGACGCCAACCCCGAGATCGTTTCGAAGAAGGCGCTGTTCGCCCGCATCTTCGCCGAGCGTTTTCCCAAGCATCTGGAATACATCCCGAACAGCGAACTGATGGAAGTGAAGGGCCGCAGCGCCCTGCTGGAGTTCGACACGGTGCAGGCCGACGTGCTCAACGTGATTCCGCCGCAACAGGCCAGCGCCATTGCCCGCCTGGCCGGGCTGGTGAATGTGAACGACCGCTGGTGCGACGTGGATTGGCGGTCGATGGAAGCCACCGCCACGCCCGGCATCCACGTGTTGGGCGACGCCTGCTTCCCCACCCACACCATGCCCAAGTCGGCGCACATGGCCAACCAGCACGGCAAGCTGGCGGCGGCGGCGATCCTGGCGACCTTCGACGGTCGCGCCCCGGACCCGGCGCCGATCTTGATGAACACCTGCTACAGCTATATCAACGCCCGCGAGGCGATCCACGTCAGCAGCGTGCACGCCTGGGACGAGGCCAAGCGCACCCTGATGCCGGTAGCCGGCGCCGGCGGTCTGTCCGCCGCACCGAGCGAGGAAGAAGGCGGCTATGCCGCCGGCTGGGCGCGCAACATCTGGTTCGACACCCTGGGCTGATCGCCGGGGCTGACTAGCGCCGCTCGGCGTCGTACTTGTCCTTCAGTGCCTGCGCATCCTTCAGCCCTTCCTGGGGCGAGCGCATCCGTATCGGCTCCCAGGCCGCCAGGGCCGCGGCACCGGGCCAGGCATCGAAGGGCTGCTGCGCCGCGGCGGTCTTGAAATACTCGATGCCGCTGCTGGTGCCCGTGCCGCGCTCTTCGTCCACGCGGATTTTGCCGGCATCGATCAGCAACAGAAACGAAGGCCCGTCGCCGGATTTTTCCGGCATGGCGACCAAGCCGTAGCGCATCCGCGCATCCAGGCGCCCACCGCCCTCGTCCCGGCTCAAATCCTTGAACTGGTAGCCGAACACGCTGCTGCCGTCGCGAGCGGCGGCGGCCACCGCCGCGGTCTGCTGGCTACCGTAGCTGCGCTGCAAATCCGCCAGGGATGCGGCGTACTCGCCGCGCTCGGTCCAATGGATCGCTTGCATCGTCGCCACCGCCTTCAGGGCGGAAAAGATATTGGCCTGGTTGGCCAGCGCCAAAGGGCCGCCACCGCCGCGGGAGCAGGCCGCCAGGACCAGACACAGCAGCAGCACAGTCCAGCCGCCGCAAGCCCTCAATCTAACCGCGCCCATAGTGTTTTTCCCTTTCCTTCTCCCGCGCCAGCTTGCGGAAAACCTCCTGCTGCAGCAGCACCAGCAAGCGCCGGGCATCCTCATTGTTCATGGCCCGCGCCGACAGGAATTGGGTCACGCCATCCGCCGAAAAGCAGGCCATGCCCCATTGCTGCGACAAGCGGCCCGGGGTCGGGGCGTCGATCGCCACGCAGATGTCGCGGGCGACGAACCAGGGCTGGCCCCGGGCATCGAAGCCATAACGGATCGGGCGGTCGCCATGATCGGCATAGAGGATTTCGCCGTCCCAGCTCGACCCGGCGGCATCGGCGAGCGCCTTGAAGCTCCGCGCAACCCCGTGGATGATCAGCGGCGCCGCCAGCACTGCCAGGCCCATGACCACGGCGCCGAAGCCGGCCACCCAGGGCAGGCCAACCACGGCAACCAGAAACAGGCCGGCGCCGATCAAAAAGCCGCCGCACCACAGATACGCTTTCGATGCGCTATCGAATGCCATGCCGCCCCCCGCTTGCTGATGATCAGCCCATTCTAGAGGGCAAATGGTGAAGGGGTGCGGGCTTCAAACACTCTCTCCGTTCGTGTTGAGCTTGTCGAAACACGAGTGCCACGGCGAGCTTGGCCTAGTCCTCAAGCTCGCCCTTCGACAAGCTCAGGGCGAACGGTGGTGGGGTGTGAGGGCTCAAAAATTTCCTCCGCTCATAGCCCCCTGCTACCCCAACTGCCGCAACCGGGCGATGTCCTTTAGCGGCGGCGCGCCGAACTGGCGGCGGTATTCGCGGTTGAACTGGGAAGGGCTTTCGTAGCCAACGCGGTGGCCGGCGGAGGCGGCATCGTGCATCTCCAATAGCATCAGCCGGCGCGCCTCCTGCAAGCGCAACTGCTTCTGGTATTGCAGCGGGCTCATCGCGGTCAAGGATTTGAAGTGGTGATGCAGCGACGACTTGCTCATGCTCACCGCCTCTGCCAGGGCCTCGATCGACAGGGGCTGGTCGAAATTGCTCTTCAGCCAGTCGATAGCGCGGGCGATGCGATGGCTGTGGCTGTCCACCGCCGCGATATTGCGCAGGCGTAGACCCTGCTCGCCGGTCAGCAGGCGGTAGAGCAGTTCCCGCTCGATGGCCGGCGCCAGGATGGCGATGTCCTGCGGCGTCGCCAACAGGCGCGCCAGGCGCAGCACCGGATCGAGAATGGCCGTGGTCAGCTCGCTGACCACTAGGCCGCGCGCCACGGCAGCCGGGGCGGGTTTTGGCAGGGCCATCTCGCCCATCAGTTCGCCGATCCTGCGCGGATCGAGATCGAAGATGAAGCAGAGGATCGGTGCTTCTACCGAGGCCTGGGTCACCTGGGCCACCACCGGCAGATCGACCGAGGTCACCAGATAGCGCTTGCGGTCGTATTCGTAGGTCTCGTTCCCCAGGGTGACGCGCTTCGCGCCCTGGGCGATCAGGGCCAGCACCGGGCGGTAGACGCCGCAACTCGGCATGCTGGTGGTCGAGCAGCGAAACAGCGAAACGCCGGGAATCGCCGTCGGGAACAGGCCGTCGCCGGCGGAATATCGTTCAATGATCGCCGCCAGCTCGCGCTGCCCCTGCTCCAGGGTGAAATGGCCGGCAGATGGCGAATCCACGCGGATATCCATGCTTGCTCCCAGGTATTGATGCCACAGAGATTACCCCCTTGCCGCCGGAAATTGGCGGCCGCAAGATTCCGCCTGGAGGATTGGGCAATGATCCCGGAGGATCGAGCTATCCGCCCCCGGACCCTTCGGCTAGAGTGAATTTCTGATTCACCTCCAAAAAAAACCAACGGAGCCCGCCCATGATTCAACTCAACGTCAATGGCAAACCGCATTCCCTCGACGTGGCGCCCGACACGCCGCTGCTCTGGGCGCTGCGCGACACCCTGCAACTGACCGGCACCAAATACGGCTGCGGCCAGGCCCTCTGCGGCGCCTGTACCGTCCATGTGGACGGTACGCCGCTGCGTTCCTGCGTCACCCCGGTGTCGGCGGTGGCCGGCCGCAAGATCACCACCATCGAGGCGGTGGACGCGCAAAAGGTCGGCCACGCCGTGCAGGAGGCCTGGCGCAAGCTCGACGTGGTCCAGTGCGGCTACTGCCAGT
>DATDMT010000044.1:0-10396 GCA_036518635.1 Rhodocyclaceae bacterium | reverse complement strand
TTCTTCGGCGGCGCCGGCCTGTGGATGCTGACCCCGGGCCTGGGCATCTGCGGCTATCTGACCCTGCTGAAGCTCTTCGGCGAATCCATCGGCGGCCGCCCTTTGCTGCTCTTGGGCATCATGCTGGTACTGATGGGCGTGCAGCTGATCGGCCTCGGCCTGCTCGGCGAAATCCTGATCCGCGTCTACCACGAGCCCGAAGGCCGCGACCAATACCGGCTGCGCCCCCCACCCGACCCCTCATGAGCGCACTGCTGCGCGGGCTCGCCAGTCTCGCGCTGATCGCCCTGCTGCTCTGGCTAGTGGGGCCGGCGCGGGTGCTGGCGGCCTTCACTAACGCAAACCCAAGCTGGCTCGCAGCCGGCTTCATCAGCGCCATTTGCGCCACCCTGCTCTCCGCCCTGCGCTGGCATGCGCTGGCGCAATGGCTGGGGCTCCAGGCCTCGCGCCTTGCCCTCGGCATCGCCTACTGGCGCGGCATCACCGCCAACACCTTGTTGCCCGGCGCCCACATCGGCGGCGACACGCTGCGCGCGGTGCATCTCCACCGCGCCGGCCACAGCCTCGTGGCGGCGGGCGCCAGCGTGCTGCTGGATCGACTCTCCGGCCTGTGGATGCTGGTGGTGCTGTCCCTGGGCATGACCGTCCTGGGCCAATTCGGCGGCGCCCTGCCGGCCGATCTGCTGCCCCTGCCGCCGGCCCTGACCGCCCTGCTGGCCCTGGCGGCCGTCGCCGGGCCACTGCTGCTGTGGCAACTGTCCGGCGCCGCCACCGCGCGCCTGCCGGCCAAGCTGGCAGGGTTGCTGGGGCTGCTGCATCAACGCCCGCATCCGCTCGGCCAATACTTCGCCCAGATGCTCTGGTCGGCCGGCGTGCAGGGTTTTTCCATCCTCGCCTTCGCCTGCGGCGCCCGCGCCGTCGGCATCGCCTTGCCGCTGTGGGAGTTCGTCATCGTCGCCGGCCCGGTGTTCATCCTCGCCGCCTTGCCCATCAGCGTCGGCGGCTGGGGCACCCGCGAAGCCGCGGCGGCGCTGATCCTGGGCCTGTTCGGCGTGTCGCGCGAGCTGGCGGTAGCGGCCTCGATTCTCTATGGCCTCTATGCCGCCATACAAGGCCTGGCCGGTGCAATCACGCTGCTACACTCGGAGCGTCCCCCAGCATCACGATAACGGAGAAAAAGCCATGGTCGACACGCCAGTTCCCGATTTCACCGCCGCCGCCACCGGCGGAGAATCGATTTCACTCGATGCCCTGAAAGGCAAAAAGGTCGTGCTCTACTTCTACCCGAAGGACAGTACCCCCGGCTGTACCACCGAGGCCATGCAGTTCCGCGATCAGCACGATGCATTCGCCAAGGCCGGCGCCGTGATCCTCGGCGTATCCCGTGACAGCCTGAAATCCCACGAGAACTTCAAGAGCAAGCTGGGCCTGCCCTTCGAACTGCTCTCCGACCCGGACGAAGCCCTGTGCAATCTGTTCGGCGTCATCAAGATGAAAAACATGTACGGCAAACAAGTGCGCGGCATCGAGCGCAGCACCTTCCTGATCGACGCCAAAGGCGTGCTGCGCCAGGAATGGCGCAAGGTCAAAGCCGACGGCCATGCCGGCGAAGTGCTGGAAGCTCTGCGCGCCCTGTGAGCATCGATTAAACCCACCGAATCCCCCCACCAGACGGAGCCACGATGAACGCCAAGCGAAGCACCAAGGCCGCCAAGCTGACCAAGCTGTTCGTCCTCGACACCAACGTGCTGATGCACGATCCCAACAGTCTCTACCGCTTCGAGGAGCACGACCTGTTCGTGCCGATCATGACCCTGGAGGAACTGGACAACAACAAAAAGGGCATGTCGGAAGTGGCGCGCAACGCCCGCCAGGCCAGCCGCATGATGGATGAGATCGTCAGCGACGTGGAAGAGAACATCGCCGACGGCATCGAACTCGACGGCCCGTCGCGGGGGCTCGCCAGCGGCCGGCTGTACCTGCAGACCGAGGCGATCAACAGCGTACTGCCGCAATCGCTGCCCACCGCCAAGGGCGACAACCAGATTCTCGCGGTGGTGATGCACCTGGCGGAGAAATTCCCCAAGCGCCCGGTGATCCTGGTGTCGAAAGACATCAACATGCGCATCAAGGCCCGCGCTCTGGGCCTGGCCGCGCAGGACTACTTCAACGACAAGGTGCTGGAGGATACCGACCTCCTGTACACCGGCACCAAGGAACTCCCGGGCGACTTCTGGGACGGCCACGGCCAGGGCATGAAGTCCTGGAAACAGGACAGCAAGACCCTCTACGAGATCAAGGGCCCGCTCTGCCCCGACCTGCTGATCAACGAATTCCTCTACATCGAAGAGAACGTCGAAAAGCCCTTCACCGCCATCGTCCGCGAGACCAAGGGCAAGAGCGCGGTGCTGTCCACCCTGGTGGATTTCAGCCACATGAAAAACGCGGTATGGGGCATCACCGCCCGCAACCGCGAGCAGAATTTCGCCCTGAACCTGCTGATGGACCCGGAGATTGACTTCGTCACCCTGCTCGGTCAGGCCGGCACCGGCAAGACCCTGCTGACCCTGGCCTCGGCGCTGACCCAGACCCTGGAGACCAAGCGCTACTCGGAGATCATCATTACCCGCGTCACCGTGCCGGTGGGCGAGGACATCGGTTTCCTGCCCGGCACCGAAGAGGAAAAGATGACCCCCTGGATGGGCGCCATCGAGGACAACCTGGACGTGCTGAACCGCCCCCACGACGAACCCACCGGCGAGAAGAGCAGCGCCTACGGCGGCGACTGGGGCCGCGCCGCGACCATGGACCTGATCCGCAGCCGGATCAAGATCAAGTCGCTGAACTTCATGCGTGGCCGCACCTTCATCAACAAGTTCCTGATCATCGACGAGGCGCAGAACCTGACGCCGAAGCAGATGAAGACCCTAGTCACCCGCGCGGGCCCCGGCACCAAGGTGGTCTGCCTGGGCAACATCGCCCAGATCGACACGCCCTACCTGACCGAGGGCAGCTCCGGCATCACCTACGTGGTGGACCGCTTCAAGGGTTGGCCCCACTCGGGCCACATCACCCTGCAGCGCGGCGAGCGCTCACGCCTCGCCGATCACGCCGCCGAAGTGCTCTGACGACGGCGAGGGACACGGCCCGGCCGTGTCCCTCCGGGGGCAGCAATTACTTCGTCGCAGCGGGCGCAGCCTCATGCGCCGGCATCTTGTGATGCGCGGCACGGCGGTCATGGCGCAGCTTCTTCTTGTCCGCGTGCACCGCGTGGCGATCCTGCTTCATCTGCGCATGGTCGGCCTTCAGCGTGGTCTTGTCGGCGGCCACGGCGTCCTTGTTGCCGGCCTGCTTGTCGGCCTTGAGCTTTTCCACGTCGGCGTGCTTGGTCGCGCGGTCCGCCTTCAGCTTGTCCACATCGGACTTCAACTGGGCACGGTCCTGCGCCACCTGGGGATTCGGCGTCGCTGCTGCGGGAGCGGCCGGCGCTTGGGCCAGGGCAGCGGTGGAAAAGGCCGTGACCAACAGGGCGGTGATGAGCTTGTTCATGATGCAATTCCTTTCGTTGTGCTGGGTTCGAAATGAATCCCATGAGCCCAATAACGAGGCGGGCAGCAAAGCGCCGACCGGCGTCGTGTAACGGTTCGTGAGCGGCACCGATCGACAGGTGCGCGAGAAAGACAGGCGGCGCCTGCCGAGCACGTGAAAACGCGGCCCGGCAACAGCCTCATGCATAATTTGTCCCTCGCCCCATGACCCCGTCGCCATGCTCCGCATCGGATTCTTGCTGCTGCTTTCCACGCTGATCGTGGCCTCCGCCCGGGCGGAAGAACCCGCGCCACAGGACGACGCGCCCAACTACGCCGACACCCTCAGCGGCGACTGGGGCGGACAGCGCCGCGCCCTGTATCGCGCGGGCGTCGCCACCGAAATCACCTGGAAGGCCGACTTCATGCGCGCCCAAGGCGGCAGCCGCAACGGCTCGGGGAAAATATCCAACCTGGACCTGAAGGCCCGCGTCGACCTGGACAAGCTGCTGGGCTGGAGCGCTGCCACTGCCTACCTGCATGTGCTGGACAACCGCGGCCGCCAGTTCAACGCCCGCGATGTCGGCAGCATCACCGGGGTCAGCAACATCGAGGTACCGGCAGCCACGGCGAAATTTTTCCACGCCTGGGTCCAGCAAAGCTTCATGGATGAGCGTTGGTCCCTGCTGGGCGGCTTGTACCCGGTCGATTCCGAATTCTCCGGCATGGACTCGGCCGGGCTGCTGGTGAACCCCTCCTACGGCGCCTCGGCGGATTTCGCCCTGACCCGCGGCCCGTCAATCTTCAACACCTCCGCCTTCGGCCTGCGCCTCAAGTGGTCCGCCGCCGACCGCGGCAGCTATGTGATGGGTGCGCTGCTGGACGGCCGCCCCGGTGACCCGAACAATCCCTACGGCACCCATATCCGTTTCGATCGGGGCGACGGCGCCTTCTGGATCGTCGAGGCCGGCCTGCTGCCGCGCCAAGACCCGCCGGCAACCCCCGCGGCCGAAGACCATGGTGGCAACGACGGCGAATTCTTTTCCAAGCTGGCGTTCGGCCTCTGGCGCTACACCGCCCATGCCGACGATCTGGTGGACGTGGACGCCAGCGGCACGCCACTGCGCCATATCAGCCACGGCGCCTATGCCCTGGCGGAACGCACGCTCTACCGGCTGGAGGCCGACCCCGCCCGCAGCCTCAGCGGCTTTGCCCGCTACAGCCTGACCGACGGCAACTCCACGCCGATCCGCTCGGCGCTGAACCTCGGCCTGCGCCAGCGCGGCCTGTTCGCCGCGCGCAAGGAAGACATCCTGTCCTGCGGCATCACCATCGCCCAGCTCAGCGACAAATACCGCCAGGTACTCAGCACCGCAGGCAGCAACCCGGCCCGCGGCGAAAACACCCTGGAGCTGGCTTACCGGACCAGTCTCACCCCATGGCTCAGCCTGCAGCCGGGCTATCAATACATCAGCCACCCCGGCGGCAGCCTGAACGTCCCCGCGGTCCGCGTGCTCGGGCTGCGCATGGAAATGGCGATCTAGCAGCACCGGATGGAATCAGGCAAAGGAGTGCCCGCGATGAGCATCGGCAAATCACCCCATACCGCACTGCGCCTGCTGCTGCTCTGGTCGGCCGCGCTCCCGCTGGCCCATGCCGACTGGTGGCAGGACTGCGCCAGCGAACGCCAGCGCTTTTGCCAGGACACGCCAGCCGGTGAGGGCCGAGTCGCCGCCTGCATCGACGCCCATGCCCCGCAGTTGTCGGCGCAATGCCGCGCGGCGCGCCCCGGCGGCAGCGCCGCTGTGCCGGAGCGCAGCGCCGGCCAAAGCCAAAGCCAAAGCCAGAGCCAGAGCCAGAGCTTCCACAGCCTCTACCGCACGCAATTCGCCGGCGGCATCGACCGCAGCTTGATGCTGCAACAACCCCGCGCCGACGCCATCGGCACCGCCCCCGCACCCTGCACGCCGCGACAGGACGCGCTGCGTATCTCCATACGCCAGGGCGACAACTACAAGGGCGTCGCCAACGGCGTGCCGCGGGCCGAGATCAACTTCGCGCCGCGCTTCCGTTTCCAACCCGGGCACGAGTACCGTATCCGCTGGAGCACCTGCCTGCCAACCGACTACCGCTTCGACAGCCAACAGCCGGAGGGCATCACCCAGATCCACGGCGAAGCGGCGCAAGGCTCGCCGCCCTTCGGCCTGTCCCTAGTGCAAGGCCGCTACGAAGTGCAACTGCGCGACGGCAACCGGGTGCAAACCCGCGACCTGGGCAGCGCCGCCGCCGACCGCGGCCGCTGGGTGCACTGGACCCTGCGCTATCGCCCCGACCATCGCGGCCCCCAGGCGATCACCGAACTGGAGAAGGACGACGCGCCGCTGCTGGCCGCCAACGGCCAGGCCAATGCCTACCCGGACGATTCCGGCGCCTATTTCAAGATCGGCATCTACAAGTGGTGGTGGCAGAGCCGGCCCTCCGACGTGACCGAGCGCACCGTGTATTTCGGCGACGTCGAGGTGGACCTACGCTAACTACGTCACAGCCGACCGCCCGCACCGGAGTGCAGAATCGACAACGACTGCAAGCATCCTGACCGCCCCATGTACAAGCCCCTGTTCCGTTCCGCCCTTGTAATCGCCGTGCTGCTGGCGGCCGCCACGGCCGGGGCCGCCGATCTAGCTCCGGGCAATTGGGAGATCACCATGGAAACCCGGGTTGCCGGCGCCGCCGGTTTCGCCCCGCCACCGGTGCAGATCACTCAATGCCTGACGACGGCCGATGCCCGCGATCCATCGCGGCTTATGGAGTCCCTATCCAGCCAGGGCGCGAGCGACTGCAAATTCACCGACTGGCAGTATTCCGGCAACCGCGTCCGCTTCGCCATGGCGTGCAGCGGCAATCTCATCCTCAAGAGCCGCGGCGAGGTGGTGTTCAGCGCTGACCGGTTCAGCGGCACCATCGACACCGACACCACCCTCAACGACACCGAGTCGACATTGCACGACCGGGTCTACGGCCGCCTGCTGGGGCCCTGCGCAGCGCCTTGACGACATGGAACCGGGCACCGGATCGGTGTCTAACCCGGCATGCGCAAACTCGCCACTTTTCTCCTGCTGCTCCTTGCCGGCTGCGCCGAGTACCACGCCTTCGGCCTGAAGCCGGGCAGCGCCACCCAGGCCGAGGTGGAACGCGCCATGGGACAACCGGCGCAACGCTGGGCAAACCCCGACGGCAGCGCCCAATGGGCCTACGTCTCCGGCCCGGCAGGCTATCGCAGCTATATGCTCCGGCTGGACAAGGGCGGCACCCTGCAAAGCATCGAGGTCGTGACGCGGGAAGAGAGCTTTGCCCGCATCACCCCAGGGATGAACCAGGATCAGGTGCTGCGCACCCTGGGGCCGCCGCAACCGAGTTGGACCACGCGCTTTGCCGCACGCAACGAGCTGGTGTGGGAATGGCGCTACTGCGATGCCTGGGGTTTCGCTGCCCGCTTCGACGTGATGATGGATGCCGACAGCGGATTGGTGCGTTCCACCGACCATCGCCGCGAGATGTGCGGCCACGTGGACTGCTGGTGCGGGCACTGAGCCGCGGCACCAGCCAAGCTTACTGATCGGCCGCGTCGTGGATGTTGCCGGCACCGGCATGCTGACGCTCGGTGTATTGGTCGATCATCATCATGCCGACGATGGCGGCAATGACGATGGCCCAGAACACTGCAAACAGAATGTAGTGGGACTTCTTCCGGCCGCCCGGACTCTCGTCTTGCTGCGGCTTGTGTTCTGTCTCGTCCTGCATGTTCGTCACTCCGGATTGAATTTCGAGGATTCGGGCATCAGCCGCCCCGCTTTATCCAGGCCTTGATCGCCTCGACGGTCTGCTGCTCGATGCCGTTGTAGCCATGATGGGCGAAGGCGCCGCAGAGGTCGCCCTCGGAGATTCCGCCTTCCATCGCGATCAGCTCGGTGCCGTAGCTATCGTGGGCGTGCTGTGCGGCGGAGAAGGGCGTCGCCTTGCAGTTATCGTCGCGATGATGGACCAGCAACTGTCGATTGGCGTATTGGCGCCCATCGAAGGAGGCGATTCCGCTCAGCGAGGAGGTATGGATCACCCCGGCAATCCGGCTGGAGAGATAGCCCGCCAGACGCATGGTGTCGAAGGTGCCGCGGCTGGTGCCCAGCAAGTAGATGGCGGCACCGGGGAAACGCCGGGCAAGCGCGTCGAGCAGCGCCTGCACCCGTTCTTCCTGCTGGGTGGAATTGGTCGTCACCGTGGCGAATTCCTGATCCACCCAAAACTCCCGCACCCGCAGCAGGAAGTTGCCGCGCATCTGGTACACCAGCCTGCGGCCCTCCATGTGCGGATCGACGATGCCGTTGCCGCCGGGAAACAGGATCAGCACATAGCGCGGCGTAGCGCTGACCGAATCCAGGATGTAGGGCACCCGCTGCTCGGCGCCGAGCGGCGCGAAGCCCAGTTCCTCGACGGCCAGGCAGGGCAGCGCCGCGGCCAGCAGCCACGCGGCAAGGTAGGTCCGAAGAATGCCAGTCATGACAACACCCGATTCAACGGGCCGCCGCGGCCCCTGGCGCAGACGCCGATCCCGACGCCGTCTGGTGGACGAAAAACGACCCGCCGCAGCGGGTCGAACTCCTGCAAAAGGAGGAAAACGAAATGAGCGCTTTCATGTTGCGCCCGCAAACCTGTCCCCATCCTGTCATCGAATGGCCGGTAACAAATTTGTGGGCAATACGGATCATTGCTGCCGGCAGGGGCAAGCAATGCGCTTAGACCCCAATGTCGGATGACGCACAGACTCGTTTGCGCAGTCGGGCTAGATTTTTTATTCGGAAATCTGCAGGAAAGTCCGCTCATGATCACCGCAATCCCGGCTGCGCCGCGTGTCGATACCGCCATTGCCCTCTCCAATCTGGGACGCCTTACGCTATCGGCCCAGGGCGCCAACTCATCCTTGTTCGTCCCCGGCGTGATCGTCAACTTGGGCGCCCCACGATCCAGCCCGATCACCTACAACGCCGCAGGCTTGTTTGCCTCCCTGCTGCAAATCGCAGCCAGCCCTCCGGACGGCAATACGGCTGTAGTGCCCAACGGCACGGTGACCGAACTGGCGGCACTACTGGGCTTCGACGCCACGGCCGCGAGTTCCGGCTTTCTCACCCCGGCGGTCGCCGCACAAAGCCTGCCAGCGACCACCGTCGCAGCCCTCCAGGCCCTGCTGGCGCGCAACACCGACAACGGCGGCGCAGCACTCAGCGTCGATCAGGCACTGGCCCGACTGCTGGCGATCAATCTCAATACCACCAGCAGGCAGGATGGCAGCAACGCTGTCGCCGACGTCACCACACTCAACGACCTGCTGCAAGGGCTGCCGGCAGAGCGCAGAGCAGCCGCGCTCAACAACCTGCTGAGCAGCGGCCTTGGGCTGGCGGCGACAACGCCAGCAACAAACAGCACCGCCGCGCTCAGTTCGGAAACCCTGTTCCCGGGCCTTCCGGCAACGGCTACGGAACAAGATTTGCTGCAGCTAATTGCGGCGGGCGCCGCCCCAGCAACGACAACGCAAAGCGGCAATACCACGGCAGAGTTGGTCCGCAGCGCTGTCGCCGCAAGCGCTAGCGTGACGCCGGTAGCCGACACCACGCCAAACACTCCGCCCGAAGCGCTACCGGCTATCGCCGGCCAAGCCCCCGCGACGGCGGCGGCAACAGCCACCGCAAGCGCTCCAGCGGCCCCTGCCGCTGTCGCAAGCAACACCAATACAACAAGCGCCAACAACAGCGACCAAGCCCTCAAGTTCCTGGTGGATTCGGCCACGCAGGCCACCGCCAATATCTCGGGGAATCCGGCCTATGCCAGCATTGCCGCGGCGTTTTACCTCAGTGCCGCAAGATTCCAGGCACAACAGGCGGCGATCAAGCCGCCAGCGAATCTCATTCAAGCGCCACGACCGATCACGGCAGCGTCCGCTGTTGCGGCAATATGAGGGCGCCCCTGCAGGCAGCAAGCGAAACGATTCAGTGGCGCGTGTTCAGTTCCAGTTCGGCTTCCAGGCCGACGATGGTGTCGAGCACCTTGTCGACCACCACCGAATGGGCGTCCGACCACTCGGCATCCGGGTCCAGCGACTTGGTCGCCAGGGGAGCCAGGTCGAAGTCGACGAACTCGCCGTCCACCTTGAGCACCTGGATGCCCGAGGGATGCTCGACCAACTCCCAGTCATCCGGTATCTCAAGCTCGGCGCGAATCATTACGGTCAAGTTTTTCATGGCGGAATTCCTTTGCCTAAAACCGGACTTTAGCAGCCCTGAGGCACCACCGTAGGCGAATCGACAATCAGACCCTAGTGCCAGCCGCCGGCCGGGGCCGGCGCGACGGCAGCGCCCAAGTCCAGTTGCAAGTCCCAATCCGATTGAGTGACGGCCTTGCGCAAAAGTTCAGTGATGCCGGCGTGCACCTGCGCATCGAGCCTGACCTCAAGATATTGGCCGTTGTCGGCGTGGAAGCGCAGCGCGTGGTTGCCTTCGGCGTGACTCAGCACTTCCACCACATTCACTCGCACCGGGCTGTCGCCCCAAACCCGCTTGCGCTGGGCGTTATAGCTCGTCGCGAAGTCGAGCTTCTGCGCCTCAGCCTGGCGCTGCATCTCGCTGGCCTCGCGCCGTGCCGCCGGCGACCAGTTGGCGCCCGGCACCAGGCGCAACGCGGCCTCGCCGAGCAAGGGCCAGAGCGCCTTGACCAATTTGCGGGTCAGCCAGAACGAGGCTTCGGTATCGCCGACACCGATACGGAGCAACAGCCGGTCTTCGGCGGGAACATAATCGACGCTGATTTGGAGCATGGGAGAA
>DATDMT010000043.1:0-5976 GCA_036518635.1 Rhodocyclaceae bacterium | reverse complement strand
CCGCAGCCGGTGCAGAGTTCCAGATCGATGGGGCTGGCGTTGCGCCAGCTCACCTCGAAGGCGCCGAGGTGGCCCTTGACGCTGACGCCACGGCCGTCCCAGAGGGGGAAGTCACGGCGGCTGGGGAGCTTGGCGCCCTCGGTGGCGAGCACCGCCACGTCGAGTTCGTCCTTCAGTCGCGTTGCCCAATCGAGGGCGACGGCGGCGGGGCCGATGATCAACAGGCTGCCCTGGGATTCCAGGTCGATGCTGGCAATCGGCGCCGGTGCCGGCATCGCCGCCATGGCCAGCAGGGCGGCGATCTTCGGCCCGCTCTGGGCGCCCTCGGCAGACCAGCCGGCGTATTCGCGCAGATTGACGAAGCGCAGCTCGGCCGGGCTGTCTTCCCGGTTCGCCAGCTCCTCGAAGAACGCCGCTTCCTGGGTGCAGCCCACCAGCAGCGGCCCGCCCTGATGGCTGGCGGCGCGGAACTGCTCGACGTCGCCGCGGCAGAGGGCCCGCACCGGCTGGGCACCGGCGGCAGTGAAGGCGCCGGCGGGGATGCTGGCGTTGCAGGTGCAGGTCAGGCACTTAGTCATAGCCCGCCTCCGGCGGCTGACTGCTCCTCCCCCTTCAAGGGGGAGGTTGGGTGGGGGATGGGGGGGAGGAGCGACGTCGGCTCGGTAGTGGGTTCGGCGTTCGACGCAGCAACCCCATCCCCACCCCCGCCCTCCCCTTGAAGGGGAGGGGGCAGGCACGCTTGTCCTTCCGTCGCCTTCTCCTCCACATCGAACACCAGCCCCTGCGCGTGATTCAGCGCCTTCAGCATCGCCTCGTCCATCGGGTCCGGCAGCGAGTAGTCGTCGATGTACACATCCAGCCCGTCCATCACGTTGAAGACCGGCGAATGGAACAGCTTGCGCAGGGCCACGCGCTTGACGCCCTCGGCCACTTCGGTGCCGAGGAACTGGCTGAAGTCGTCGTCGAAGGTCAGGCTGGCCGGGTCGGGCAGGGGTCGCGACGGCGCGGCCGGAGTGGCCGGTTTGGCAAGCGGCGCCGGCAGCGGCTCGCCTGCGCGCTTCAGACGCGACCAGCGGGCGAGGAAATTGTCGTCGGCGGCGCGGCTCATGGCTGCATCTCCCGCCGCGACGAGGCGTAACGCTTGGTCTTGACCTTCTTTTCCGGCGGCTGGTAGTGGCTGCGGGCGAAATCCTCGATCCAGCCGCGCAAGTCGTCGGCCAGCGGCACGCCCTCCACCTGCTCGCCGGAATCCAGCATCCGCGCCGCCTCGCCGTAGCTGGCGGTGACGCTGATGACGTTGGGCCGGTCGTCCTCCATGCGCCAGACGACGAACAGCATCGGCTCGGGGGTGGTGAGGTTCAGCAGGTAGTCCTCGGCCTCGTCGGAATAAATCCGCAGCTCCAGGTTGTCGAAGCGCAGTTCGGCTTCGCCCGGGTATACGCCGGCCGGCGCGGCCCAGGCCAGGCGCCAGGCGTGGTCGGCCCAGGGGCTGGATAGGGCGACGCGGCGGAAGCCGACGGCGACGAAAACGGCTTGCGGCACGCTGAGTAGGGTCATCGACTACTCCTTGTGCCCCGTGACCTGGCGATACCAAAGCTCGTGGTGCTCTTCGGCCCAGACCTCGTCCACCTCGCCGGTCTTCATCGAATCGATGGCGCCGGCGACGCCGACGGTGCCCATGTAGATGTGGCCGAAGGAGAGCAGGATCATCGCCAGGGCGCCGATGCCGTGCACCAGGTTGGCGGCCTGCAGCTTGGCGCGGACTTCGAGGATCGCAGGGAAATCCAGCAGCAGGCCGGAGACCGCGACGGTCAGGCCGAGCAGGGTGACGCCAAACCAGAACCAGGTCTTCTCGCCGAAGTTGAAGCGCCAGGAGGGCACGTGGCTGCGGTCGATCAGGCCGCCGGCGCGGCGTATCCACTGAGCATCCACCGCCGCCCAGAGATTGTCCTTGGCCCACATCAGGATCATCACCACCAGCCCGGCGAGGAACACCAGGCCGATGAAGTTATGGATCGGCTTCAGCAATTGCATCAGCAGCGACACTAGGGTGTGGCCGAAGACCGGCATCAGCACGTGCTTGCCGAAGATCAGCAGCAGGCCGCCGACGGCCAGCAGGACGAAGGAGCCGGCGACGGTGTTGTGCACGATGCGTTCGTTGCGGCTGAAGCGGGAGACCTTGCGCCCGCTGGCCGGGCGCGACAGTTGCAGGCTGCCCTTGCGCGAATGGAAGCCGAAGATCGCCGCGGCGGTGAGCAGCAACAGCAGGCCGCCCCAGAAGGTGACCGGGCCGTTATGCACTTCGCGCCAGGCTTCGCCGTCCATCTGCACCAGCACGCCGGTCTCGGCGCCCTTGATGGTGGTCACGCCGACATCGCCGTGGCGCACGCCGCGCCAGTAGCCGGCGGCGTTGTGGGCGTCGGCGCGGACCGGGGTAGCCTTGGGCGCGACGGTGGCAATCGGTGCGGCAACGGGGGTGGCCTGGGCAGCAGCCGGTTTCGCCGGCGCGTCGGCGGCCGTGGCGGGCAAGCTGGCGGTGAGCAATGCGGCGGCGCACAGGCCGGCAAGCAGGTGGGATAGGCTAGGCTGGTTCATGGCTCCTCCGTTCTTTTCTGCGGCCGCTGGGCACGGTCCGTGGCGCCTGAGTGCGACGCAATCTCCAAAGGACTAGAGCCATTTCCATGCCAATATTTCAGGTATAAATAAACAGGCACTTAGCGAGGGGATTTGAATGCGATTGGTAAAAATGACCCACTCGGCGGCGCGTCGGCCTGGACAAAATGTCCACTTGCGCGGGGCCTCCGCTACCGCAGCCGAGGTGAGGAAGACAGCATGTCGCTAGGCTTCGCCGAAGACGTCACCGGCCTGCTGCTGGCCGGCGGCATGGGGCGCCGCATGGGTGGCGTGGACAAGGGTCTGCTGCAACTCGACGGCCGGCCGATGGCGGCCTGGGTGCTGGATCGCCTGCAGCCCCAGGTGGCGGCGCTGATGATCAACGCCAACCGTAATCCGCAGGACTGGGAAGGCTTCGGCCACCCGGTGGTGGCCGACCGCATCGAGGGTTTTGCCGGGCCCCTGGCCGGGGTGCACGCCGGCCTCTCGGCTTGCGCCACGCCGCTGATGGTGACGGCGCCCTGCGACTCGCCCTTCCTGCCGCAGGATCTGGTGCAGCGCCTGGCGGCGGCCCTGACCGTGGTGCACGCCGACCTCGCCGTGGTGCGCAGCGAGGGCCGCATGCAGCCGGTGTTCGCCCTGATGCGGCGCGAGGTGCTGCCGGGGCTGGAGGAATTCCTGCTCGGCGGCGGGCGCAAGATCGAGGACTGGTTCGTCCGCCTGCACGTGGCGGTGGTGGACTTCGACGACGAAAGCGCCTTCGCCAACATCAACACCCCGGAAGAGCTGGCGGCGCTGCATCCGGTGCCGCCCAAGGCGGGCGGCTGATCGTGGCCGCCGTGCCCTCCGTGCCCACCGCCCAGGACGCCGAGTTCTCGCCCTGGCGCCACCAATCGGTGCTGATCGTCGATGACGAGCCGGGCATGGTCAGCTTCCTCCGCCGTTCGCTGGAGCAGCGTTGCGGCTGGGTCGCCAGCGCCGGCAGCGTCGAGGAGGCAGAGCCGCTGCTGACACGCCAGCACTTCGACCTGATCGTGCTCGACATCTCCCTGCCGGGCCGTTCCGGCGTCGAATGGCTGCACCAGTTGCGCGAGCAGGGCTTCGCCGGCGACGTGGTGCTGATGACCGCCTACGCCGACCTGGAAACCGCCATCGACGCGCTGCGCGCCGGCGCCGCCGACTTCCTGCTGAAGCCGTTTTCCGTGGCGCAGATGCTGAACGCGGTGAAG
Source organism: Rhodocyclaceae bacterium (assembly GCA_036518635.1). Taxonomy (GTDB): domain Bacteria; phylum Pseudomonadota; class Gammaproteobacteria; order Burkholderiales; family Rhodocyclaceae; genus AWTP1-18. The sequence goes on along the minus strand of DATDMT010000043.1, from coordinate 2,134 downwards.
CGCTGCTTCGAGCGTTCGAGCCTGATGCGCGAGAACTTCGTCCTGCGCCGCGAGCTGGATGCCCGGGCCGGCGCGGTGGACGGCATGGTCGGCGCATCGCCGCGGATGCGCGAGGTCTGCACGCTGATCCAGCGCATCGCGCCGACGCCGTCCACGGTGCTGATCCTCGGCGAATCCGGTACCGGCAAGGAGCTCGCGGCGCGCGCCCTGCACCGCATGAGCCCGCGCCGCGACGGCCCCTTCGTGCCGATCAACTGCGCGGCGATTGCCGCCGAGCTGATGGAGTCCGAGCTGTTCGGCCACGTCAAGGGCGCCTACACCGGCGCCGCCGCGGGCCGCGAGGGCCTGTTCTACTACGCCCGCGGCGGCACCCTGTTTCTCGACGAGATTTCCGAACTGGCGCTGCCGCTGCAGGCCAAGCTGCTGCGCGCCCTGGAGGAACGCAAGATTCGCCCGGTGGGCTCCGAGCAGGAGGTGCCGGTGGACGTGCGGGTGATCGCCGCCACCCACCGCAAGCTGGAGGACGAGGTGGCGGCGGGCAACTTCCGCCAGGACCTTTATTACCGGCTGAACGTCGTCGGCATCAGCCTGCCGCCGCTGCGCGAGCGGCTGGAGGACCTGCCGGAACTGGTCGGCCACTTCAACGAAACCCTGGCCGCCTACCTGGGCCTGCCGCCCTTGCCGATGGACGAGGCCGCCCTGGCGCGGCTGCGGCGCTACGATTGGCCGGGCAATGTGCGCGAGCTGAAGAACCTGATCGAGCGCTCGCTGATCCTCGGCTACTTCGCCGACGACTTCGCCCTCGCGCCGGAGGCCGAGGCCATCGCGACGGCGGCCGGTGAAGCCTCGCTGGAGGCGGTGGAAAAGCGCCACATCCTCGCCGTGCTCGAGGCCAGCGCCGGCAACAAGGCCGAGGCGGCGCGCCGCCTCGGCATCTCGCGCAAGACCCTCGAGCGCAAGTGCGCCCTGTGGGGCGCCGCCTGAGCGGACGCCGCCGATGACCCTGCTGCAGCGCCTGCGCGAACGCTTCCACGGCTCGCTGCGCTTCAAGCTGCTGGCGGTGGCGCTGCTGCCGCTGGTGATCGCGCTACCGCTGCTGATCGTGCTGCTGGCGGTGTGGGGCAACCTGTATTACGACCGCCTGCTGATCGCCAAGGTGCGCAGCGACCTGGCGGTGGCCCACGGTTATTTCGAGCAGGTGAAGGAGGGCATCGGCCGTCGTGTCGAGGCCCTGGCCGGCTCCGAGCGTCTGGCGCGCACCCTGCGCGAACGGCCGCAGGCGGCGAGCGTATTGCTGCGCGACGCCCAGGCGACGCTGGGGGTGGACTTCCTGATCCTGCTCGACGCCGACGGCCGGGTGCGCGCCGCCAGCGGCGCCTCCGCCACCGGGCTGGGCTACGAATCGCCGCTGGCGCTGCGGCCCAGCGGCCATGCGGTGACCGAGGTGGACCTGCTCGGCGCCGGCCAGTTGGCGGCGATCGATCCGCGCCTGGCGGAAAAGGCCCGCACGCCGCTGCTGAAGACGCAGAACGCGCTGCCGACGCAGCAGACCGAGGAGCCCCGCGGCATGGCGATCCAGACCCTGGCGCCGGTGCCCGGCGGCGGCCTGCTGGTGGGCGGCCTGCTGCTGAATCGCAACCTGGATTTCGTCGACCGCCTGAACGAGATCGTCTACCCGGAAGGCGCGCTGCCCCTGGGCAGTGCCGGCACCGCGACGCTGTTCCTCGACGACGTGCGGATCGCCACCAACGTCCGCCTGTTCGAGGGCGAACGCGCCATCGGTACCCGCGTCTCGGCGGTGGTGCGCCATGCGGTGCTGGACCAGGGACGCACCTGGCTCGACCGCGCCTTCGTCGTGAACGACTGGTACGTCTCGGCCTACGAACCGATTGCCGACGGCCGCGGCAAGCGCATCGGCATGCTCTATGTCGGCTATCTGGAGGCGCCCTTCCTGCGCGTCGGCTACCTGGCCCTGGCCGCCACCGTCCTGCTGTTCCTCGCCGCCGCCGCCGCCGCCACCTATGTCTCGCTGCGCCTGGCGCGCCATGTCTCGCGGCCGGTGGAGCAGATGCACGGGGTGATGAGCGCCATCGAGGCGGGCGCCGAGGAGGCCCGCGTCGGCCGCATCGTCGGC
>DATDMT010000042.1:0-8893 GCA_036518635.1 Rhodocyclaceae bacterium | reverse complement strand
CCGCCCAGGGTGGCGGGATAGTTGGCGAGGCCCCCCAGGCTTTCGGCCAGGGCCTGCTTGATGAAGGGCGGGGTGTCGTGCTGGGGTTCGCCGATGGAGAGCTTGATTTCCCGCAGGCCGGCGGCCGGCGTCACGTCGGCGAAGAGGCGGCGCAGTTTTTCGAAGGGATAGGCCTGGAGCAGGGAAAGATCGGGGTTCACGGGGGCAGGGCGAAATGCGGGAAGGACATGATTATAGCGGCCAGCCCCGCGCCAGCCGCCCCCGCTCGACCGATGGATTTAGCGCGATACCGGCCGGATCACGAACACCTCGGGGTCGTCGGCGTGGTTCAGCAGGATGCTGGCCACCCGCGCCTGCCACAGGGTGGCGAAGCGGCGCCGCTCGTCGGCGTCGGCTTGGCCACTGAGGCACCAGGAGAGTAGCTGCCCCATGGCCGGGTCGCCGGGTACATGGGATAGGTCGGCCATCGCATCGACGCTGGCGCCGGTATCGCTGCGAGTAAAGCGCAGGCTGAGCGGTTGTTCGGCGGCGAAGCGCTGCAGACCGTTGCGGGCGAACTGACCGGCCAGACCCTTGAAGCCGCCGTCGTGGGCGGCGCCGGTGAGCAGGCCGATCACGGCTGCGACCACGCCGGTAACGCCTTGATCCTGGCTGTCGCGGAAGCTCACCCGAATCTGGCCGCGCACCGGCAGGCTGTCCGGGTACAACTCGGCCAGGGCGCGGTGGCTCAGCCAGTAGGCCGAGGCCACCGTCGGGCAGGAATGCCCCGCCAGGCGTACTGCATCGGCGTAGCCGTACTCCAGCACGCCGTCTTCGGCGGCGCCGAGAAAATCCGCCAGGGGATCGACCAGGCGCAGGCGCGGCACCTGGTCGAAGAAGGCCGGCAACTTCATTGCCGAATCAGACTTTGGCGAAGTCGATGACGATGGCGCCCGGTTCGCGTTGCAGGTATTCGATGGCCACCGCGGCGCCGTAACGGGCCTGGAGCTGGGCCAGCAGCGGCAGCGGGTCGTGGTCGTTCACGAAGCGCATGGTCTCGCCGGGCTGCAGGGAATCCAGGGCGCCGAAGATGGCGGCGTGACGGAAACGCTTGGCGACACCGCGGGCGTCAAAGGGATAGATGGCGTCGACGTTGGTGTGGGAAGAGCATTGCATGGTGTGAACTCCTAGGTGGATGTAACTGCGATCAAAGGGGAACGGCCCTGGTCCGGCCGCGCAACACGGCCTGGGCCAGGGTGAGGATGAAAACCAGCAGGGCGATGGCACCGGCCACGCCGCCGGCTTGCCAGGGCAGGGGGGCAGCGCCCAGCACCCCGGCGACACGCAGCATCAGGGCGCCGTGCAGCAGAGCCAGGGGGAGATAGAACAAGGGGCTCCAGCGCACCCGCAGCTTGGCGATGGCGGGCAGCATTACCGGCGCGTGGCCGAAGACCATCGAGAACACGAAGCCGATGGTCAGCCCATGGAGCGCCGCATCGCGCCAGGGATGGCCGGGCAGCAGGGCGCCGCCCAGGCCAAGCAGGCCGGCCAGGGCCAGCCATCCATAGCCAGCCAACAGGCAGACAGCGATGTAGCGGGTCAGGCCCTGCTGTTTCACCGTGTGGCGGGCGATGTCGTAGCGCATCAGCCACAGGGCCAGGGCCAGCAGGGCGGCGGCAAACAAGGCCAAGCCGGCGGCAGGGGCAGCCAGGGCGAGCAAGGCACCGGCAGGAATGGCTCCGGCGATGAACGGGAAGACCCGTTTGGCAAAGGCCGGCAGCGGGCGGATGCGGGTCAGTTCGAGGCGTTCACCGGCGATGGTGAGAATCAGGAAGCCCAGCCAGAAGGGCAGGGCCGGCAGCAGGCTGCCGTTCAATAGCCAGACCAGATTGCCCAGCAGCCAGGCGGCGCTGCCGAGGGCCAGGGTGGCGAGGAACTGGGCCGGCTGGCGGCGCCACAGGCGCAGACCGCCTACCAGCAGCACGCTAGCGGCCAGTATTTGCAGGGCTTGGGCGAGGACCAAGGGCGCGCCGAAGATCAGCGCCAGGCCCGACAGGGCGGCGGCGACCGGCGCCAGATAGGCCCAGGCGAGATTCAAGGCCACGGCCCGTTCCAGGCTGATCACGGTGCCGAAGAAGCAGGCGATCATCAGGGCGCTGTGGTGGCCGGCCAGGGCCGCCGCCGTGGCGGGGGTATCGACGCCGAGCCTAGCGATGCCGCTCAGCACGCCCATCAGCAGGGCGGGCAGGGCCAGCAGGGCGGGGAGGGGCCGCGGGCTCATCGGCGGTTCAGGCCTCGTCCCAGTCCAGGGCCTTGCGCGCCCGTTCGCTCATCATTTCCGGCGCCCAGGGCGGTTCCCAGACCAGTTGCACGGTGACGGCGGTTCCTGTCGGGACGATGGCGAGCAGCACTTCGGTCGCTTCCTCAATCAGGGCCTCGCCGACCGGGCAGGCCGGCGAGGTAACAGTCATGTCGATACCTACCGTGGATGGTTCAAGGCGGATGGCGTAAACCAGCCCCAGGTCCACGATATTGACCCCCATTTCCGGGTCGATCACCTGTCGCAGCGCGGCACGCACGGTTTCTTCGGTGGGTGGAGATTTATCCATAGCCAGGTCGGATTTAAAGATGTACGATTGCTACATCTTCGATGCTACCCGGCGTCGTTCTTCAAAGCAATACTTTTTTTACATCTTCAAATGCGCCTATCGTCTTTTTCCGATTACACCCTGCGGGTACTGATGTACCTGGCCCTGAACCGGGACCGGCGGGTCACCATCCAGGAGATCGCCACGGCCTACGCCATTTCCGAGAACCACCTGATGAAGGTGGTGCATCAGCTCGGCAAGCTCGGCTATATCGAATCGGTGCGCGGCAAGGGCGGCGGCATTGGCCTGGCGCGGGAGCCGGAGCAGATCGCCATCGGCCAAGTGGTGCGCGCCAGCGAGGGCGAGACGGCCATCGTCGAATGCCTCTCGGAACAGCCCACCTGCCGCATCCTGCCGGCCTGCAAGCTGAAAAAAATCCTGGTGACCGCCTTCGATGCGCTCTACCTGTCCCTGGACGGCTACACCCTGGCCGATCTGGTGGGGAATTCCAAGGCCCTGAGCAAGGCCCTGGAACTGGAGGCTAATTAGCCGCGGGTGTTCGACTGGGCCGGGAATTCGGCCAGTTCCACTTTGGGCTCGGGCTTCCAGCCCTTCTTGCGGTGCTCCGCCACCACATTGGTGAAAATCCCGCCGCGCACGTAGAAGCGGGCGGTCAGCCGCATGTAGCGGGGCTTGGTGGCCTTGACCAGGTCGTCGAGGATGCGGTTGGTGACATCCTCGTGGAAATGCCCTTCCTCGCGGAAGCTCCAGACATAGAGCTTGAGGCTCTTCAGCTCGACACACAGCTTGTCGGCAATGTAGTCGAGGGTCAGCACGGCAAAGTCCGGCTGCCCGGTTTTCGGACAAAGGCACGTGAATTCAGGGATTTCCATGTGAATCTGGTAATCCCGGTGAGGTGCCGGATTGGGGAAGGTTTCCAGGGTTTTAGCGGGTTTGGTGGCCATGATGGGCGGTGGGCCGCCGGGGCGGCTTGGCTGAACGAGGCAGCGATTATAATTGCCCGCTTCCGGGTCGCCCGTCAGGGCAGGCCGCAACCTGACTAAAGTTTCCCTCAAGTGCGACTGACCAAACTCAAACTGGCCGGATTCAAGTCTTTTGTCGATCCGACCACCGTTCTGTTTCCCGGCGCCTTGGCCGGCGTGGTGGGCCCCAACGGCTGCGGAAAATCCAACATCATCGACGCCGTGCGCTGGGTGCTGGGCGAATCCAAGGCCTCGGAACTGCGCGGCGAATCGATCCAGGACGTGATCTTCAAGGGCTCCGGCACCCGCAAGGAAGTCAGCCGGGCCAGCGTCGAGCTGTTCTTCGACAACAACCTGGGCAAGGCCGCCGGCCAGTGGAGCCAGTACGCCGAAATCACCGTCAAGCGCGTGCTCGACCGGGAAGGCAACTCCAGCTACTACATCAACAATCTGCACGTCCGCCGCCGCGACGTGATCGACCTGTTCCTCGGCACCGGCCTGGGCCCCCGCGCCTACGCGATCATCGGTCAGGGCATGATTTCCCGCATCGTCGAGGCCAAGCCCGACGAGCTGCGCTTCTTCCTCGAAGAGGCGGCCGGCGTCACCAAGTACAAGGAACGCCGCAAGGAGACCGAGGCTCGTTTGGAAGACGCCCGGGAGAACCTGTCGCGGGTGGAAGACATCCGCAACGAGCTGGACGGCCAGATTCAGCGCCTCGAAGGCCAGGCCGAGGTGGCGCGGCAGTACAAGGAACTTCACGCCACCCTGACCCACAAGCAGCAACTGCTGTGGCTGAAAAAGCGCAACGATGCGCGCAACGACGCGGCTCGCCTGGCCGGCAGCGTGGCCGAGGCCGAGACCCGGCTGGAGGCCGAGAGCGCCCAGATGCGCGAGATCGAGGTTCGCGTCGAGCAGGCGCGGGAGGCCCATTTCACCGCCTCCGATTCGCTGCACGCGGCCCAGGCCGAGATGTACGCGGCCAATGCGGAAGTCACCCGCCTCGAATCCGAGATCGGCCACCTGCGCGAAACCACGCTGCGCCTGGAACAGCGCCTGACCCAACTGGCCGTGGAAGACACCCACTGGCGCAACCAGAGCAGCCAGTTGGCCGCCGAGGCCCAGCGCTGGCAGTCCCTGCAGGAGAATGCCCAGGAGCGGATGCTGACCGCCAGCGCCCGCCACGAGGAAGCCGCCGCCCAACTGCCCCAGGCCGAGGATGCCCTGCAGGTGGCCGGCAGCGCCGTCGGCGAGGCCCGCAGCCAACTGGCCGAAGCCGAGCAGGGCGCTCGCCTGGCCGATGCCGACAAGGGCCACGCCCACCGTGCCCTGGAAAACCTAGCCCAGCGCCGTGCCAAGCTGGATCAGGAAAAGCTCGCCCTCGACGCCCCGGACCCGCTGCTGCTGGCCGCCGCCCAGGAAGCCGAAGCCCGCGCCGAGGAAGAAATGTCCATGGCCCAGGAACAGTTGGGCAATCTGCAAATGCTGCTGCCCGAACTGGAAGCCGCCCTGCGCGCCGCCCGTGAGCGTCTGCAGGCCGCCCACCGGGAGGCCACCGCCGCTGCCGCCCGGCGCGACGCCCTGGTGCAACTGCAAAAGCGCGTCCAGCAAAGCGGCGAGATCGGCGAATGGCTCAAGCAGCGCGGCCTGGCCGAGGCCAAGCCGCTGTGGCAGCAGATTCAGGTGGACAAGGGCTGGGAAACCGCGGTCGAAGCGGTACTGCGCGAGCGCCTCTCCGCGCTGGCCACCGATGCCGACACCGCCCGCCAGGCCCTGATCGAACCGCCGCCGTCGATCCTGGCGCTGGCCTTGCCCGATGGTGGCGTCAGTCAACCTGCTGCTGCGGATTCGCTGCGCGCCAAGGTTCGTTGCGACGACGCCCGCTGGGCTGCCGTGCTGGACGAATGGCTGGCCCATATGCTGGCGGTGGAAGACCTGGCCACCTTCACCGTTCCGGCCGGCGCATCGGCCGTGAACAAGCAGGGCCACAGCCGCACCGCCCACGGCATGACCCTCTACGTGCCGGACGCCAAGACCCATGGCGTGATCGAGCGGCAGCGCGAGATCGAGGAGCTGGAAGCCCTGATCGAGGCCCGTCAGGGTGAGGAAGAGGCCGCCCGCGACGCCCAGCAGGAGGCCGAGCGTCAGGTCCAGGAGACCCAGGCGGCCCTGGCCCAGGCCCGCCGCAGCGAGCAGGAAGCCCGCCAGCGCACCCATGCGGCCCAGGTTGAAGCCCTCAAGCTGACCCAGGCCCAGGCCCGCTTTGAAGAACGCGCCGGCCAGATCAACCGCGATCTGGAAGACATCGAGCGCCACGAGGAAGCCGAGCGCGCCTCCCTGATGCGCGCCGACGAAGGTGCCGACCGTTGGCTGGAACAGCTCGATGCGATCCGCGCCCGTCTCGAAGCGGCGATGGACAAACAGCGCGAGGCGGAAACCGCCCTGCGCGAAGCCCGCGCCCTGGAAACCCAGATGGCCCGCGAGGCCCAGGAGGCCGGCTTCTCCGAGCGCGAATGCCTGTCCAAGCTGGAGGACAACGCGCGCAACGCCGCCACCGCCAGCAGCCAGTTGGAACGGGTGGTGGGCGAGATGGAAGCCGCCCGCGAGGAACTGGCCAGCATCAGCGCCGACGTGCTGATGGAGCAACTGCAGTCCGCCCTGAACGACAAGCAGAACCGCGAAGGCCTGATGGCCGAGCGGCGCAATGCGATGGAGGCCGCCGCCGCCGAGCTGCGCACCCTGGACGAGAACCGCCTGCGCCTGGAACAGGGCCTCAACCCGCTGCGGGACAAGATCAATGAGCTGAAGCTGAAGCAACAGGCCTCCCAGCTCAACGAGGAGCAGTTCCAGCAGCGCTTGGTGGAAGCCAACGCCGATGAGGCCCTGCTGCTGCCCGACCTAGTGCCGGGCCTGCGGGAGAACGCAATCCAGGGCGAGATCAACCGCCTGGCGGTGGACATCGAGGCCCTCGGCCCGGTGAACCTGGCGGCCCTCGACGAACTCACCTCGGCGCGCCAGCGCAAGGGCTACCTGGATGAGCAGTCCACCGACCTGACGACCGCGATCAATACCCTGGAAGACGCCATTCGCCGTATCGACCGGGAGACCCGCGAGCAGTTGCAGGAAACCTACGACACGGTGAACCGCCACTTCGGCACCCTGTTCCCAGACCTCTTCGGTGGCGGCGAGGCCAAGCTGATCCTCACCGGCGAGGAGATCCTCGACGCCGGTATTCAGATCATGGCGCAGCCCCCGGGCAAGAAGAATTCGACCATCCACCTGCTGTCCGGCGGTGAAAAGGCGCTGACTGCGATTGCCCTGGTGTTCGCCTTCTTCCAGCTCAACCCGGCGCCCTTCTGCATGCTGGACGAAGTGGATGCGCCGCTGGACGACAGCAACACCGAGCGTTTCGCCAATATGGTGAAGCGGATGTCCAGCCATACCCAGTTCATTTTCATTTCCCACAACAAGATCGCCATGGAAATGGCCACGCAACTGATCGGCGTCACCATGCAGGAGAAGGGCGTGTCACGAGTGGTGGAAGTGGATATGGAAGAAGCCCTGCGCATGACCGAAGAGAAGGCGGCCTGACCATGCAGATCACCGAATTTCAAATGGCCCTGGCGGGCGCCGGCGCGGCGCTGGTGGTCGGGGTCTGGGGCTACAACGCCTGGCAGGAGCGCAAGGCGCGCCGGGCTGCCGAGGCAGTGTTCCGCGGCAACCACTCCGATGCCTTGATGGGCGATGAGGAGGAGGGCGGTCATTCGTCCGGCGACGAGCGGCTGGAACCGCAGATCGATCGCGTCGAACCGGTGTTCGAAGAGGACGAGGCCGACATGGACGAGCTGCCGCCTACGCCCGTCGTCACCGAGGCGTCCCCGGCCGAGCCGCTGCCGACCTTGCCCGATCCCGACGAGGCCCTGGCCGATCCAGTGGCCGAGGTGGCCGTTGCCCTGCGCTTCGGCGGCCCGGTGCCGGCGCAGCGCATCCGCGAGGCCCTGGCGGGCCTGCCCGGCCGCGCCAGCCAACGCACGCGCTGGATCAGTTTTGCCGACGGGCAATGGCGCGAACCGGCGGCGGGCGACAACGCCAGCCATCAGGATGTCTATGCCCTGCTGCAACTGGCGGACCGTCAGGGCGCCATCGGCGAGGCTGAACTGGTGCCTTTCCTGCGCGCCGTCGAGCGCCTGGCCGAGTCCAGCGGCGGCCAATCCAGTGCCACGCCGCTGGGCGATGTGCTGGCCCATGCCCATGCCCTGGACGATTTCTGCGCCGGCGTGGACGTGCAGATCGCCGTCCATGTGGTCAGCAAGAGCGCTGACGGCATTGCCGGCACCAAGCTGCGCGGCCTGCTCGAGTCCTCCGGTTTCAGCCTGCGCCCCGACGGCCTGTTCCATCTCGTCGACGATGCCGGCAACACCCTGATTTCCCTGTCCAACGCCGGCGCCACGCCCTTCATCGCCGAGGAGTTGAAGCACCTGCTGACCCGGGACGTCACCTTCTGGCTCGACGTGCCCCGCGTTGCCGATGGCCCGGAGGTCTTCGACCGCCTGCTGGCCGCCGCTCGCCAACTGGCATCCGCGCTGGACGGCGTACTGGTGGACGACCAGCGCCAGCCCCTGTCCGATGCGGTGCTGGCCGATATCCGCAGCAAGATCGGTGAAATCCAGGCGCGCATGGCCGCCAACCAGCTTCCCTCCGGCGGCCGCCGCGCCCTGCGCCTGTTCCGCTGATGCCATTCCATGCAAGTCACGCAGTGACTCACAACGCTCCCCTCGCCCGCTTGCGGGAGAGGGGCTGGGGGTGAGGGAACATGACCGATGCAGTCCGCGCGCAGGCCCTGCGCGAGGAAATCGAGCGCCATAACCACGCCTATTACGTGCTGGATGCGCCGACGGTTCCCGATGCGGAATACGACCGGCTGTTCCGCGAGCTGCAGGCCATCGAGGCCGCCCATCCCGAGCTGAGGACCGCCGATTCGCCCACCCAGCGCGTCGGCGGCCGGCCGCTGCCCCAGTTCAGCCAGGTCGAGCATCGCGTGGCGATGCTGTCAATCCGCACCGAGACTGACACCGAGGCCAGCGGCGCCCATGCCTTCGACGGCCGGGTGCGGCGTGAACTGGGCCTGGGGGAGGGCGATGCCCCAGTCGAGTATTGCGCCGAACTCAAATTCGACGGCCTGGCCATGAGTCTGCGCTACGAGCGCGGCATCCTGGTCCAGGCGGCGACCCGCGGCGATGGCGCGGTGGGCGAGGACGTCACTCAGAACGTCCGCACCGTGCATTCGGTGCCCCTACGCCTGATCGGCATCGATGCGCCCGTGCTGGAAGTGCGCGGCGAGATCTA
>DATDMT010000041.1:0-4938 GCA_036518635.1 Rhodocyclaceae bacterium | reverse complement strand
GATGTCGCCGGAGACGGCGGAGAACAACAGGATGTCGGCCTCCGTCACGGTCTTGGCGAAGCTGGCGGAGAGGCCGGGCTGCATGTCTTCGATGTCGTAACCGCCTTGTGCGTTCATGGTGTTTCCTTTGGGATCAAGAGAAAGCGGCCGGCATCCGTTGATGCCAGTCCGTGTGATGCTGGTACTGGTGGGCGGCATTCAGCATTTTCGCTTCGCCGAACCAGTTGCCGATCAGTTGCAGGCCCACCGGCATGCCGCCCTGGCCGAAGCCGCAGGGCAGCGACATGCCGGGCAGGCCGGCGAGATTGGTGGAGATGGTGTAGATGTCGGAGAGGTACATCTGCACCGGATCGGCGCTCTTCTCGCCGAACTTGAAGGCCACCGAGGGCGAGGCCGGGCCGGCGATTACATCGCAGACCTTGAAGGCTTCGCTGAAGTCGTTGGCGATCAGGCGGCGGATTTTCTGCGCCTTCAGGTAGTAGGCGTCGTAGTAGCCGTGGGACAGCACATAGGCGCCGATCAGGATGCGCCGTTTGACTTCCGCGCCGAAGCCCTGCGCCCGGCTCTTGCAGTACATGTCCGCCAGGTCGCCGTATTCGGCGGCACGGTGGCCGTAGCGCACACCGTCGAAGCGCGACAGGTTGGAGCTGGCCTCCGCCGGGGCGATCACGTAGTAGGCCGGCACCGAGAGGCCGGAGTTGGGCAGGCTGACTTCGACGGTGGTGGCGCCGAGCTTGCGGTACTGCGCCAAGGCGGCTTCCACTGCGGCGCGCACGTCATCGTCCATGCCGGCGCCGAAGAATTCCTTCGGCAGGCCGATGCGCAGGCCGGCCAGAGGCTTGTCGAGATCGCGGGCGTAGTCCTCGGCGGGGCGCTCCAGGGAAGTGGAGTCGCGCTCGTCGAAGCCGGCCATGGCGTTGAGCAGCCAGGCGCAGTCCTCGGCGCTCTTGGCCATCGGGCCGGCCTGGTCGAGGGAGGAGGCGAAGGCGATCATGCCGTAGCGGCTGACCACGCCATAGGTGGGCTTGAGGCCGGTGAGGCCGCACAGGCTGGCCGGCTGGCGGATCGAGCCGCCGGTGTCGGTGCCGGTGACGACCGGCGCCAGGCGCGCCGCCACGGCAGCGGCGGAACCGCCGGAGGAGCCGCCGGGCACCCGGTTGGTGTCCCAGGGGTTCTTCACCGGGCCGTAGTAGGAGGTCTCGTTGGAGGAGCCCATGGCGAACTCGTCCATGTTCAGCTTGCCCAGAGTCACCATGCCGGCGGCCTTGAGTTTGGTCACCACGGTGGCGTCGTAGGGGCTGACGAAGTTGTTCAGCATCTTCGAGCCGCAGGTGGTGAGCCAGCCCTCGGTACAGAAAATGTCCTTGTGCGCCAGGGGGATGCCGAGCAGCGGGCCAGTTTCACCGGCGGCGCGGCGGGCGTCCATTTCGGCAGCCTGGGCCAGGGTCTTGGCCCGATCCACGGTGACGAAGGCGTTCAGCGCCGGGTTGAGCTTCTCGATGCGGTCGAGGAACAGGCTCGACAGTTCGACCGAGGAGACCTGCTTGGCCGCCAGAGCAGCGGCGAGTTCTTTGAGGGAGGCGTTGATCATTCGATGACTTTCGGGACCAGATACAAGCCCGCCTCGGTTTCGGGGGCGATGGCCTGGAAGGCCGTGCGGCGGTCGCTTTCGGTCACCGCGTCGGGGCGCAGGCGCTGGACCACGTCCACCGCATGGGCCATGGGCTCGATGCCGTCGGTGTTGACCGCCTGTAGCTGCTCGATGAAGGCAAAAATACCGTTGAGTTGGTCGCGGGTGCTTTCCTGCTCCGCGGCGGAGAGTTCGATGCGGGCCAGTCGCGCGATGCGGGCGACTTCCTCTAGATTCAAAGACATGCGCGAATGCCGTTTCTGTTCGGGGTTTCTGGGAGGCGCGATAGGTTATCATAAGGGTTGTCTCGCGCCCCCCTTATTTAGGCGCAACTCACTGATCGGAAAAGAAAATAATGTTCGGCCTGCTACGCTCCTACTTCTCCAACGACCTCGCCATCGATCTGGGGACTGCCAATACCCTGATCTACGTGCGCGGCAAGGGCATCGTCCTTGATGAGCCCTCCGTAGTGGCCATCCGCACCGAAGGCGGCCCCAACGCCAAGAAGACCATCCAGGCGGTCGGCCACTCGGCCAAGCAGATGCTGGGCAAGACCCCCGGCAACATCACCGCCATCCGGCCGATGAAGGACGGCGTGATCGCCGACTTCACCGTCACCGAGCAGATGCTCAAGCAGTTCATCAAGAAGGTGCACGATTCCCGCCTGTTCAGCCCCAGCCCGCGCATCATCATCTGCGTGCCCTGCGGCTCGACCCAGGTGGAGCGCCGCGCCATCCGCGAATCGGCCATCGGCGCCGGCGCCAGCCAGGTGTACCTGATCGAAGAACCGATGGCCGCCGCGATCGGCGCCGGCATGCCGGTATCCGACGCCACCGGCTCAATGGTGGTGGACATTGGCGGTGGCACCACCGAAGTCGGCGTGATCTCGCTTGGCGGCACCGTTTACTCCGGCTCGGTCCGGGTCGGCGGCGACAAGTTCGACGAGGCCATCATCAACTACATCCGCCGCAACTACGGCATGCTGATCGGCGAAACCACCGCCGAGCAGATCAAGAAGGAAATCGGCTCTGCCTTCCCTGGTTCCGAAGTGCGCGAACTGGAAGTCAAGGGCCGTAACCTGGCCGAAGGTATCCCGCGCAGCTTCACCATCTCCTCCAACGAAATCCTCGAAGCCCTGACCGATCCGCTGAACCAGATCGTCGGCGCGGTGAAGATCGCCCTGGAACAGACGCCCCCTGAACTTGGTGCCGACATCGCCGAGAAGGGCATGGTCCTCACCGGCGGCGGCGCTCTGCTGCGCGACTTGGACCGCCTGCTGATGGAAGAGACCGGCCTGCCGGTTCTGGTCGCCGACGATCCGCTGACTTGCGTGGTGCGCGGTTCCGGCATCGCCCTCGAGAAGATGGACAAACTCGGCAGTATTTTCGCTAACGAATAAGGGCTTCCCCCGCTAGGGTGCTAAGCGGCGCAAAGGTGCGCCGCTTTTGCATTTCAGGGGCATTGGTTTCGCTTCCATGAACGTCGTTGGCCACTCGCCGCCTCCGTTTTTCAAACGGGGCCCCGCGCCCCTGGTCAAGCTCGTCTTTTTTTCCGCCTTCTCGGTCGCCCTGCTGGTGGCCGATCTGCGCTTCCATGCCCTCGAATGGCTGCGTTTCGGTGTCGCCACCGCCGCCTGGCCCTTGCAGCGCCTGGCCTATCTGCCGGTGGAAGCGGGCGGCGACTTCGGCAAGTATTTCTCGCGCCTTTCCAAGGTCGAGGCGGAGAACGCCGAGCTGCACCAGCGCCAACTGACCACCGCCGCCGAGCTGTTGCGCCAGCAGCACCTGGAGGACGAGAACCGGCGCCTGCGCGCCCTGCTCGACATGAAGGCGCGCCAGCCTGCCGGCGGTCAGGTGGCCGACATTCTGTTCGCCGCCCGCGACCCGTTTTCCCGCCGCGTGGTGATCGACCGCGGCATGCAGAACAACATCGGCGCCGGACAGGTGGTGATCGACGATCTCGGCGTGGTCGGCCAGGTCACCCGGGTCTTCCCCCTGGTCAGCGAAGTGACGCTGCTGACCGACAAGAACCAGGCGATCCCGATCCAGGTGCAGCGCAACGGCCTGCGCGCGGTACTGTTCGGCGCCGACGCCGGCGGTATGGAGCTGCGCTTCCTCGCCACCAATGCCGACGTGCAGCAGGGCGACGTGCTGGTGACTTCTGGCCTCGACGGCGTCTATCAGCCGGGTCTGCCAGTGGCCAAGGTGGCCAGCATCGACCGCAACAACGCTTTCGCCTTTGCCCGCATCCGCTGCGAGCCCCTGGCCGGCGTCGAGCGTCACGGCCAAGTGCTGGTGCTGGCAACCCGCACGGCGATGGCCGAGCGCCCGGTGGAACCAGATGTGGTGCCCGACGGCCCGGTCAAGGGCAAGCGGGTGAAGAAGCCGCGATGAAGTCGATCTTCTCCTTACGCGCCGGAGCCCGCTGATGCAACCGACCCATTCTTCCCGCCGCATCCTGCTGCCGGTTCGCGACTGGTTCATCACCGCCTCCCTGTTCCTGGCGCTGATGCTGAACATGGTGCCCCTCGGCCGCTTCCCCGGCATGCCCGACTGGGTGGCCCTGGTGCTGCTGTTCTGGTGCATCCACCAGCCGCTGCGGGTCAGCATGGGCTGGGCCTTCTTCCTCGGTGTGGTGATGGACGTGGCCGACGGCAGCCTGCTCGGCCAGCACGCCCTGTCCTACGTGCTGCTGGCCTTCGCCGCCGGCGGCCTGTCGCGCCGCATCCTCTGGTTCCCCCTCGGCCAGCAGGCGCTGCACGTGCTGCCGATCCTGCTCGGCGCGCAACTGGTGATGCTGCTGGCGCGGATGATGGCCGGCGGTGCCTTCCCCGGCGTGTTCTGGTTCATCGCCAGCCTCAGCGCCGCCGCTCTCTGGTATCCGCTGACTTATCTGCTGCTGCTGCCGCAGTACCGTCCTGTCGAACGCGACGACAACCGACCAATCTGATGGGGATGGGAAATGGGGAATGGGGAATGGGGTGTCGAGGCGCGGCGCTCGTCCAATGCTCTAGCCGTGAGAGCGGAGTGATGGCTTACCCCATCCCCCATCCCTCATCC
Organism: Rhodocyclaceae bacterium; assembly: GCA_036518635.1. Classification (GTDB taxonomy): domain Bacteria; phylum Pseudomonadota; class Gammaproteobacteria; order Burkholderiales; family Rhodocyclaceae; genus AWTP1-18. The sequence goes on along the minus strand of DATDMT010000041.1, from coordinate 249 downwards.
CTCATTCCCCGCTAAATGGAATTCAGCAACCCGCAAGAAGGCTTAGAAAACTTCCGCCGCCGCCTCGGCGTGGCGGCGGGTTTCGTGTTGCTGTGTTTCTTCCTGCTGTTCGCCCGCTTCGTCTGGCTGCAGATTTTCCAGTACAGCTACTACAAGACCCGCGCCGAGGAGAACCGCATCTCCCTGGTGCCCATCGTCCCCAACCGGGGACTGATCGTGGACCGCAACGGTGTCGTGTTGGCGCGCAAC
>DATDMT010000040.1:0-4597 GCA_036518635.1 Rhodocyclaceae bacterium | reverse complement strand
GACCAGGCCTTCGATGTCGGTGACCCAGATGTTCTCGACCTTGACGCCGAGCATCACCAGCAGCTCCAGGCAAGCCAGGGCGGCAGCGCCGGCACCGGAGGTAACCAGCTTGACCTCGTCGAGCTTCTTGCCGACCACCTTAAGACCGTTCAGCAGCGCGGTGCCGACGACGATGGCGGTGCCATGCTGGTCGTCGTGGAAGACCGGAATCTTCATCCGCTCGCGCAGCTTCTTCTCGATGTAGAAGCACTCGGGGGCCTTGATGTCTTCCAGGTTGATGCCGCCGAAGGTCGGCTCCATCGCCGCGATCATGTCGATCAGCTTGTCCGGGTCGGGTTCGGCCAGTTCGATGTCGAACACGTCGATGCCGGAGAACTTCTTGAACAGCACGCCCTTGCCTTCCATCACCGGCTTGGCGGCCAGCGGGCCGATATTGCCGAGGCCCAGCACGGCGGTACCGTTGGTGACGACGCCGACCAGGTTCGCCCGCGAGGTGTAGCGGCTGGCGTTGGCCGGGTTGGCGACGATCTCGTTACAGGCCGCGGCGACACCGGGCGAGTAGGCCAGCGACAGGTCGCGCTGGTTGGTCAGGCCCTTGGTCGGGACGACGGCGATTTTTCCGGGGGTGGGGAACTCGTGATATTGCAGCGCGGCTTCGCGCAGATCCTTAGATTTGCTATCCATGATTATGTATTACGCCTCCTCGTGAGCTCCGAATCATACTCTCCACCTTCCTGCCCTGGCCGTTCAGAAAGCTGTAAGAATCAAGCCTGAACCATAGCCGACCCCGCACCAGCTCCGCAATGTGGATATCCACAACGGTTCTGGCTCAGACCACCCCGACCAAGCCCAGCACAGCGCCGACGACGATCCACCACAGGGGGTTGCAACGGGAGCTCAGCACCGCCACTACCGTCGCCAGGGTCAGCAGCAGGGCGGCGGGGCGGGCGGCGCCGGTGGCGGCCATCAGCCAGCCGCTGGCCAGTACCAGTCCCGTCGCCAGTGGTGCCACCGCCGTCTGGGCGATGCGCTGCCAGGGGTTGCCGGCCAGGCGCGACCACCAGCGGGCGAAGCCGTACATCAACAGGCTGGAGGGAATGCAGAACGCTGCGGTAACCACCAGGGCGCCGGGCAGACCGGCCAAGGCCAGGCCGATCAGCGCCACGATCAGCACGTTGGGCCCGGGCGCCGCCTGGGCCACGGCAAACAACTCGCTGAAGGCGGTGTCCGACAGCCAGTGGTATTGCTCCACCACCACCCGGTGCATCTCGGGCAGGGTCGCGTTGCCGCCGCCGAAAGCCATCAGCGACAACAGCAGGAAGCGCAGCGCCAGCTCGCCCAGAGACACCATCTCAGCGCCTGCCGCGACGAGCGATGGCCATGCCCAGCGGCAGCAGCACCGCCACCACCGCCGGCAGCGGCAGGCGCAGCCCCGCCACGGCGACGCAGGTGAGCAGCGCCAGGGGCAGCCCGGGGCGCCAGCGGCGCAACTCGAACCCCATCTTCAGTCCAGTGGCCAGGATCAAGCCCGCCCCAACGGCGGAAACGCCGCGCAGCAGGGCCTGCAGCGCCGCCAATTCGCCGTAGCGCAGATACAGCAGGCCGAGGCCGAGGACGATGACCAGCGGCGCCAGCATCATCCCCAGCGGCGCCACCACGGCACCGCGGCGGCCCTGAAAGCGCGCCCCGACCACCACCGCCAGGTTCATCACGTTGGGCCCCGGCATGATCTGGCAGAGGCCCAGCAGCGCGGCGAATTCCTCCGGCGCCAGCCAGCGGTAGCGCTCCACCAGATAGCGCCGCGCCCAGGGCAGCACGCCGCCGAAGCCGGACAGGCCGATCAGACAGAAGCCGCGAAACAGTTGGCCGAGGGAAACCGCGGCGGCGGTCGCCACCGCCGGGGGAGGCGTCAGCGGCGGCTCAGTTGTAGCCAAGCTGTGCCACCGCCGTCAGCTCGGCCGGGGGCGACTGCCATGCCTCCGCCTCGAGCCGCGACGGCGCCTGCGCTGCGTCGGCAGCCCCCTCGCCTGGCCCATGGCGCAGCGAGTCCACCAGGGTCTCCAGCAGGAAATCGACCTTGTTGTGCATGGCCGTCTCCCTCAAAACACCCAGAAGTGCTCGCGCGGCACTTCCAGCCAGTGCTCGCCGGCCACCAGTGGCGCCTGGCCATAGGCACGCAGGCGCAGGGCGCCGTGGTGAAACAAATATTCCCAGCGATCACCGAGGAACATCGAGGTGATCAGCGGCAGGCGCAGCCGGTTCTCGCCCGGGCCGTCGGCCAGCAATACCCGCTCCAGGCGGATCAGACCGGTGCCACCGGCGCCGGCGTTGTCGCCGCGGCTCTGACCCCACAACTGCCAGTCGTCGCCGACCAGCAGCGCGGAACCGTGGCGGCGCTCCTGGACGCGGCCTTCGAGGCGATTGTTGTTGCCCATGAACTCGGCGCAGAACAGGGTCTGCGGCGCGGCATACATTTCCTGCGGCGTGCCCTGCTGCTCGATGCGGCCCTCCGACAACAGCAGGATGCGGTCGGACATGGCCATCGCCTCGGCCTGGTCGTGGGTCACCACCAGGGCCGACAGTTGCAGTTGCAGGATCAACTCGCGCAGCCAGGCGCGGGCCTCCTCGCGCATCTTCGCGTCGAGGTTGGACAGGGGCTCGTCGAGCAGGATCACCGGCGGGTTGTAGACCAGGGCGCGGGCGATGGCGACGCGCTGCTGCTGGCCGCCGGAGAGCTGGTGCGGAAAGCGCGCCGCCAGATGGCCGAGGCCGAGGCTGGACAGCGCCGCGTTCACCTTGTCAGCCGCCGCGGCCTTGTCCGTGCCGCGCAGCTTGAGGCCGTAGGCGACATTGTCGAACACGGTCTTGTGCGGCCACAGCGCGTAGGACTGGAACACCAGGCCGAGGCCGCGCTGCTCGGCGGGCATCTCGATCCCGGCGCCGCCGTCGAAGACGATCTTGTCGTCGATGCGAATCTGGCCGCGATGGGGCTGTTCGAGGCCGGCCACGGCCCGCAGCAGGGTGGTCTTGCCGCTGCCGGAGGGGCCCAGCAGGGACACCACCTCGCCGCGCGAGAGCTGCATCGAGACGCCCTTGAGGATGGGGTTGTTGCCGTAGGACAAATGCAAGTCGTCGACGTTGAGCTTAATCATGGAGTTTGATTCCAAAGCGAAGGGCGATGGCGAGGCCGATGCCCACCAGCACCACGTTGATCACGGACAGGGCGGCCACCATGTCGGCGCCGCCGGTGGCCCACAGCGAGACCAGCAGCGAGCCGATGACTTCGGTGCCCGGGTTGAGCAGATACACCGCGGTCGAGTACTCCCGCTCGAAGATCATGAACACCAGCAGCCAACTGGCCATCAGGCCGTGGCGGATCAACGGCAGGGTGACGTCGCGGCTGGTGCGGGCGCGGCTGGCGCCGACGCTGCGCGCCGCCTCCTCCAGCTCGGCGCCGACCTGCAGCAGGGCGCTGGATACCAGGCGCATGCCGTAGGCCAGCCAGACCACGGTGTAGGCGATCCACACGGCGAAGATGGTGGAGCGCAGCGGCGCCAGGGGCGGGATGAAGAGGAACACCCAGAGGAAGGCCAGGCCCGCCAGCAGGCCGGGAATGGCGCGCGGCACCAGCACCAGATAGTCGATGAAGCGCGACCAGCCATCCGGGCGGCGGTGGGTGGCGAGGCCGATGGCGGTATAGCAGATCACCGCCAGGCCGCCGCCGATGACGCCGATCAGCACGGTGTTCCAGACACCGCGCATCAGCGAGGGCTGGTCGAACACGGCGCGGAAATGATCCAGGGTCAGCACCTCGGACAGCACCACGCCTTCGCCCCAATACTCCACCACCGAGCGCAGGGCGATGCCCGACAGCGGCACGAAGATGGTGACGAACAGCCAGAAGGCGATCAGCGCCGCCGCCGGCCAGCGCCACAGCCCCAGCGGCAGGGGCCGCTGACGGCCGGCCTTGCCCTTGAGGGAGACGTACTTGGCGGCGTTGCGCATCAGGTAGCGCTGCAGCATCACCAGGGGGAAGGTCACCGCGACGATGCACATCGCCACCGCCGCCATCAGGTGGTAGGACGGCGTGCCGAGCTTGTTGGTCAGCTTGTAGAGGTAGGTGGACAGCACCAGGTGGCCTTCCGGATCGCCCAGCACCAGGGCCAGGCCGAAGATTTCGAAGCCGAGGAAGAACACCAGCACCGCCGAGTACAACAGGGCCGGCATCACCATCGGCAGGCTGACGTCGACGGCCACCCGCAGCGGGCTGGCGCCACTCAGGCGCGCCGCCTCCTCGACGTCCGAGCCGAGGTTCTTCAGCGCGGCGGAGGCGTAGAGATAGACATGGGGGACATGGGTCAGGCCGGCGATGACGGCGATGCTGAACAGGGAGTAGACGTTCCAGGGCACGTCGCCGAATAGCTGGGAGGCCCACACCGAATAGAAGCCGACCGGACCCGCCGCCACGACGTAGCCGAAGGACAGCACCATCGGCGAGACGAACACCGGGATCAGCAACAGCGGCTCGATCCAGCGGCTGCCGGGCAGATCGGTGCGCACCATCAGGAAGGCCAGCGAGGCCCCCATCGGGATGGCG
>DATDMT010000039.1:0-14858 GCA_036518635.1 Rhodocyclaceae bacterium | reverse complement strand
CAGCAGGCGCGGGCAATAATGTTCGACATGGTCGATGTCGTGCAGGGCGATCAGCAGCCGCTGATCGGGACCCCGGGAGAGGAAGGCTTCGATGGCCTCGACCCGGGCCTTTTCCTCCAGGCGCATCCGTGCCAGATCGTGCTCGAAGACCCGAATCTCCCGCTCTGCCACGGCGATCACCGCATCCAGCGCGGCGCGAAAGCCGGCCTCGCTGTCGAAAGGGAGAACGTCGCTCATTTCAGATGTATGAAGCCGTCGCAATACCAGGCGTGCAACTGGGCGGCGAAGGCCGGGCTGGGCTGGGCCAGTTCGCGGCGGTCGGCCAATTCGCGCAGGGCCGGCCGGTCGCCGGACTCGACGCCCTCGACCGCTTCGCCGTTGAGGTAGAAGCGCTTGCCGGCGTACAGCAACTGGGCGCGGACATCCAGCTTGACCCCGCGCTTGACCGCGGCGGCGGCAAAGCGGGCCGGCGCCAGGGGCTTTTCCGGCGGATCGAAGAACACGTGATGCTTCGGCTCGGTGAGGAACTCGCCGAGGACATCCTGCACCGTGTCCCGCTTCCAGCCCTTGATCTGGTCGAGGATGGCGACCACTTGATCGACCATCTCCGGACCGATCTCGGCGGGGCGCTTGGCCGGCTTCAACTCCGGATCGGCGTAGCGACCCTTGAGGCAGACCTTTTCCTGCAGATAGGCGAGGAAACCCTCGGCCAGATCCTGGGCGGGAATGGCGCGGAAGCCGATGGACCAGGTCGTGCATTCGCCGACGGCGACGCCGTCGTGGGCCCACTGCGGCGGCAGGTAGAGCATGTCGCCGGGCTCCAGGGTGAAATCCAGGGTCGGCTTGAAATGCTTGAGGATGCGCACCGGCAGGCCATCCACCAGGGTCTGGTCCTTCTGCGCGCCGATGCGCCAACGACGCTTGCCCATGCCCTGCAGCAGGAACACGTCGTAGCTGTCGAAGTGGGGGCCGACGCCGCCGCCATCCACCGCGTAGCTGGCCATCAGGTCGTCGAGCCGGGCGTAGGGAATGAAGTCGAACTGCCGCACCAGGGCGTCGCCGGGTTCATGGAACAGGTTCACGCCCTGCAGCAGCACGGTCCACGGGTCCTTGCGTTTGCGCAGATCGCGGGCGCTGAAGGGGCCGTGGCGCAGGTCCCAATCGCCCCCTTCGCGCAGCACCAGGCGCGATTCCACGTCGTCGCGGCAAGCGGCGGCGAACATCTCGTCACGGGTCAATAGGCCGGTATAGCCGGGCACCGCCTGGCGCACCAGCAGGGGTTTCTTTTGCCAGTACTGGTCGAGGAACTGGGCCGGCGTCAGGCCGCCCAGCAATTGCAGGGGGAGATTGGGGTTCATCGGCCGATTATAATTCGCGCCCCCTGTTCTCCCCTGCCCCGCCGCCATGCCCGAAGCCCTGATCGAATCCCTGGACAACGAAGGCCGCGGCATCGCCCATGTGGAGGGCAAGGTGATCTTCATCGAGGGCGCCCTGCCCGGCGAGCGGGTCGAGTACAGCAGCTACCAGCGCAAGGCCAAGTACGAGCAGGCCACCGCGACCAGAATCCTGCGCGCCTCCAGCCTGCGAGTGACGCCCCCCTGCCCCCACTTCGGCACCTGCGGCGGCTGCGCGATGCAGCACCTGGATGCGAACGCCCAGACCGCGGTCAAGCAGCGGGTGCTGGAGGATGCGCTGTGGCATTTGGCCAAGCTCAAGCCCGAGGTCTATTACGGGCCGATCACCAGTTCCACCTGGGGCTACCGCCATCGCGCCCGGCTCTCGGTGCGCTACGTGGCGAAAAAGGGCGGCATGCTGGTGGGCTTCCACGAAAAGCGCAGCAGCTTCGTTGCGGTGATGGATACCTGCCTGGTGCTACCACCGGCCATCGGCCAGTTGATTCCGGCGCTGAAGACACTGATCAATGGCATGTCCTGCCGTGACCGCCTGCCCCAGATCGAGGTGGCCGTCGGCGAAGGCCAGAACGTGCTGGTGCTGCGCAACCTGGAGCCGCTGAATGCCAACGATGAGAACCGGCTGAAAGCCTTCGCCGACGAACATAAAGTGATCTGGTACCTGCAGCCCAAGGGCCCGGCCACCGCCCACTTGTTCTACCCGCCGGACACTCCGCCCCTGGCCTACACCCTGCCCGACTACGATTTGACCCTGCGTTTCTCGCCAACCGAATTCACCCAGGTGAACCACGGCGTCAACCGGGTGCTGGTACGCCGCGCCCTGGGCCTGCTGGACCCGCAGCCGGGGGAGCGGATCGCCGACATGTTCTGCGGCCTGGGCAATTTCACCCTGCCCATCGCCCGGTCCGGCGCCGACGTGGTCGGCATCGAGGGCAGCAAGGAACTGGTCGAGCGGGCCCGCGCCAATGCGGTGCTGAACGGCCTCGCCGAGCGCTGCGAATACGCCGTCGCCAACCTCTTCGAAGCCACGCAGGAGACCGTCGCGGCCCTGGGCCATTTCGACAAGATGCTGATCGACCCGCCGCGGGAAGGCGCCGCGGAACTGGTGCGCTCCCTGGGCGCAGACGGTCCGCAACGGATCGTCTATGTCTCCTGCAAGCCCGCCACCCTGGCCCGCGACGCGGCGATCCTGGTGTACGAAAAGGGCTATGCGCTGAAGGGCGCCGGCATCGCCAACATGTTCCCCCACACCGCCCACGTCGAATCCATCGCCGTCTTCGAGAAGATCTGAAGGCCGAGTTGAAGTCCCGATAGGCAAACAAAAAGGGCAGCCGAGGCTGCCCTTTTTGTTGTTTGGTGAAAACCGCTTATTCGCGGTCGCCGCCGAAGATGCCGAGCAGTTGCAGCAGGCTGACGAAGATGTTGTAGATGTCTAGATACACGGCCAGGGTGGCGCTGACGTAGCTGGTTTCGCCGCCCTTGACGATGCGATCGATGTCGAACAGCAGGAAACCGGAGAACACCACGATGGCGATCATCGAGATGGCCATGGTCAGGGCCGGCAGTTGCAGGAACATGTTGGCGATGGCCGCCACCAGGATCAGCACGGCGCCTGCCATGAGGAAGGTGCCCATGCGGCTGAAGTCGCGCTTGCCGGTGGAAGCGATGCCGGCCAGGGTGAAGAAGATGGCGCCGGTGCCGCCCGCCGCCAGGGCGATCAATTGGCCGCCGTTGCGGAAATGCAGGGTGTGGGCCAGCAACGGACCCATCATCACCCCCATGAAGAAGGTGAAGGCCAGCAGCAGGCCGACGCCCAGGCTGCTGTTGCGGTTCTTTTCGATGGCGAACATCAGGCCGAAGCTGACGCCGAGGAACAGCAGCATGGTGATCATCGGGCTGGCGACCATCAGCGGCAGGCCGACGGTGGTGCCCACCATGGCGCCGATCACCGTGGGGATCATGGACAGGCCGAGCAGCGCATAGGTATTGCGCAGCACGCGATGCTGACGGGCGGCATATTCCTGGCCGAAGCCGGTTTCGATGTTCTGCGGGGTGTATTGCATTAGTGGAACCTCCTAGGGTTACGCGATCACGAGAGCTTTGACGGCCCTGCCTGGGTCAGGTTCCCGGCGGACGTGAGCCGCCATTCTAACCACGGGCTGAAACAAAGAGCCATCATCCGCATAAATGGGGCCGCAAGACCTTGAATCAAGGGCAACTTCCCGGCCTTGTTGATCCATATCAATCGATTCGGCCATCGCTCGCAACAGGGCGCGCCGGCCCGCTATTCTTCGCGCCTCAGCTTGCGACCCGCCCCCCTGCTACCCACTGGACAGACCGCCTCATGAATCTGCTGACCTGGAACGACTATCTGGCCACCGGCGTCGACATCATCGACCAGCAGCACCGCGGGTTGATGGATCTGGTGAACGAGACATCCGCCAAGCTGAACAGCTCGGCGGGCCTGTCGCCGGAGGAAATCCAGTCGCTACTGAGCTATCTATTGGATTACGCCGCCGTCCATTTCAGCACCGAGGAAGCGCTGATGGCCCTCGGCGGCCTGGATAGCCGGCACACCGAACGCCACCACGAAACCCACGCCCGCTTCGTCCAGCAGGTGAGCGACATGATCGCCGGGCTCAAGCACGGCAGCACCCTCAGCGGCGAGCAGTTGGTGGCCTTCCTTGGCAACTGGCTGATCTATCACATCCTCGGCGAAGACCGCGCGATGGCGCGGCAACTCCGTGCCCATGCTGGCGTACCGGCGGCAGCGGAGGAGGCCCTCACCGAACCTGCCGACCCGGCCCAGGCGGCCGCCACTAAATCCCTGGCAAACCTGTACGCCATCCTGGCGCAACAGAACCAACAGTTGCTGGCCACCGAACGGGAACGCCGCAGCAGCCAGGAACAACTGACGGAAACCATCGCCGAGCGCAGCGACGAGCTGAATGCCAGCGAACAGCGCTTCCGCGCCCTGTTCAGCAGCGGCGCGCTGCCGATCATCGTTGCCCCCCTCGGCCCGGATCACCTGCCCGGCCCCTTGAGCGACGCCAACCCCGCCGCCTGCGAGTTGCTCGGCTACTCGCGGGAAGAGCTGCTGGGCCTGTCGCCCCAGGATTTGGTGGCCGCCGAAGAGCGGGCGCGCTTTCCGCTGCTGATGAGCGAGCTGCTGACCACCGGGCGTTTCGATTGCGAGATGGTGCATGTCACCAAGGCCGGGCGGCGCTTTGTCGCCCGGATGAACATCACCCACTACGTCGAGCACGGCAAGGTCATCGCCATGGCCATGCTGCAGGAGGCTCCGGCTGCCAATTCGGAAAAGCAGGCCAATGCGGACCTGCTGGCCGAGGTCAGAAGCGGCTTTCTGGCGAACATGGACCAGGAAGTCCGGCTGCCCCGCCACAGCCTGCTGAGTCTGGTCCGCTCCAACACCGGCGACCCGGAACGGAGCAAGGCAGAAATCCTCGACATTCCGCTGTTCCAGGACCTGACGGCGGAGCAAAAAAACCTTATCGAAAATCTCTGCAGCGAAAAGCGCCTGCTCAAGGATGAACTGCTGTTCCTCAAGGGCGACAAGCCCGGCGGGCTGTTCGTCGTCGGTAGCGGGCAGATCAAGCTGGCCCTGCCCTCGCCCCAGGGGACGGAAAAAGTGCTCGGCATCTTCGGCCCGGGGCAGAGCTTCGGCGAGGCCGAAGTGCTGGCCGGCCAACCCTACCCCTTCCTGGCGCAAGCGCTGAGCGACAGCCGGGTGCTGCAACTGGGCCAGGCCGAACTGCTCGATCTGCTGGCGGCGAATCCGGCCTTCGCCCAGCGCCTGCTGGTTCATATGGGAAAGCGGATTCACCAACTGGTGCTGGACGTCGAGTCCTACACGCTGCGATCCGGCATGGAGCGGGTGATCGGCTATTTGCTGCAGCACACCCGCCCGCGCGACGACGGCCAGTTTGCCGTGGAGTTGCCGGCCAGCAAGGGGGTGATCGCCTCCCTGCTGCATGTCACGCCGGAAACCCTGTCGCGGATATTCCACGAGCTGAAGCAAAGCGGCCAAATTCAGATGAAGGGGCGGCGCATCCAGATTCCGGACATCGCCCAGTTGGTGGCGAACCGCAGCGGCAACGTGCCGCCTCGCAATAGCCGGATCAACAGAAAGGCTTCTTAGGCAAGGCGGCCTGGAAGACAGGCCGCTGGCGGAGGCGGTGAGATTCGAACTCACGGATGGCTTTCACCATCGCCGGTTTTCAAGACCGGTGCATTCAACCGCTCTGCCACACCTCCAGCGGGCCGCCATTCTGAACGTTTTCGCCCCGACCTGTCCACGCCGGAACACCGGAACTTCCAGCTTTTTCTTAAATTCATCAATCCTTTAAGGGGTTTACTCGATGAGATCTGGCAGCTATAGTCCGCCCCCATGCGTTCACTAACCCTGCTTCTGGCGGTCGCCACGGCCCTATCCCTGACGACCCCCTCGGCCCTAGCGGATGAAACTCCCGCCACGCCCCAGGAGGAATCCATCTCCTTCGTCCAGCGCTATACGGCTAAGGCCCAGTCGGCCATCGACCAGGCACTGGACTTGGTGGGCATCCGCTACAAGCGCGGCGGCTCCCTGCCGGAAAACGGCTTCGACTGCTCCGGCTTTGTCGGCCATGTGTTCCGCGAGGGCCTCGGCCTGATCCTGCCGCGCACCTCGAAGGAAATCAGCAACACCGGCGAAGCCGTGCAAAAGGACGAGCTGAAGCCGGGCGATCTGGTGTTCTTCAACACCATGCGCAAGGCTTTCTCCCACGTCGGCATCTATCTGGGCAACAACCAGTTCGTCCATGCGCCGCGCACCGGCGCCCAGGTGCGGATCGAGGACATGCGCGAAAGCTACTGGGCCAAGCGCTACAACGGCGCCCGCCGGGTCAGCGCCGAAGACTGAGCCCCGCCGCCGCTCAGGCGGATATCCGGAAGCAGAAAACAAAAAAAGCCGTCTCGCGACGGCTTTTTGCTTTTGTTGCTTTCGATATGGCGGAGTGGACGGGACTCGAACCCGCGACCCCCGGCGTGACAGGCCGGTATTCTAACCAACTGAACTACCACTCCGCAGTCGGAAACAACGGCCGAAATTATAGCAACAGACTATCGATTTGGCAAAGAAATTCTGCTGGCTGTAACGAATTGTACTGTTCGCCGATGGCCCAATGAGCCCCGGCTAGAATCCTCGCTGCCCCGTGAATCCGGGCTTCCCAGGAGGATGCAGCAGCGTGCAACGCGAATCGATGGAATTCGACGTGATGGTCGTCGGTGGTGGCCCGGCAGGGCTTGCCGCCGCCATCCGTCTCAAGCAGATCAACCCGGACATCAATGTCTGCCTGATCGAAAAGGGTGCCGAGATCGGCGCCCACATCCTCTCCGGCGCGGTAATGGACCCGCGGGCCCTGGACGAGTTGATCCCCGACTGGAAAACCCGCGGCGCCCCGCTACAGACCGAGGTCAGCGAAGACCGTTTCCTCTTCCTTTCTGCCGATAGCGCCCGCCGTGTGCCGGACTGGATGCTGCCTGGCTGCTTCAAGAACCACGGCAACTACGTCGTCAGCCTGGGCGAAGTCACCCGCTGGCTGGGCCAGCAGGCCGAGGCCCTGGGGGTCGAGGTCTATCCCGGCTTCGCCGGCGCTGAAGTGCTCTACGACGAATCCGGGGCGGTACGCGGCGTCGCCACCGGCGACATGGGCATCGGCCGCGACGGCCAACCCACCGCCGCCCACCAGCCGGGCATGGAACTGCTGGGCAAGTACACCCTGTTCGCCGAAGGTTGCCGCGGCCACCTGGGCAAGCAATTGGAGACCAAGTTCGATCTGCGCGCAGGCGTCGATCCGCAGACCTACGGCCTAGGCATCAAGGAGCTGTGGCAGATCAAACCCGAACTGCACCAACCCGGCCTGGTGGTGCACACCGCCGGCTGGCCCCTGGAGAACGACACCTACGGCGGCTCCTTCCTCTATCACTGGGGCGACAATCTGGTCTCCCTCGGCTTCGTCGTCGGCCTTGGCTACCGCAATCCCTACCTGTCGCCCTTCGAGGAATTCCAGCGCTACAAGACCCACCCGGAAATCCGCCGCTTCCTCGAGGGCGGCAAGCGCCTCTCCTACGGCGCCCGCGCCCTCACCGCCGGCGGCCTGCAATCCCTGCCCAAGCTGGTGTTCCCCGGCGGCGCCCTGATCGGCGACGACGCGGGCTTTCTCAACGCCTCGCGCATCAAGGGTTCCCACGCCGCGATCAAGAGCGGCCAACTGGCTGCCGAAGCCATCGCCGAGGCGCTCGCCGCAGGCCGTAGCGGCGACGAACTAGCCAGCTATCCGGAGGCTTTCCGCAATTCCTGGCTGCACGAAGAGCTGCACCGGGCGCGCAATTTCAAGCCGCTGATGGCCAAGGGCCTGACCCTCGGCACCCTGCTGGTGGGCATCGACCAAGTGCTACTGCAGGGCAAGGCGCCGTGGACCCTACACAACACGGCGGACCACGAAAAACTGCGCCCCGCCGCCGAATGCAGCCCCATCGACTATCCCAAGCCCGATGGCGTGCTGACCTTCGACCGGCTGTCCTCGGTCTTCCTCTCCAACACCAACCACGAGGAAGACCAGCCCTGCCACCTGCAATTGAAGGATGGGGCGGTCCCGATCAAGCTCAATCTCGCCACCTACGACGCCCCCGAGCAGCGCTACTGCCCGGCCGGGGTGTACGAGATCGTCCGCGACGCCAACGATGAAAACCCGCGCCTGCAGATCAACGCGCAGAACTGCGTGCACTGCAAGACCTGCGACATCAAGGATCCGAGCCAGAACATCACCTGGGTCACCCCCCAGGGCGGCGAAGGTCCGATCTACCCGAATATGTGAGTACCGCTCAATGGCCCTTCAGATAGCGGCGGTCATCGAAGCTTTCCACCCAGGTAGGGTAATAGACCACCATCAGGGTGATGGCGCCGCCGTTCATCCAGGCCTCGGCGAAGCTCATCAGGGCGTAGTAGGGAAAGTACTCGGTGAACAATTTCTCCGCTGTATAAGCCCCCGCCGCCCACAGCAGGCTGGTGGCGAGAAAGCCCGCAGCCACCACGCACAACCCGGCGCCGAAAAAGGCCGCGGCAAAGATGTAGACGAACATATGGGCCGGCAGAAAACGCTCCACCAATTGCAGGATGACCTGGCTGGCAAACACCGGCAGCAGGCCCATCACCAGCATGTTGAGGCCAAAGCTCAGCCAGTCGGCGCCGTCGTTGAAGCTCACCGCCGCCAGCACCAGACAGAGGGCCAGGATCGCCAGTTGCCGGCCGAACATCAGAGTCAGCGCCGTAGCGCCGAGCAGATGCATGTTCAGGCCCGGGGCGACGCCGGCCTTCATGCTCCACATCAGCATCAGCACCACCACGCTACCGAGCCAGACGTTCGACTGGTCGGCATCGGCCAACCGGCGCCAGGGTGCCGTGAGCGCCGCCCACAGTACCACCGCGCCGAGCAGCGCAAAGGCAGCCAATTGCCAACTGAGCGGAAACAGGCCCGCAGGAAAATTCATCGTTCGCTCATTTCATTTCTAACAACGCCGACCCCATGAACATCCTTACCCGCTACGACCACGGCATCTACGCCATCGACGCCCACTACGGCGCCCCGCTGATCGCCGCCGTACACCTGATCGTCGAGAACGGCCGCGTCGCCCTGGTGGATACCGGCCACAACCCGGCGGTGCCGCAGGTGCTGGCGCAAATGGCCGGCCTCGGCCTGCACCGCGAGCAGGTGGACTACATCATCCTGACCCACGTCCATCTCGATCACGCCGGCGCAGCGGGCACCCTGATGCAGCATTTTCCCAATGCCCAGTTGGTGGTCCATCCCCGTGGCGCCAGACACATGATCGACCCTTCCAAGTTAGCCGCTGCGACGCGCGAGGTCTACGGCGAAGAGAAGACCCTGGAACTTTACGGTGAACTAGTACCGGTCGCAGCCGAGCGGGTGATCGAGGCCGGCCATGAAAAAGCCGTCAGCCTGGCCGGGCGCCAGTTGCAACTGTTCGACGCCCCGGGCCACGCCAAGCACCACATCACCATCCGCGACGAGCGTACGGGCCATTTCTTCACAGGCGACACCTTCGGCCTCAGCTACCGCCACCTCGACGCCAACGGCCGCGCCTTCGTCTTTCCCACCACCACCCCCAGCCAGTTCGACCCGGCGGCCCTGCACGCCACGGTGGACCTGATCGCCGGCTACCAGCCGGAAGCGCTCTACTTCACCCACTACAGCCAAGCCCGCGACGTGCCGCGCCTGGCGGGCGACATGCATCGGCTGCTGGACGAGTTGGTGGCCATCGCCCAGCGCGAGAAGGACAGCGGCCCGGAACGCCAGACCCGCATCTGCGCCGGCATCCTCGACCTGGTGGAACGGGAGGCCGCTGAACAGGGCTGGGCCCTGCAGGGCAAGGCGGCACGGGAGCACATGACCATGGATGCGGTGCTCAACGCCCAGGGCCTGGATATCTGGCTGGGCTAGCCCTTGGCCGTGCCTCTGCCAGAATAGGAGCAGCGCCTGCCGCGCCCGCGGCCGGCGATTGACGGGAAGGAGTTGGTCATGACCGCTTCCACCCTGGCTCACGAAACAGCCCGCCTGCTCGCCGAGCTGGGCGTCGCCACCCCGCTGGATACGGGCTCGCTGGCCTGCTACAGCCCCATCGACGGCAGCCTGCTGGCCCGCCTCAGCCCCACCCCAACGCTGGAACCGGTCATTGCCCGCGCGCAGGCCGCCTTCGAGGCCTGGCGTAGCGTGCCGCCGCCGCGCCGCGGCGAGTTGGTGCGCCACTATGGCGACATTCTGCGCCGGCACAAGGAAGCCCTGGCCCGCCTGGTCAGCATCGAGAACGGCAAGATTCTTTCCGAAGGCCGCGGCGAAGTGCAGGAGATGATCGACATCTGCGACTTCGCCGTCGGTCTCTCGCGCCAGCTCTACGGCCTGACCATCGCCAGCGAACGCCCCGGCCACCGGATGATGGAAACCTGGCATCCGCTGGGCATCTGCGGTGTCATCAGCGCCTTCAACTTCCCGGTCGCGGTCTGGGCCTGGAACGCCGCCCTGGCCCTGGTCTGCGGCGACAGCGTGATCTGGAAGCCGTCATCGCAAACACCGCTGTGCGCCCTCGCCTGCCAGGCCCTGCTGGATCGCGCCGCCCTCGACTGCGGCGCACCACCCGATCTCAACCAAGTCCTCATCTGCGACGGCGAAGCTGCCGCCGCCCTGGTGGATCACCCAGCCGTAGCGCTGATCTCCGCCACCGGTTCCAGCGCCATGGGGCGCAGCGTCGCGCCGCGGGTGGCGGCCCGCTTCGGCCGCAACATCCTCGAACTCGGCGGTAACAACGGCATGATCGTCGCCCCCAGCGCCGACCTGGAACTGGCCCTGCGCGCCATCGTCTTCGCCGCCGCCGGCACCGCCGGCCAGCGCTGCACCAGCCTGCGCCGCCTGTTCGTGCAACAGGGCATCTACGCCGAACTGCTGCCGCGCCTGCGCCTGGCCTTTGCCAGCCTGTCGGTGGGCAACCCGCTGGAGACCGGCGTGCTGGTCGGCCCGCTGATCAACGATGAGGCCCTCGCCGCCCACCAGGCGGCGCTCGACGCGGCCCGCGCCTATGGCGGCCTGGTCCACGGCGGCGAGCGGGTGGCGGTGCCCGGCTGCGACCAGGGCTGCTACGTCCGCCCGGCCCTGGTGGAAATGCCCGAGCAGGCGCCGGTAATGCACCACGAGACCTTCAGCCCGATCCTCTACGCGATGGCCTATGACCAGCTCGACGAAGCTATTGCCCTGCACAACGCGGTGCCGCAAGGGCTTGCATCCTCAATCTTCAGCAACGACGTGCGCGAGGTGGAACGCTTCCTCGCCGCCAGCGACTGCGGCATCGCCAACGTGAACATCGGCCCCTCGGGTGCCGAGATCGGCGGTGCCTTCGGCGGCGAAAAGGAAACCGGCGGCGGCCGCGAAGCCGGCTCCGACGCCTGGAAGGCCTATATGCGGCGCGCCACCAACACCATCAACTACTCCAGCGAGCTGCCCCTGGCCCAGGGCGTGCAATTCCTCTAAGGCAAAGCCATGACCACCGACTTCAGCTGGGACGACCCGCTGCGCCTCGACGAGCAGTTGAGCGAAGAGGAGCGAATGATCCGCAACAGCGCCCGCGACTACTGCCGCGAGCGGCTGCAACCGCGCGTCCGCGAGGCCTTCCGCCGGGGCCATACCGACCCGGAAATCTTCCGCGAAATGGGCGGCCTGGGCCTGCTCGGCGCCACCATCCAGGGCTATAGCTGCGCTGGTATCGGCGAGGTGGCCTACGGCCTGGTGGCGCGGGAGATCGAGCGCGTGGACTCGGGCTATCGCTCGATGTTCTCGGTGCAATCGTCGCTGGCCATGGGCGCCATCGACCGCTACGGCAGCGAGGCGCAGAAACAGGCCTTCCTTCCGGCCATGGCCCGTGGCGATTTGATCGGCTGCTTCGGCCTGACCGAACCCAACGCCGGCTCCGACCCCGGGGGAATGCAGAGCCACGCCCGCCGCGTCGCCGACGGCTACCTGCTCTCCGGCAACAAGACCTGGATCAGCAACGCCCCCATCGCCGACCTGTTCGTCGTCTGGGCCAAGGACGAGGTCGGCGCCATCTCCGGCCTGCTGCTGGAAAAGGGCTGGGCCGGCCTTTCCGCCCCCGAAATCCACGGCAAGATCGGCCTGCGCGCCTCGATCACCGGCGAGATCGTGATGGACGACGTATTCGTCCCCGAGTCCCACCGCCTGCCCGATGCCACCGGGATCAAGGCCCCCTTCGCCTGCCTCAACGCCGCCCGCTTCGGCATCGCCTGGGGGGCCATGGGCGCCGCCGAGGCCTGCTGGTTCGGCGCCCGCCAATACACCCTGGACCGCCAACAGTTCGGCCGCCCCCTGGCCGCCACCCAGCTGGTGCAGAAGAAGCTCGCCGACATGCAGACCGAGATCGCCCTGGGCCTGCAGGCGGCGCTACGCGTCGGCCGCCTGTTGGAAGCCGGCCGCGCCAGCCCGGAGATGGTCTCGCTGATCAAGCGCAACAACGCCGGCAAGGCCCTCGCCATCGCCCGCGAGGCCCGCGACATGCATGGCGGCAACGGCATCAGCGACGAGTTCTCCGTCGCTCGCCATCTGGTCAACCTGGAAGTGGTGAACACCTACGAGGGCACCCACGACATCCACGCCCTGATCCTCGGCCGCGCGCAGACTGGCATCGCCGCATTCTGAAGTTACAAACGCTAACAGCGGCTCGCCGGCGCCCTAGCTAAGGTGCAAGCAAGGAGCAAGGCGATGAACATCCACATCACACGAGCGCTGGCGCTGGCAACACTGCTACTGCTGGGCATTCCTGCTGCCCAGGCGGGAACGGAACATCACCACAGGCACAACGGCACCCTTATTGTCGATATCAACGCCGGACCGTTCTGGAGCAAGGGCTACTGGCATCACGGCCACCATAGCGACCGCTATGGCTGGTGGTGGGTGGTGGGTGGCACTTGGTACCTTTATCCGGAGCCGATTTACCCCTATCCCACCCCTTATTATCAGCCGCCGCCGATTTATGTCCCGCAGGCGCAGCCCGGCCCGGCGCCGGCTCCGGCGGTGTGGTACTACTGCGATTCGACGCAAAGTTATTATCCTTATGTGCCGAGCTGCGCCGAAGGCTGGCGCACGGTACCCGCCACTCCACCCCCGCCTTGAGGATGCACCATGGATAAAGCCCGCTTGACCTCGTCCCGCCTGACCTTATCCTGTGTCGCCGTCGCCCTCCTGGCCGGCTGCGCCAGCGTACCTACCGGGCCCCGTGTCGCGGTGATGCCAGCGGTCGGCAAGCCCTTTGAGATTTTCGTCGACGAGGATCGGGTCTGCCGCCAATGGGCCGCCCAATCTGTCGGCAGCAGCGACGCGGCGAATCAGGAAATCATCAGCAGCGCGGCGGTCGGTACCGCCCTCGGCGCGGTCGCCGGCGCCATCGCTGGCGGCCATAACGGTGCCGGTAGCGGCGCCGCCGTCGGCATGGCGGCCGGCGGCGTCATCGGCGCCGAGCGCTCCAGCACCGGCGGCTACGACCTGCAGCGACGCTACGACATCGCCTACGAGCAGTGCATGTACGCCAAGGGCAACCAGGTGCCGGGCTACGCGCCGCGCAGCTACACGCCCCCGCCGCCGCCCCGTTGAGTTGCGACTAGCGGCAGGCGCCTTGTTGGGCCAGCCAGTCGCCGAGGCCGGCGACTAATTGTTGCTGCAATTCGCCGAAGGCGGCTACACCACCGCGGGCATCGCGCCCGGCAGGGCGACTCAGATCGAAAGCCCGGTTCGCCAGCGACGCGCGGCCGTTGTTCAGCGTTGCCCGCAGTGACAGCCGCGCCTGACTGTCGCCGGCAGCATCGAAGCTCTGCACGAATTCATCCAGCACAACCATCAAGCTGCAGCGCCCGCGGCCATCGGCCGCCCGTTGCAGGCCGGCCTCGAGCAATTGCGCCGGCGCTGCCGCCCATTGGCTCTCGGCGAAACGCTGACGCCGCGCCGGCTCGGCCGCCAGGCGGTATTGCATGTCGTTGCCCGCCAGCCAGGGGGGGCCGCTGACGTCCACATTGCCTAGGGGCAACAGGCGCTCCGGGCGTTCGGCGATGCCCAGGTCGTAGACGGCGAGATTGCTGCGCGGCGCCGGGCCACCGGCGCAGCCGGCGATCAATAGCGCGAGGGCGCCGATGAGGATGCGGAGCTTCATGTTTGGGTTCCTTACTTCGCCACGGCGCCGTAGCCGGTTTCACCCGGCCCCGGCGGCGGCGGCTGGCGGCCGAAGACCACCGACTGGGGCGCTTCTTCGATCCCCTGCAGTACCCGGTCGAACTGGCGCGAATTGCGCTGCAGGTTGTCCAGCAGATCGTTCAGTCGGGCGACGCTGCCCGTGCCGCCTTCATCGGTGATGCGATCCAGGCGATCGCTAACGCCCTGCATCGACGCCACCAGGCCACGCATTTCCTTGGTCAGCGGCGCCGCTTCGCCGAGGGTGGTTTCCAGATGCGCCAGGATGTTGCTCAAGCGCTTGCGGTTGGTGTCGCTCAGGGCTTCGCGCAGGGAGGCCATGATCTGCGGCATTTCCTTCAGGCCCTCGGATGCGGTGGCGGTATTCGCCAGGGTGCGGCGCATATCCGCCAGCGCCTTGTCGTCGAAGGCCTTGGTGAAGCGTTCGGCCACTTCGCTGAGGCTATCCATCATCGACGGCGCCAGGGCGATCCGCGGCAGGCCATCGGCCCCCGCAGGCAGCGGATCGGCATTGCTGCCGTCATCGTCCAGCATCACGTAAGCGAGGCCGGTGACGCCCTGGGAATGCAGGCGCGCCGTGGTGCCGCGGGTGACCGGAATGTCGTCGTCGATGCGAATCCGGATCAGG
>DATDMT010000038.1:0-6176 GCA_036518635.1 Rhodocyclaceae bacterium | reverse complement strand
GGGGGCGTAGGCTTCCGCCAGGTCCTTGTCGCCGGCGGCCACCAGGGGCACCTTCTGCGCCGGCGACAGGTTCATCTCGCCGCGCAGGCTGCGGCAGGCGTTGACCATCTGCTTCAGGGTCGCCACCCAGGCTTCGGCGCTCTCGTCGCAGCGGGACAGGTCGGCCTTGGGGTAGGCCTGGGTCATCAGGCTGGCGGTCTCGTCTGCCTTTTTTCGGTCGGCGAGGACGCCCACGGTCTGCCACAGCTCCTCGGTGATGAAGGGGATCAGCGGGTGTGCCAGGCGCAGCATGGTTTCCAGCACTCGTAGCAGGGTGCGGCGGGTGGCGCGTTGTTGCGGCTCGCTGCCCTTCTGCAGTTGCACCTTGGCCAGTTCCAGGTACCAGTCGCAGTACTCGTCCCAGACAAATTCATAGAGTGACTTGGCCAAGAGGTCAAAGCGGTAGTCGGCGAAGTGCTGGGCGACTTCGGCTTCGACCCGTTGCAGGCGGCTGACGATCCAGCGGTCGGCGGGGGAGAAGTCGAGGAACTCGGCGGAGCAGGCGTCGAAATCGGGCTTGTAGAAGCCGCAGTCCTTGCCTTCGCAGTTCATCAGCACGAAGCGGGTGGCGTTCCACAGCTTGTTGCAGAAGTTGCGGTAGCCCTCGCAGCGCTGCATGTCGAACTTGATGTCGCGGCCGGGGGAGGCGAGGCTGAGGAAGGTGAAGCGCAGGGCGTCGGTGCCGAAGCCGGGGATGCCCTCGGGGAATTCCTTGCGGGTGCGCTTTTCGATCTTCTCCGCCTGCTTCGGGTTCATCAGGCCGGTGGTGCGCTTTTTCACCAGCTCGTCCACGCCGATGCCGTCGATCAGGTCGATCGGGTCCAGCACGTTGCCCTTGGACTTGCTCATCTTCTGGCCTTCCGCGTCGCGGATCAGGCCATGCACATAGACGTGCTTGAAGGGAATCTTGCCGGTGATGTGCTTGGTCATCATCACCATCCGGGCGACCCAGAAGAAGATGATGTCGAAGCCGGTGACCAGCACCGTCGAGGGCAGGTAGAGGTCCAGGGCAGTGTTCGACTTGGCCGGCCATTCCGGCGTCCAGTCGAGGGTCGAGAAGGGCCACAGGGCGGAGGAGTACCAGGTATCGAGGACGTCGTCGTCGCGCTTCAGGCCGCCGGTGTAGCCCTCGGCCTTGGCCTGGGCATAGGCCTCGGCTTCGTCGTGGGCGACGTAGTAGCGGCCGTCGTCGCTGTACCAGGCGGGAATCTGGTGGCCCCACCAGAGCTGGCGCGAGATGCACCAGTCCTGGATGTTGTTGAGCCATTGGTTGTAGGTGTTCACCCAGTTCTCCGGGACGAACTTGATCTCGCCGGAGGCCACCGCCTCCAGGGCCTGGCCGGCGATGCTCTTGCCGTCGGCGCCCGGCTTACTCATGGCGACGAACCACTGGTCGGTCAGCATCGGCTCGATCACCACGCCGGTGCGGTCGCCGCGGGGCACCTGCAGCTTGTGGGGCTTGACGCTTTCCATCAGGCCTGCGGCCTCCAGGTCGGCGACGATCTGCTTGCGGGCGTCGTAGCGGTCCATGCCGCGGTATTGCTCGGGGCCGTGCTCGTTGATCCGAGCGTCGAGGGTGAACACGCTGATTGGCGTCATCTGGTGGCGATGGCCCACCTGCCAGTCGTTGAAGTCGTGGGCCGGGGTGATCTTGACGCAGCCGGTGCCGAATTCCTTGTCCACATAGCTGTCGGCGATGATCGGGATTTCCCGGTCGCACAGCGGCAGCTTGAGCATCTTGCCGACCAGGGCGGTGTAGCGCTCGTCTTCCGGGTTCACCGCCACGGCCACGTCGCCGAGCATGGTTTCCGGGCGGGTGGTGGCGACCACCAGCTCGCCGCTGCCATCCGCCAGCGGATAGCGGATGTGCCACATGAAGCCGTCTTCCTCCTCCTGCACCACTTCCAGGTCGGAGACGGCGGTGAGCAGCTTCGGGTCCCAGTTCACCAGGCGCTTGCCGCGGTAGATCAGGCCTTCCTTGTAGAGCCGGACGAAGGTCTCGGTGACGATCTTGTTCAGCCCGGCGTCCATGGTGAAGCGCTCGCGGCTCCAGTCCGGGCTGGTGCCGAGGCGGCGCATCTGCTGGGTGATGGTGCCGCCGGAGTATTCCTTCCACTCCCAGACCTTCTCCAGGAACTTCTCGCGGCCCAGCTCGTGGCGCGAGAGGCCCTGGGCGTCCAGCTGGCGCTCGACGACGATCTGGGTGGCAATGCCGGCGTGGTCGGTGCCCGGCTGCCACAGGGTGTTGTCGCCGCGCATCCGGTGGTAACGGGTCAGCGCATCCATGATGGCCTGGTTGAAACCGTGGCCCATGTGCAGGGTGCCGGTGACGTTGGGCGGCGGCAGCAGGATGCAGAAGTTGTCCGTCTTGCTGGTGTCGAGGCCGGCGGCGAAGTGGCCGCTGGCTTCCCAGGTCGGGTACCAGCGTTTTTCGATCTCGGCGGGTTCGAAGCTCTTGGCGAGTTCCATGGATGGGGGCAATAAAGTGGGAAGAATGGGGGCCGGGCAGGGGACGCAGTGCCCGCGGCGGCGAAGGGCGGAATTATACCGGGGGCGCTATCATGCGCCGCTTCATGAACTAGCTAGGAGACCAACCGTGACCACCCCTACCTTTGCCACCTGCGACCTCTGCGACGAACGCAAGAACGACAGCAGCGGCGAGTTCCGCGTGCTGCCGCCGGTGTTCCGCGATTTCGGCCTGCGCCGCAAGTTCGCCGGCCCGGTGAGCACGGTGAAGTGCTTCGAGGACAACTCCCTGGTCAAGGCGGCGGTGGATTCCCCGGGGGAGGGCCGGGTGCTGGTGGTGGACGGCGGCGGCTCCCTACGCCGCGCCCTGGTGGGCGGCAACCTGGGCAAGGCGGCGGCCAAGAACGGCTGGGCCGGCGTGGTGGTGGACGGCTGCGTCCGCGATTCGGCGGAACTGGCCGAATGCGACACCGGTATCCGCGCCCTGGCGGCGATGCCCCTGCCGACGGAAAAGCGCAACGAAGGCCAGTGCGACGTGGCGGTGCAGATTCAGGGGGTCTGGGTGCGTCCCGGCGACATGCTCTATGCCGATGAAGACGGGATCGTGGTGATGCCGGCTGCTTAATACAGGGCGCTGTTCCGGGGGGGGCGATCAGCCTTCGCCGGCGATTTCGGCCAGCAGCGCCTGCAGGCTTTCGGCCACGGCCTTCTGGTCGTATTTCGCCAGGAAACCGTCTGCCCCAAGCGCCATCCCCTTGTCACGGTTCGAGGATTCCGACATCGAGGAATGCAGCAGCACCTTGATGCCGTCGAAGCGCCGGTCGGCCTTGATCATCCGGGTGAGTTTGAATCCGTCCATTTCCGGCATCTCGATGTCGGTGATGATGATCGGCAAAGTCTCCCGCAAGTGCTTGCCGATGGATTCGGCCATGGCGGCCATGGCGTCCAGGCGCGTCCAGGCCTTTTGGCCATTCACGGCGAACTCAGACTGGACGCCGAGCTGGTCGAGAATCTGCTTCAGTTGATTCCTGGCGAAGGCGCTGTCGTCGGCGCAAAACAGTTTGCGGCCGGGTGGTAAGGATGGCGCCGTGGCCTCGGCAAACTGGAGTTGGGGTTTGGCTGTCCCCGAAATCGTGTGCAGGATTTGCTCGACGTCCATGATGGCGACCAGCGTGCCGTCGGCCAGCCGGGTCACCCCAGTCAGCTTGCTGCTGGACGAGAGCATCTCCGGTGGCTGATGCACGTCGCTCCAGTCGATGCGGATGATGGTATCCACCGCCTCGACTAGAAACGCCTGGGTCGAGTGTGAAAACTCGGTGATGATCAGGATGCCGGGATGGCTCGGCGCCGGGTTGCCGCACAAGCCGATCAGGTCGATGACCGGGATCAACTGCCCGCGCAGCGAGGCCATGCCGACGACAAAGGCCGGCTGGCCGGGCGCGGAGGTGATGTCCACCGTGCGGATCACCTCCTTCACCTTGAACACATTGATGCCGTAGGTTTCCGGCGAGCCGATGCGGAACAGCAGCAGCTCCATCTTGTTGGTGCCGGCCAGATTGGCGCGCGCATCAACCGACGCCAGCAGGTCTTGGCGGTCTGGTGCAGCGGGCATTGGTGTTGGCGTTGGCATCAACGAATATCCTCGGTGCTTCGCTCCAGTTAGCCTGCTTTAGGCGGACGTAGATCCCTGTCGATTTGGAATTTTGCCGCGGGCCTGCCAATTCCATTCGGGAGAACTTGATAGGAAACCGCTGCCAGTGTGGCATACCCGGCCGTCGGCAAGCCGATGTTTCAATAGAGCAAAAAGGGGTGAGGCGTGCTTCGCTCGGGGCGGACCGCCCGGCGATTTAGTCCTGGGACTTGCCCTCGTCGGCACCTTCTAGCGCCGCCAGCAGGCGCGGCAGCAGCACGGCGCGGGCTTGCTCGCCGAGGTGGCCGATCATCTGGTCGGCGACGCCGTCCAGCACCCGCAGCACCACCTGGGGCATCTGCAGGTCCAGCCATTCCTCCAGTTCCCGCTGCAGGGCTTGCTTGCGGGTTTCGTCGAGCAGGGGAGGAGGGGCGAGGGCTTCCGCGGCCGGCGTTACGGTGGAGGGCTGATCGACGACTTCGGTCAGCACTGGCACGTCGTCTTCCACTGGCGTGCGCCGGCGGTTCATGAAGGCGTCGGCGACGCTGAGGATGTCGGCGCTGGGGCGCTCAGAATCCACCGGAGATGTCCTCGTTCTGCAGCTCGTAGCCGCGCTCGCGGTAATGCTTGTAGCGTTCGCGGGCCGGCAGCTTGTCGGCATCGGCGGTGCTGACGATCTCGACCAACTCCTCGAAGCGGGCGAAGCCCGGCGGCAGCTCGTTGGACAGGTTCAGCAGCAACTGGTCCTGGCGCAGGGTATCGAGCCGGTCATCGATCAGGATCGGCGTTTCGTTTGCCAGCGGCGAATCGGCGCGGCAGTGGGGAACGAAACTGAGGGCGTTGTGGGTCCATAGCTGGCGATCCAGGCGTTCGCCCAGGTCGCCTGGGGCGTAGATGGTCAGCGGCCGCCGCTCCTGCCAGCAAAGAGCCACCCAGGCCGCCGCGGTATGCAGGCGGTCGGGGGCGCTGTGGAGGAAGCGGATTCGGGTCACGCCTTTTTCTTGCTGCGGCTACGGGCCGCGCGGCCCATCAGGAACTGGGCCAGCATCGGGATCGGCCGGCCGGTGGCACCCTTCTTCTCGCCGCCGCGGTAGGCGGTGCCGGCGATGTCCAGGTGGGCCCACTTGTATTTCTTGGTGTAGCGGGCGAGGAAGCAGGCGGCGGTGATGGTGCCGGCCAGCCGTCCGCCGATGTTGGCCATGTCGGCGAAGGGGCTCTTCAACTGGGTCTGGTAGTCGTCCCACAGCGGCAGTTGCCAGGCCCGGTCATAGGCTTCCTGGCCGGCGCCGAGCAGTTCTTCGGCGAGGTCGTCGTCGTTGGCCAGCAGGCCGGTGGCGACGCTGCCGAGGGCAACCAGACAGGCGCCGGTGAGGGTGGCCATGTCCACCACGCAGTCAGGCTCGAAGCGCTCGACGTAGGTCAGGGCGTCGCACAGGATCAGGCGGCCTTCGGCGTCGGTATTGAGGATTTCGACGGTCTGGCCGGACATCGAGGTGACCACGTCGCCCGGCTTGATCGCGGCGCCGCTGGGCATGTTTTCGACGGCGGCGACGACGCCGACGATGTTCAGCGGCAGGCCCATCATGGCGACCGCCTTGAGGGTGCCGAAGACGCTGGCGGCACCGCACATGTCGAACTTCATCTCGTCCATCTCGGCGCCCGGCTTCAGCGAAATGCCGCCGGTGTCGAAGGTGACGCCCTTGCCGACGAGGACGATGGGCTTGGCCGACTTGGCGCCGCCGTTGTACTTGAAGACGATGAACTTGGGCGGCTGTTCGGAACCCTGGGCCACTGCCAGCAGGGTGTTCATGCCGAGCTTTTGCATGTCGGCCTTGTCCAGCACTTCGACTTGCAGCTTGTGCTCCTTGCCGAGGACCACAGCCTGTTCGGCCAGGTAGGTGGGGGTGCAGTAGTTGCCCGGCAGGTTGGCCAGATCCTTCATCAGCTTCTGGCCTTCGGCGATGGCATAGCCCTCGCCCAGGGCAGTCTCGGCGGCGGCGCTGTCGGCGCGGCCGGCTATGCTGAAGGTGAGCTTGCAGAG
>DATDMT010000037.1:0-22308 GCA_036518635.1 Rhodocyclaceae bacterium | reverse complement strand
GCCGCGGTGCAGGCCGCCCTGGCCTACTATGGCCAACTGCTGAACGTCACCTTCGTCGCCACCACCGATTCCTCCAGCGTGCAGATGCGCTTCGGCACCGACAACCAGGCCGGCAAGTCCGCCGGCTATGCCTACTATCCGGGCTACTCGTCGGCCGTGAGCGGCGACGTCTGGCTGGCCAACGACCAGAGCAGCAACCAGGACTTCTCCCCCGGCAGCTACGGCTGGCAGACCCTGCTGCACGAGATCGGTCACGCGCTGGGCCTCAAGCACCCGGGCAATTACGGTAGCGGCGACACCTCCCCCTTCCTGCCCAGCACCGAGGACAACAACCTCAACACGGTGATGTCCTACAACGAGGCGCCCAACAGCCTGGTGGTCAGCGTCAACGGCAACAGCGCCAACCTCTACAACCTCAGCCCGGAGACGGCGATGCTGTATGACATCGGCACGCTGCAATACCTCTACGGCGCCAACACCAGCTACCACAGCGGCAACGACAGCTACACGATGGGCGACCAGCCCTTCTTCAAGACGATCTGGGACGGTGGCGGCAACGACACCATCGACTGCTCGTCACTGACCCGGGAATGCGACGTTAACCTGACGGCAGGCAGCCATTCCTCCATCGACCTCTACGCCTCGGCGCTGGACGCGGCCCCGGGCTTCAACTTCAGTGTCCCGCCCGACTACACCGGCAAGGACAACCTGACCATCGCCTGGAACTGCACCATCGAGAACGCCGTCGGCGGCAGCGGCAACGACAAGCTGGTGGGCAACAGCGTCGCCAACCACCTGAATGGCGGCGCCGGCAACGACACCCTGACCGGCGGCGGCGGCAACGACCTGTTCGATTTCACCGCGCTGCTGAACACCAACAGCAACGTGGACCTGATCACCGATTTCGTCCACGGCGCAGACAAGATCGAACTCTCCGCCAGCATCTTCTCCGGCTTGGGCAGCGCCGGTGCGCTGAGCATCCTGGCCTTCCAGGATTTGTCGGTCACCACCAGCGTCGGCGGTGCCCACATCGTCTACAACCCGACCACCGGCGCCTTGTACTACGACACAGACGGCAGCGGTGGCGGCGCGACGCCAATCCAGTTCGCCACGGTCGGCAGCGGCAGCCACCCGGCGCTGACCGCCGCAGATTTCCAGATCATCTGACAGCCGCGCCAGCCGGCGCGGCGTTTCACTTCAGCGAGAACTCCGCCCGGCCGCCGGGCGGTGCGTCCTTCGGCGCTGCTGAGGTTAGCTTCGGCGCCAGCAGGTAGAGCCGTTGTGGGTCCACCTCGCCCTGATTCACCAGCCAGGTCTGCACCGTCTGGCCACGGTTTTGCGCCAGTTGCAGCAGTTCGGCCTCGCCGGCGGCGATGTGCTCCAGCATCAGGGCTTCCATCTCCGCCACCGGCAGGTTCTTGGTGAGGAACAGCAGGTTGCGCGGCTTCTTGAAGTCCTCGGCCTTGTAGGCCTTCTCCAGGTACTTGGGGTATTCCTCGGCGGCTACCTTCAGCTCGCCGAGGTTGCCGGCGGCCTTGCCTTCGCGGGCCAGCTCCGCGGCCTTCTGGGCGCGCACCTTGCGTTCCAGCACGGCGTGCTTGTAGGCTTCGCGCTCAAGCTCGGGATCGGCCACGCCGGTGATTTCCAGTTTCAGCGTATCCCGCGCCTTCAGCGCCTTGGCCAGGGTCTGCAGGCGCTTCTCGCCCTCGGCCGTCAGGCGCCCATGCCCCGCATCGAAGGCGGCATAGGAGAGATCCTCACCGCCGCCGAAGAGGGAACCGAGCAGGGCGAAGGGCGCGGTCACGGCCTTGCTCAGCAGGTTCAGGATCATCTTGCCGATGATGCCGCCGATGCTGAACTGCGGGTCATTCAAGGAGCCGCTGACCGGCAGGTTGATGTCGATCTCGCCGCGGGAATTCTTCAACAGGCCCACGATCAGGCCCATCGGGAAGTCGAGGGCATCGGGGCTGTCCACCTTGTTGCCGAAGGTGATCTGGTCGAGGAAAACCTTGTTCTCGGCCACCAGTTCGCCCTTTTCGACGTGGTAATGCAGGTCCACCGAGAGCTTCCCCTTCTCCACCTCGTAACCCAGGTAGCGGCTGGAATAGGGGCTGAAGGTGGTCATCTCGACCCCCTTGGCCTTGATCGCCAGATCGACGAAGACCGGCTTGCCGAGGGGATCGATCTGGCCGGACAGTTCCAGCGGGGCGATGCGGTCCACCTTGCCGCTGAAGCGAATCGCCGAGGGTTTGCCGGCCGCCAGGGCGCCGATGCTACCGTTGAGACCGGTCAGGTTGGCGCGGTAGTTGGGCTTGATGAAGCGGTCGGTGAAATTCATGCTGCCGTCGCGCACATTGATCTTGCCGATCCGAATCTGCGTAGTGTCGCTGGCGGCTTCGCTCGGTGGCGGCGCCGCGGCAGTGGCGGCGGCGGCCTCGGCGGGCGTCTGCTTGAGCAGGCCGCTGATGTTCAGCTTTCCCTTCTCGGTCAGCATGGCGCGAGCGAACAGGCCGTCACTGAAGATTTCCGTCACGGCCAGGCGTAGCGGCCCGCCGCCGCCCGCCGCCACGTCCAGCTCGGCCAGGCGCAGGCTGCGCCAGCGCAGCAGTTCGACGGCATTGAGCTGGTCGAGCACGACGAAGTCGTTGAGGCTGGCGTCGCCCTTGAAGCTGGCCCCCGCCGCGCTGTAGGCGGCCTGGCCCTTGAGGCTCAGGCTGCCCTGGGTCAGCACGGCGTTCAGGTGTTCCGCGGCCCAACCCTGCAGGGCCACCAAATCCACCTTGTCGCCGTCCACTGCCGCCTTCAGTGCCAGCGGCGTCAATTGCAGTTCGCCCTGCGCGGCGATGCGGCCCTGACGGTTGATCTTCGCCCGCAGATCGAAATGCGCCGCGGCATCGGCAGCAGAAGACAAACCCGATACGGCCAGGCTCAAGTCCTCGGCCTGGAGCGGCGGCACCTTGTCGCCCAGGCTGTCGTCGCTGTATTGCAGGCTGCCGCCGCTGACGGCCGCCTCCGCCACCCGCCACTGCCAGGAGGTGGCAGCGACCGCCGGCTTGGCCACGGGTTTCCCGGCGGACGGTGGCAGAAGCAGCTTGACCAGGTCGAGCTGGCCGTCGGCGCCACGCCGCAGGCTGACCTGGGGTGCTTCCACGCTCAGTTTTTTTACCTCGGCCCGTTGCGCCCTGAGGTCCACCGCCACGCCCTCCAGGGCCAGTCGTTTGAGGGCGAGCAGCCGGGTCTTACCGCTGCTCAGGGCCACCTCGTGCAGGGCCAGGCTGCCGCTCAGGGTGATCGCCGGTGCGGCCTCCTTGCCCTGGCTGAAGGCCAGGTCTAGCTGGGTGTTGAGGCGGCCGGCGGAAAGGCTGAACGGCAAATTCAGCGGCGAATATTCGTAGACCCGCGTTAGATCGAAATCCTTCAGCTCCAGCGCCAGGTTGGCCTCGCGATGGCCGCCGAAAGGCCGCAGCTTGCCCGCCAGGATGAACGGGGCGCCATCCACCGTGGCGCGGAAATGCGGCTCGACGAAAATCTCGGCGGTGGCCGGCGTGTTGGCGATGAAGGGGATGCCCAGGGCCAGGTCGCTGACGCTGTGGCGGGCCTTCTTCGGGCCGTCGTCGAAATCGATGCGGCCGCCGCTGATGCTGATGTTGGCGACGGAGAATTCCGGCGTCGGCTTGGCCGGGCCGGACAGCCATTCGTCCAGCAGATCGGAGACGTTGTAGCGACCGTCGGCCTGGCGCTCCAGGTGCACCGTCGGCCCTTCCAGTTGCACTTCCTCGATCACCGGAATGCGCCGCAGCAGCGACGCCGACGACAGGTTCACGTACAAACGAGCGAAGGACAGTGTGCTGCCGCCGCCCTGGCGCTCGCCGACCTTAAGGCCTTCGACGGTTGCCGCCAAGGCAAAGGGCGAAACGCTGATGTGCTCGATGCTGACCGGCCGGTGCAATTGTTCGCTGAGCAAAATTTCTAGCTTGCCCTTGGCGTAGCCGGGCAACCACAGGTAGCCGAGCAGAGCGAATAGCGCGATGGCCGCGGCCACAGCCGCCAGGCTTCGGTAAAGGCAGGAGCGGCAGACCCGCAGATTGAACATGGGAAGGATTCCTCTCCGGCCGCGCCGTCAGCGCGCCGCGGCGAGGGCACGTTCGGCGAGGCGAACCCAGTAGCGGATGCCGGTGGGGATCACCGCATCGTTGAAGTCGTAGTGGGGGCTGTGCAGCATGCAACCGCCCTCGCCCGGCCCATTGCCGAGCCAGACGTAGCAGCCGGGAACCACAGCGGCCAGATAGGCAAAATCCTCTGCGCCCATGCTCGGTCGCAAATGGGTCAGCGTCTGTTCGCTACCGACCACATGGCGCGCCACCTCGCGGGCGATGAAGGTCGGCTCCTCGGCATTCAGCGTCGGCGGATAGCCGCGTTCGTAGTTGAGTTCGACACGCACGCCGTAGGTGGCCTCGATGCCGGTGCAGATGCGGGCGATGCCCTCCTCCATCCGCGCCTGCAGCTCGCTGCTGAAGGTGCGCACCGTGCCGCCCAGCACCGCCTGCTCGGGCAGCACGTTGTCGGCATGGCCGGCGTGGAAGCGGGTGACGCTGAGCACGGCGGAGTCCAGCGGATCGACATGACGCGAGACCAGGGTCTGCAGGCTCTGCACCAGGGCGCTGCCGGCCACCACGCTATCCACCGCCTGGTGGGGCATGGCGGCATGGCCGCCGTGGCCGGTGACGACGATCTCGAAGCGGTCGGCGCCGGCCATCACCGGGCCGCTATGCACGGCGATGCTGCCCGCCGCCAGGCCCGGCCAATTGTGCAGGCCGAACACCATGTCCATCGGGAATCGCTCGAAGACGCCCTCTTCCACCATCACCCGGCCGCCGCCCTCGTGCTCTTCGGCAGGCTGGAAGATGAAGTACACGCTGCCGTCGAAATTGCGCGTCTTCGCCAGCACCTCGGCGGCGCCGAGCAGCATCGCGCTGTGGCCGTCGTGGCCGCAGGCGTGCATCTGCCCGGTATGGCGCGAGCGGTGCGGGAAGGTGTTGAGTTCGTCTAGGGGCAGCGCATCCATGTCGGCGCGCAGACCGATGGCGCGCGGGCTGCTGCCGCAGCTAAGGCGGGCAATCACGCCGGTGCGGGCGATGCCGGTGAACACTTCCAGGCCCAGGTTCTTCAACCAGGCGGCGACGGTCTCAGCGGTGCGCAACTCACCGAAGGCCAGTTCGGGGTGCGCATGGATATCGCGCCGAACAGCGGCGACGCGGGAACAGAGGTCGGGAAGCAGGTCTTCGAAGCCCATGGTCGATATGTCATCAAGCGTAGTGATAATGTAGCACTCGGGAAAAGCCTTACCGCCGGAGACCGCATGACCTCAGCCATTCTGCGCAGCCGCGAACTGCGCGACATCGAACAGCGCTTAGGCGACGCCACGCCGCCCCTGATGGAGCGGGCCGGGGCCGCCGCGGCGCGGCTGGCGGTGCAACTGATGCGCAGCGGCGACCAGCGCCCGCTGATCTTTTGTGGCCCGGGCAACAATGGCGGCGACGGCTTCGTCGTCGCCCGCCTGCTGGAAGAGCATGGCCTTGATCCGCAGGTGGTCTTCGGCGGCAACCCGGCGCGCCTGCCGGCCGACGCGGCCGCTGCTTACGCGGCCTGGCAGCAGGCCGGCGGCAGCGAACTCGGCGCGCCGCCGCTGGGGCCGCAGAGCCTGATCGTCGATGCGATGTTCGGCATCGGCCTCACCCGGCCGCTGGCGGCGCCCTATGACGCCTGGGTGGATTACATCAACAGCCAGCACTGCCCGGTGCTGGCCCTCGACTGCCCCTCGGGCCTGGATGCGGAAACCGGGCGCACCCTCGGCGCCACCGTGCAGGCCAGCCACACCATCAGCTTCATTGCGCTGAAGCCGGGCCTGTTGACCCTAGACGGGCCGGACCACTGCGGCATGATCGCCGTCGCCGATCTGGAGCTGGCGGGCGAGGTCCATGCCAGCCGCCACGGCTGGCTGATCTCCCGCGCCGATTTCGAACTGCATCTGCAGCCGCGCCGGCTCAACAGCCACAAGGGCAGCCACGGCGCCGCCGGCATCATCGGCGGTGCGCCGGGAATGAGCGGCGCCGCCCTGCTGGCCGCCCGCGCCGCCCTGCGCCTGGGTGCCGGGCGGGTGTACGGCGGCCTGCTGGAGGCCCTGGCGGTGGACCCGCTGCAACCGGAGCTGATGCTGAGGAAGCCGGAGGAACTGCCCGGCCTGGTCACCGCCTTGGCCATCGGCCCGGGCCTCGGCGACAGCCGCCGCGCCGCCGAACTGTTGCGCTCGGTGATCGAGTTGCCACTGCCTCTGGTGATCGACGCCGACGCGCTGAACCTGCTGGCCCAGCACCCGGCTTGGCTCGGCCAACTGGAGCGGCGTGCGGCGCCGACGCTGATGACGCCGCATCCGCTGGAAGCCGCACGCCTGCTCGGCTGCGACCTGGATGCGGTGCAGGCCGACCGGGTCGGCAGCGCCCAGGCCCTGGCCGAACGCTGCGGCGCCGACGTGGTGCTGAAGGGCTGCGGCAGCGTGCTGGCAAGCGCCGATGGGCGCTGGGGCATCAACGCCAGCGGTAACCCGGGCCTGGCCGCCGCCGGCAGCGGCGACGTGCTGACCGGCATGGCAGTGGCCCTGCTGGCCCAGGGCTGGACGCCCTGGGCAGCGCTGGCCGGCGCCGTGCATCTGCACGGTGAGGCGGCGGATGAGTTGATCGCCCGCGACGCGGGGCCGGTGGGTCTCACCGCCTCCGAGCTGGCGGACGTGGCGCGGGGTCTGTTGAACCGCTGGATCGTCGGCGACGACGAGCGGGTTTAACCTGAAAAACTCCGCCCAGTACGCTGGGTTATATCGAGCGCAGCGAGCCAATCAGTCCCCCGCCCCGGGGCGGGGGCAGGGGGTGGGGGGGCGTAGGGAATGGGCTGACTTTCATGATCGGTGGCGTAGCCAACGCATCATGAAAGTCAGCCCTTCGGCTTCGGATAGGGATACAGCACGTTCAGCGCCAGGCTGCGGCCGTGGCGCTGAACGATGCGCACATGCTCGCGGCGGAACTCGCGCGGATGGCGCAGGCCGCAACTGTGGGCGATCATTTCGATTTCCTTGTTGATGTTGTTGCAGTAGTTCGCCACCCGCTCGAACTTTTCCTCTACCACCAAGCCGCGCTGCAGCTTGACGTTGTGGGTGGTCACCCCGGTCGGACAGGTGTTGGTATGGCAGCGCAGGGCCTGGATGCAGCCCAGCGAGAACATGAAGCCGCGTGCGGTGTTCACGAAATCCGCGCCGCAGGCCAGGGCCCAGGCGGCCCGCGCCGAGGTGATCAACTGCCCGGCGGCGATCAGCCGCACCCGCCCCTTGAGGCCGCCTTCGATCAGCGCGTCCACCACCCGCGGCAGGGCCTCTTCGATGGATAGCGCCATGTGGTCGGCCAGAGCCTGCGGCGCGGCGCCGGAGCCGCCCTCGCCGCCGTCGATAGCGAGGAAATCCGGCGCACAGGCGATGCCGCGGCGGCCCACCACCTCGTTCATCTGGTGCATGAATTCCCAGCCGCCGACGGCGGTCTTGATGCCCACTGGCTTGCCGGTGACATCGCGCACCCGCTCCACCATGTCGAGCAACTGGTCCATGTTGGCGACATCGAGGTGGCGATTCGGCGAAATCGAGTCCTTGCCGGCGGGTATGCCACGGATGCCGGCGATCTCGGCGGTCACCTTGGCGCCGGGCAGCACTCCGCCCTTGCCCGGCTTGGCGCCCTGGGACAGCTTGATCTCGAAGGCGCGCACACTGTCGTGGGCCGCCATCTCGCGCAGCTTGGCCTCCGACAGGCGGCCGTCCGCATCGCGCACGCCGTACTTGGCGGTGCCGATCTGGAAGATGACGTCGCAGCCGCCCTCCAGGTGATAGGGCGAAAGACCGCCCTCGCCGGTGTCCATCCAACAGCCGGCCTTGGCCGCGCCGCGCGACAGGGCCTGCACCGCAGGCTTGGAGATCGCGCCGTAGCTCATGCCGCTGATATTGACGATGGAATTTGCAGTAAAGGGCTTCTCGCAGTAGCCCTCGCCAATCACCATGGGCGGTGTCGGCAAACGATCCTCGTCAAGCACGGGGAAAGGCGCGTTGACGAAAATCATCGCCCCGGGGCTCTGCTTGTCGTAGGTGGTACCAAACCCGATGACCCCGCCCTCGTTCTTCGCCAGGCGGTAAACCCAGGCCCGCGTGGCGCGGTTGAAGGGGCGCTCGTCGCGGTCGCCGAGGAAGAAATACTGGCGGAAATATTCGCCCAGTTGCTCGAAGAAATAGCGCAGGTGTCCGATGATCGGATAGTTGCGCAGGATCGCGTGTTTCTTCTGGGTTATGTCACGCACATACCAGTAGACCAGGCTGACGACCAACACCAGCGCGACCAACTCGGCGAGCACGACCATCAGTAGCTGGAGCATGGCAATCTCCCCCTGGGTGCTAGAATCCGTGCGACTTTGCGGGGGACAACATAGCATGGAATTTTCAATCACACTCGGCGCCGAAATCGAGCGCAACGTCCTCGCCGCCCTGGCCGAAGACATCGGCGGCGGCGACCTGACCGCCCTGCTTACGCCTGGCGGTCGCCCTGCCCAAGGCGTGGTAATCAGCCGCGAAGAAGCAGTGATTTGCGGCGCAGCCTGGTTCGAGGCCTGCTTCCTGCGGCTCGACCCCGCCGCCCAAATCCATTGGCGTGTACGCGACGGCGAACGGGTCGAAGCGGGCCAGACGATTTGCGAAATCAAGGCCGATACCCGCGCCCTGCTCACCGCCGAACGCGCCGCCCTGAACTTCCTCCAGATGCTCTCCGCCACCGCCAGCGTCACCCGCCGCTATGTGGACACGGTGGCCGGTACCCGCGCCCGCATCGTGGACACCCGCAAGACCCTGCCCGGCCTGCGCCTGGCGCAGAAATACGCCGTGGCCTGCGGCGGCGGCAAGAACCATCGCCTCGGCCTCTACGACGGCATCCTGATCAAGGAAAACCACATCATGGCCGCCGGCGGCGTCACCGCCGCTCTGTCCCAGGCCCGCACCCTCGGCCGCAGCGACGTGTTCATCCAGATCGAGGTGGAGACCCTGACGCAACTGGGTGAAGCCCTGGATGCCGGCGCCAAGATGATCCTGCTGGACAACATGGGCCTAGAGCAGATGCGCGAAGCCGTGGTGATCACCGCCGGCCGCGCCGAACTCGAAGCCTCCGGCGGCGTCCGCCTGGAAACCGTACGCGCCATTGCCGAGACCGGCGTGGACCGGATTTCCATCGGCACCCTGACCAAGGACGTGCGCGCCATCGATCTATCGCTGCGTCACATCGAATAGGCTTGTTCGCCGCCGGGAATCTGCTAGAATCGCGCCTCCTTTTCGGAGCCGCACCCGAAAAGGCAGGTTTCAGGAGAGGTGGATGAGCGGTTTAAGTCGCACGCCTGGAAAGCGTGTTTAGGATAATATCCTAACGCGGGTTCGAATCCCGCCCTCTCCGCCAGACATAAAAAACGCCCCCTCGAGGGGCGTTTTTTATGTCTGTTGGCGAGGGTGTGAAAGAAGCCACTGGTTCGCAGAGCACGCACCGCGTGCGACGGACGCCCGCAGGGCGGTCCTGCGCAGCAGGATGGCTGGATCGCCCCAAGGCGAGCCAGACACAATCCCGCCCCGCCCACGTTC
Source organism: Rhodocyclaceae bacterium (assembly GCA_036518635.1). Lineage (GTDB taxonomy): Bacteria > Pseudomonadota > Gammaproteobacteria > Burkholderiales > Rhodocyclaceae > AWTP1-18. The sequence goes on along the minus strand of DATDMT010000037.1, from coordinate 12,605 downwards.
GCACTACCATGACGCAGCCTGTTTCAAAGGTTTCGCGCCCCCAATCCCAATAGAGGAACTCAACGCCTGAACAGAAATCGCCGGCCGCAGCAAGTGCTAATGCCCATGGGATTAGAATCTGGGCCTCCGCTGTGGCGCCTAAGTTGAACGACTGATGAAACGGCAAACCTCCAGCCTTGCCCAGGCCCTCTACGCAAGCCTTCTACTGTTGTTAAGCGCCCCTGCATGGGCCAAGGGCGGTGGTCACAGCGGCGGTAGCAGCCCCTCATCTCGTACTGAGCATGTCAGCGGATACACGAGGAGCGACGGCACTCACGTGGAAAGCTACTATCGTTCCCGGCCCGGTACGTTGCATTCCTCACCATCCTCATCGGCTGGCGACTACACCCCCAGCGCAGCGCCAGCCGTGACCGGTGGGGCGGCCAATGAAGCCAAAGTGCCACCCATACCCGATGAAACCCCGCCGATTTCCGGCCAGCACATCACCGTGATTCGCAACCGCGAGGGGGAAATCATCTATATGGGAAATGGCACACCGCCAGCATCAATCCTCGCCAAGGCTACTGGCAAACGTGCCAAGAAGAATTCAAAAAAAGGCGTTCATACCCAATAACCGGCCCCGACAACAAACCATTCGGCGCCGGCGGACTATTCGTCCAGATAACGGAAACCGAGCAGCCAGCCAAAGCCAGCGTGATCGCAGCGATCACCACAAGGCGAAATAGGCAACAGGAATTCATCCAAACATTATCCACGTCGCAATTGCCGTCTCTCCATCCGGTGGAACATCGCCGCTCCAAACGCTAAGCTACACGGAGGAGCACAAAGCTCCGCATCGAAAAGAAAGGTACCCCATGGCCCGCACCGCAAAGCTCAACTTTAAGAACATCGCCGACCATCGAATGAAGACCGGCCTCAACCAATCGGAGTATTGGAGCCGTTACGGCGTCACCCAAAGCGGTGGCTCGCGTTACGAGACCGGACGGACCATCCCCAAGGCCGTGGTGGCGCTGATGTGGCTACTGGAGAATGGCAAGATCAGCGAAAAGGATCTGGCGAATGCCTTGAAGGCCGCCGCCAAGTGAACTTCCTCCCGACGGCCGGGGCCATCTGATACATGCGCCCGGAGGATTTGGAGTTGCTCGTCACCCGCGAAATGCCTTTCGGCAAACACAAGGGGACGCTGATTGCCGATCTCCCCGGCAACTATCTGAACTGGTTCGCCCGGGAAGGATTTCCGCAGGGAGAAATCGGCCGCCTGCTGGCCCTGATGCAGGAGATCGATCACAACGGGCTGGCGGAGATTCTGCGGCCATTACGCAAGCAAGCGGCACGGCAAGCAGATGACCATCGATAACCAGATCGAAATCCCGCCCTCGTTCATGGCCATGTATCTCAGCCCCGGCGGAACCCGACCGAATGCGCCGCAGGCAGTAGTGATCGCCCGCTACGAACAATGCGAGGACATGGCCTGCATGCTGGTCGAGCATGCGCAGACCCTGGTATTCAAGGAGAGCCTGGCGGAAAAGGAGGTTCTCGAACGCTGCCACCAGGGCTTGCAGGCCGACCCGGCGAACTTCTCGGCGACGGAGTCGCGCTGGGTGACCCACCGGCTGGCCGAATTGCTGGAGTGGGAGTTCCTCGACCTGGGGGAAATTGGCGCCAACCAATAGGAAGCCCCCAACCCAGGGGCGACCGATGCGACGCATGACGGGTCTCGGCGCCGATGGCAGAATAGCCACGCTTAGGATGGGCGCCTTCCCAGCAGGGTCGGCCGCCCCCCACGACCACCCGGCCCACCGACCATGTCCCTCGACTTCCAGGCGATTGGAGAGATTCTCGAGCACCGCTTGCACCAGGCGGATATCGAGCGTCTGCTGCGCGGCCTGGACGAGGGCGAGAAGGCCCAGTTGTTCTTCCGTATCACCGAGCTGGTGCGGCGCACCTCGGCCCTGGCGGAGATCGCCAACCGGGTGTCGGATACCCTCTCGCTGGACGTGCTGTTTCCGCGCCTGATGGAAGTGGTGACGGAAACCCTCAACGCCGACCGCAGCTCCCTGTTCCTCTACGATCCGGAAACCAAACAGCTCTTCTCACGGGTGCTGCAGGGCGACGCCATCGGCGAGATCCGCCTGCCCTGCAACCTCGGCATCGCCGGCTCGGTGTTCACTTCCGGCGAGGCCGAGATCATCGCCGACGCCTATGCCGACCGCCGCTTCAACCAGGAGGTGGACAAGCGCAGCGGCTACCACACGCGCAACATTCTCTGCGTACCGATCCGCAACAAGCAGGGCCAGGTGATCGGCGTCACCCAGGCGCTGAACAAGCGCGAGCGGGATTTCGACATCGACGACCAGCGCCTGCTCGAAGGCCTCTCCTTGCAGGCCGCCGCGGCCCTGGAAAACGCCCGCCTGTTCGAGAAGGTGGAGCGCCAGCAGCGGGAGGAAGTATTGCTGCTGGAGGTGGTCAGTTCCATCGCCTCCGAGATCCATCTCGATCCGCTGCTGGAACGGATCATGAGCGCCGCCACCTATCTGCTGGAGGCCGACCGCGGCACCCGGTTCCTCTACGACGCGCAGCATGATGAGCTGTACTCCCGCGTCGCCGGCGGCGCCGCGGCCGAATTCCGCTTCCCGGCGCACACCGGCATCGCCGGCGAATGCTTCAGCAGCGGCCGCGTCATCAACATCGAGGACGCCTACGCCGACCCGCGCTTCAACCCGGATTTCGACCAGCGCAGCGGCTACCGCACCCACAGCATGATCTGCATGCCCATTGTCGCCAAGGGCCAGCGCAAGATCGGCGCGATCCAGATTCTCAACCGCAAGGGCGGCGCCTTCACCGCCGCCGACGAGCGCCGCCTGGCAGCCTTCTGCGCCCAGGCCGCGGTGTCCATCGAGAACGCCCAGCTATTCGCCGAGATCGATGCCGAGCGCAACTACAACGAAGCCATCCTGCGTTCCATGAGCAACGCGGTGCTGACCCTGGACAGCCACGGCATCGTCCGCAAGGTCAACGAATCGGCCACCCGCATCCTGCGCCAGCCCGCCGACGATCTGGTCGGCCGCAGCCTCGACGAACTCTTCCCCGGTCGCAACAAGTGGGTGGTGCAAAGCCTCGACAAAGTGCGCCGCACCGGCAACACCGACATCACGGTGGACACCGACTTGTTCATCGAAGGCGCCGAAACTGCCTCGGTGAACCTGACCAGCGTGCCCCTGGCCGGCATCGAGGATGCCGCCCTCGGCTACATGCTGGTGATGGAAGACATCTCCCTGGAAAAGCGGCTGCGCAACACCATGTCGCGCTACATGAGCAAGGCGGTGGTGGACCAGTTGCTGGAAAGCGGCGAGGCGGTGCTGGGCGGTACCGGCCGCGAAGTCAGCGTGCTGTTCTCCGATATCCGCGGCTTCACCTCGATCTCCGAGCGCCTCGGCGCCAAGGAGACCGTGGCCCTGCTCAACGAATACTTCACCGACATGGTGGACGTGGTGTTCGAGCACGGCGGCGTGCTCGACAAATACATCGGCGACATGATCATGGCGGTCTTCGGCTCGGTGCAGCAGACCGAGCACGACGCCGCCAACGCCGTGCTGGTCGGCAACCGCATGATGACCGCGCTGCGCCTCTTGAACCAGCGGCGCCAGGCCAGCGGCCGCGAGGCGATCAAGATCGGCATCGGCATCAGCACCGGCCAGGTGGTGGCGGGCAACATCGGCTCCCCCAAGCGCCTCGAATACACGGTGATCGGCGACCGGGTGAACCTGGCCGAGCGGCTGGAGAGCGCCAACAAGTTCTACGGCACCTCGATCCTGATCTGCAACAACACCCGCGAACGGGTCAAGGACCACACCCCGCTGCGCGAGATCGACCTGATGCGGGTGCGCGGCATGACCACGCCGCTGTCGATCTTCGAGGCCATCGGCCACCATACCGAGGACAGCCTGCCGCACAAGGATCGCCTGCTGGCGGCCTTCGCCGAGGGTCTGGCCTGCTACCGCCGGCGCGAATGGGTGCGTGCCGCCGACCATTTCCGCGAGGCCCTGGCGGCCTGCCCGGAAGATGGCCCGTCAAAGCTGTATCAGGAGCGCTGCACGATCTACCAGCGCACGCCACCGCCGGCTGAATGGGATGGCGTGTGGACTATGCAAACCAAATAGCTCAGGCCATCGCCTCGCGCAGCAAGCCGAGTTGCGCACCCTGGTTCGGCAGCGCCAGCGTCAATGCCTGCAGCAACTGCTCGCGGGTGTAAGGCTTGCCGAGGAACTGCACCCCTTCCGGCAGGCCGCCGCGTTCGACCACTTCCGCCAAGGTCAGGCCCGACACCACGATCACCCCGGTGCTGGAAAACTCGGGCATGGCGCGCAAGGCGGCGAGCATCTGCAGGCCATCCATGCCAGGCATCATGATGTCGGTGATCATCAGGTCGGGCACGGTCTGGCCAGCGCGGATCAGGCCCTCGTAGCCGTTGGTGGCGACGCGCATGGTGACGTCGCGGAAGGTGTCCAACAACAGGCGCTGCATCAGCCGCCGCTGCACCATGTCGTCCTCGACGATCAGCACATCGCAGGGCGCCTGGGTCTGCCGGTGCCCCGGCGCCGGCCGCGCCACCCGCCCGGCGACCAGGGCATCCACCGCCGCCGCCGGAATCCGCCGATGCCCGCCCGGGGTGCGCCAGGCCGGCAGCACATCGCTTTCCACCCACAACTGAATCGTCCGCAACGACACTCCCAAACGCTCGGCCACCTGGCGCGTGGTCAAGGTTTCTTCCGGGCGAATCTGGTTCATGGGCCGATTCCGATCAAGGATGGTTGATTAAATCCGTACAAAACTGAAATACGGACTTCCATTTTGATCATTTTTTCCTGATTCGCCAATGGCTTTCGCCCAGCAACGGGCGACAGGAAACTTCTTGCGCCAGGCGCGCTCGAAGCCCTGTCGTCTCCCGCAACACCTTGCGGCCGTGGCCCTGCCACGGCCGTTTCTTTTTCAGCGGCTGCGCATCAGGCGGGCGTTGAGCACCAAGTTTTCCAGCACCAGCTTGGTGATGGTGGCGGCGGTCATCAGTTCGCGGTCCGGGCCGGCCAGGCCCTGGAAGGTGGAGGAATCGAGAATCTCGGTGACGTTGAGGCAGGCCAGGCGGCGCAAGTCTTCCTCGTCGTAGGGCAGGTCGGCGTAGTCGATGGGATCTTCGGCCTCGATCTCGTGCAGCAGGTCCAGCAGCTGATTCATTTGCATGATTCCCTCCGCGTGGCTTGGTGGCCTGGAAACCCTACCCCCGGGGCCAACCGGGCAATCGCCGGATAAGCCGGCGACAAGCGCTCCGATTCCAGCTTAGTTCCTGCAGCGACGACCCGCCCGAGGCTTGACCCGGCCTTATATTTCGACAATACTGGAAATATGGAAACACTAAACGCCGCCGAACGCCTGGCCGCCCTCGGCCACGAATCCCGCCTCGCCGTCTTTCGCCTGTTGGTGGAAGCCGGCCCCGAAGGCATGAACCCGGGCGCCATCGGCGAACAACTGGGCCTGGCGCCGGCCACCCTGTCCTTCCACCTGGCCCACCTGAGCCGGGTCGGTTTAATCAAATCGAAACAGGAAGGGCGTTTCATCCGCTACTCGGCCGACTACCCGGCGATGGACGAACTGCTCGCCTTCCTCACCAACAACTGCTGCCAGGGCGAGCCCTGCCTGCCGAAGAGCAGCGGCTGCGACAGCACCGCCAAGCGCCGCAAGAAATCCGCCTGACCCGCATTGATGAGAAGCAAACCATGACCAAGCGTAAAACCGTGCTGGTGCTGTGCACCGGAAACTCCTGCCGTTCGCAGATGGCCGAAGCCATCCTCAACCACGACCTGGGCGATCAGGTGCGCGCCCTCTCGGCCGGCACCCGCCCGCAGCCCAAGGTGGCGGATGGCGCCATCGAGGCGCTGAAACTCGCCGGCCTACCGGTGGATGGCCTCTACCCGAAGGATGTCGAGGCGGTGATCAACGAGGCCATCGATCTGGTGGTCACCGTCTGCGACAACGCCAAGGAAAGCTGCCCGATCTTTCCCCGCCCGGTGCCGCGTATCCACCTGCCCATCCACGATCCCCATGGCGAGCCGCTGGAGAGCTTCGTCCGGGTCCGCGATGAAATCCGCGAACGCCTGGTGTCAGCAGTGAAGCAGGCACTGACGGCACAGGAGGGCAAGGCATGAGCGTGCAATGCGCAGTCGCCGCCAAGCCGGCGCCAATGAACTTCTTCGAGCGCTACCTGACCCTCTGGGTCTTCCTTTGCATCCTCGCCGGCCTGGTGCTGGGCCAGGCGGCACCGGCCGCCTTCCAGGCCGTCGGCCGGATGGAAGTGGCGCGAGTCAATATCCCGGTGGGCCTGTTGATCTGGGTGATGATCGTGCCAATGCTGGTCAAGGTGGATTTCGGCGCGCTGCACGAGGTGCGCCAGCACATCCGCGGCATCGGTGTCACCCTGTTCGTCAATTGGCTGGTGAAGCCCTTCTCGATGGCCTTCCTCGGCTGGCTGTTCATCCGCCACCTGTTCGCGCCGATGCTGCCGGCGGAACAGATCGACAGCTACATCGCCGGCCTAATCCTGCTCGCCGCCGCACCGTGCACGGCGATGGTCTTCGTCTGGAGCCGGCTGTCCGACGGCGACCCGCTGTTCACCCTGTCGCAGGTGGCGTTGAACGACAGCATCATGGTGTTCGCCTTCGCCCCCATCGTCGGCCTGCTGCTGGGCATCTCGGCCATCAGCGTGCCCTGGGACACGCTGTTCACCTCGGTGGTGCTGTACATCGTGATCCCGGTGATCCTCGCCCAGTTCTGGCGCCGCACGCTGATGGCCCGCGGCCAGCAGGCCTTCGACGCCGCCATGGCGAAGATCGGCCCTTGGTCCATCGGCGCCCTGCTGGCGACCCTGGTGCTGCTGTTCGCCTTCCAGGGCGAGGCCATCCTGCACCAGCCGCTGGTGATCGCACTGCTGGCGGTGCCGATTCTGATCCAGGTGTTCTTCAACTCGGCCCTGGCCTACTGGCTCAACCGGGTGGTCGGCGAAAAGCACAACGTCGCTTGCCCCTCGGCCCTGATCGGCGCCTCCAATTTCTTCGAACTCGCCGTGGCCGCCGCCATCAGCCTGTTCGGTTTCAATTCCGGCGCGGCCCTCGCCACTGTGGTTGGCGTGCTGATCGAGGTGCCGGTGATGCTGCTGGTGGTGAAGATCGTGAATGAATCCAAGGGCTGGTACGAGCGCCCCTGACGTCATCTCGAAACGCGGGCCAACGGGCAAGGTCGACCGGCATTGACGGCGATCAAGAGGCCTTACCAAGAATGTCTGCACCATTTGATAAAGCCTTCGCCATCTGAATAACGCCGATCCTGACAAAGGAGCCATCATGAAAAAGCTCGAAGTATTCGATCCCGCCATGTGCTGTTCCACCGGCGTTTGCGGTGTGGACGTGGACCCGGTGCTGGCCCAGTTCGCCGCCGACCTGAAGTGGGTCGAAGGCCACGGCGTCAGCGTCGCCCGCCACAACCTGGGACAGGAGCCGCAGGCCTTCGCCGCCAACCCGGCGGTGGTGAAGGAGATGGAGGCCGGCATGGACCGCCTGCCGGTGATCGTGGTGGACGGCCATGTCGTCGCCACCGGCGCCTACCTGTCGCGCCCGCAACTGGCGCAAAAGCTCGGCCTGCCGCTGGACAGCGCCGACAAGCCGCACATCAAGGTCGGCGCCTGCGGTTGCGGCACCGGCACCTGCTGAACGATGTTCCTCGACCGCACCAGCCGCTATCTGTTCTTCACCGGCAAGGGCGGCGTCGGCAAGACCTCGCTGTCCTGCGCCGTCGGCCTGAAGCTGGCCGAGGCCGGCAAGCGGGTGCTGATCGTCAGCACCGATCCGGCCTCGAACCTCGATGAGGTGCTGGGCGTAGCCCTCGGCGGCGCACCCACCGCCATCCCCGGCGCCCCCGGCCTTGCCGCCCTCAACATTGATCCCGAGGCATCTGCTCGCGCCTACCGCGAGCGCATGGTGGCGCCCTATCGCGGCGTGCTGCCGGCGGCGGCGATCCAGAGCATGGAGGAGCAGTTCTCCGGCGCCTGCACCGTCGAGATCGCCGCCTTCGACGAATTCTCCAAGCTGCTCGGCGACCCGGCGGCCACCGCCGAATTCGACCACGTCATTTTCGACACGGCCCCCACCGGCCACACCCTGCGCCTGCTGACCCTGCCCAGTGCCTGGGACGAATTCATTTCCTCGTCCACCGGCGGCGCCTCCTGCCTCGGCCCCCTAGCCGGGCTGGAAAAACAGAAGGCCCTCTACGCCGCCACCGTGGCGCGCCTGGCCGATGGTGCGCAGACCACGGTGATCCTGGTCAGCCGCCCGGACAGCGCCGCCCTGCGCGAAGCAGAGCGCACCCGGATCGAACTCTCCGGCCTCGGCATCGCCAATCTGCACCTGGTAATCAACGGCCGGTTCCACAGCGAAGGCAGCAGCGACCCCATCGCCCAGGCCATGGCGCGCCAGGCGGATCAGGCCCTGGCCACCGTGCCCGCCGGGCTGGCCGAACTACCGCGCAGCACCCTGCCCTACCTGCCCCTCGGCACCGTCGGCCTGGCGGCCCTGCGCCGGCTGCTGCAGCCGCCCACGGATTGGGGCGACGCCGGCACCGAGATCGACACCGGCAGCTTTCCCGCCGGCCTGGCGCCCTTGGTGGAAGAGCTGGCCAAGGCCAGCCATGGCGTAATCATGACCATGGGTAAGGGCGGCGTCGGCAAGACCACCGTCGCCGCTGCCATCGCCCTGGCCCTGGCCCGGCGCGGGCACCCCGTGCTGCTCACCACCACCGACCCGGCGGCCCATGTCGCCGCCGCCATCGCCGACGAAGTACCCAACCTGAGCGTGGCGCGCATCGACCCGGAAGCCGAGGTGGCCCAATACACCGCCGAAGTGCTGGCCAAGGCCAGTCCCCAGCTCGATGCCGCCGGCCGGGCGATGCTGGAGGAAGACCTGCGCTCGCCCTGCACCGAGGAGATCGCCGTGTTCCGCGCCTTCTCCCGCGCCGTGGACGCGGGCCGCGACGGCTTCGTCGTGCTCGACACCGCCCCCACCGGCCACACCATCCTGCTGCTAGACGCCGCCGAGGCCTACCACCGGGAAGTCAGCCGTACCCAGGGCGAGATGCCGGAAGCCGTGCGCCAACTGCTGCCGCGCCTGCGTGACCGGGACTACACCCACGTGCTGCTGGTGACCCTGGCCGAAGCCACACCGGTGCACGAAGCCCAACGCCTGCAGGCCGACCTGGCCCGCGCCGGCATCACGCCCCATGCCTGGGTGATCAACCAATCCCTGGCCGCCAGCGGCAGCGCGCACCCGGCCCTGCGCCAGCGGGGACGCTGCGAGTTGGCGTTGATAGCGGAAGTGAAGGAAAAGACGGAGCGCTGTGCGCTGGTGCCTTGGCTAGCGCAGGCGCCGGTGGGGCAGGAGGGGCTTAGCCAGGTGGTGCGCTAAAGCTGCGGCCCGATGATGGAAGGGGCACCTAGAACTTTGAGGCTATCCACATGACCAGCCGATAAATGTCGTAAACCAAATACGCCGCAATTAGCGCCAATGCAGATAGGGTAGCCACGGCGAACAATGTCTCCCTAAGGGGCGTCTTGTATTCAGTTGAAACATCAGATTCAGTATCGTCCCCTCGCCCCCCTGGGGCTGCCCTTGACTCAAGGCCTCGCCCCGTTCGACTGAGCCATGTTCCACCCTGGTTAACCTTCAACACTTCCTCGTTCGTGACCGGCACAATCCTCCGGTCAGCTTCCGCCGCCCTCTCTTTGAGTGCACGTATCTCGAGCTGCAGTTTTTCGTTCTCCAAGTGTGCCTTCTTAACTTGGCGAAGTTGAATGGCAAAGCCAACTACGCCTGCAATCGGCGTTGCAATGGAAAGCGCAATGATCCAGAGCGTCTGTATCTCCATTGATGACCCTTAACCCGCCTTCGGCATCTCCCCCACCCAGCGCACATCCACTTCCCGGCGCGGATAGGGAATCTCGATGCCGGCGTCGCGGAAGGCGCGCCAGATGGCGAGGTTGATCTCGGAGCGGAGGCCCAGGCTGCCGGCTTCAGGGTCGGCGATCCAGAAGCCGAGTTCGAGGTTGATGCCGGAATCGGCAAAGGCGACGACGAAGGCCTGGGGCGTGGGGTCGGCGAGGATGCGGGCTTGTCCGCGGGTGCAGCCGACCAGCAGGGCCATGGCTTGTTCGAGGTCGGTGCCATAGGCCACCTGCACCGGCACGGCGAGGCGGATACGGCGGTCGGTGAGGGATTCGTTGAGCACCACCGAACTCACCAACTGCTCGTTGGGGACGATGGCCTCGATCCCGGTGGCGCTCCTCAGCACGGTGTAGCGGGTGGTGATGCGGGTCACCTCGCCGCGGTCGCCGCCCACCGAGATGACGTTGCCGAGGCGGATCGACTGGTCGAGCAGGATGATGAAACCGGAGACGTAGTTGCTGGCGATCTTCTGCAGGCCGAAGCCGAGGCCGACGCCCAGCGCGCCGCCGAACACCGACAGGGTGGTCAGGTCGATGCCCACCAGGGGCAGGCTGATCAGCACCGCCAGCAGCACCAGCAGCGACTTGGCGAGCCGCGTCAACACCAGGCGCAGATTGGAATCCAGGCCCTCGGTGCTCGACAGCCGGCCCTCGACCAGACCGCCCAGCCAGAGCGCCAGCAGCAGGCTGACGACGACGGTGGCACCACCCTGCACCAGCATCCACAGATTCAGTTGCTGCTTGCCGACCGGGAAGCTGACCTCCTCCAGCACGCCGATCACCAGCGGCAGCCAGCCGAGGATGTGCAGCGCCACCACGCCCCAGACGACGAAGGCGAAGACGCGCTCGAAGCCCACCAGCCAGCGCGCCGTGCGGAAGGACAGGCGCAGCACGAGGAAGACAATGCGGATCACTGCCAGCGACAGCAGCAGCGGCAGGGCGATGGACAGCAGGTTCACCGGGTGCCAGTTGCGCAGCACGGCGCGACCGACGAACACCAGCAAGGCGGCGCTGAGCGGGAAGGCCAGGCGCCGCAGGCTACGGCGACGGGCCTCGGCGCCCTGCCCTTCGACGTCGCCATCATGGTGGCGGACATGGGCACGGACGCCGCGACTGACAAAGGCGGCAAGCACCAGCGCCACGCCCAGCAGGGCGATCTGCCACCAGAAATCCGGCCGCTCCAGGTCGGCGAGAAAGGCGCTCAGCAGGCCGGCGATGTGGTTATCGAGATGGGAATCCATGGGGTAATGGTAGCGCTGGTATCAATGGCGATGGCATTCAGCTGAAAGCAGCCGGCGCACGTCGGCCGGCAGCATCGCGCAGGGGTTCACGCCGTCGCGGGAGGACTTGCTCTTGCGCGGGGCGCTTTCTGCGGCAGTCGCGGCGCCGTCGAAGGGAGCGGCCTCTTCCCAGTGGCGCTGCCAGTTGGCGTAGTAGGCGCGGGTCAGGGCCGGGTCGTCGCGCAGCACCAGCAGGTTCTCGGCGTTCCTCGCCTGGGCCGACCAGGTGAAGTTGTAGCTGCCGGTGACCACAGCGCTGCGCTCGGCCTCGGCGTCGATCACCACCACCTTGTTGTGGGCCACCGCATAGCGCGTCTCCAGCCGCACCGGAATGCCGGCGGCGGCCAATTGCGGCACCAGGGAGGTACTGCTCTTCTCGACGCCGTCGCGGTCGGCCAGCAGCCTCACTTCGACGCCGCGCTCGTGAGCGCTTTGCAGCGCGGCGGCGATGTTGCGGCTGGTCAGCAGATAGGCCTGGACGTGGATCGAACGCCGCGCGCCGCGCAGGGTGCGGATCAAGAGGCCCTCGGCATCGTCCCAGGGGGTGAAGGCGGTCTCGACCGTGCCGGTGGCGGGGGCCGGCGCCGCAAGGGCAGGAGCGCTCACCACGGAGACCAAGAGGCCCAGAGACGCCAACAAACGACAGCAGGCCGAGGGGAATATCCGTCGCCACATCGGCGCGGCATCGGCAGCAGGTCCCCTCGCCCCCGACCGGGGGAGAGGGACAGGGTGAGGGGCGGGCCGCCCGATCACCCTCACCCTGTCCCTCTCCCGCAAGCGGGAGAGGGAACCCGACGCAAGCCTGATCATTCTTTTCAGCATGACGGCAGTATTGCCGGAAATGCCTACTCGGTGGCTTCCTCGGTTTCTGCAACTGCGGCGGGCTTGGCGGCCGGCGCCCGTTCCAGCACCGCGGCGTAAAAGCCGTCGGTGCCGTGGGTGTGCGGCGCCAGGCGCAGGTCGATGCCGGTGTCGATGGCGATGCCCTGCTTCTCCAGCACTTCCTTGCAGTTCAGGCGCTGGAACTCGGGATGGGCGGCAAGGAAGGCGTCGACAATGGCTTCGTTCTCCTCCACCAGCAGGCTGCAGGTGGCGTACACCACGCGGCCGCCGGGGCGCACCAGCTTGGCGGCGGCTTCGAGAATGCGCGCCTGCTTGGCGGTGAGTTCGGCGATGCTGCCCTCGGTCTGGCGCCACTTCAGGTCCGGGTTGCGGCGCAGGGTGCCGAGGCCGGAACAGGGGGCGTCCACCAGCACCCGGTCGATCTTGCCGGCGAGGCGCTTGAC
>DATDMT010000036.1:0-12340 GCA_036518635.1 Rhodocyclaceae bacterium | reverse complement strand
GGTGCCGGGCCTGTTTTTTGCACGGCCAGTGTACCCCCTCATGGAGAGCCGACAAAAATGATTACCACCGAACTCAAGCAGCACTGGATCGCCGGCATCGCTGACGGCAGCATCGTGCCCTACCTCGGCCCCGGCGTCCTGGCCGATTCCGTCTCCACGGTGGATGGCCGGCCGATCCCCGCCACCAGCGACCAGCTGATCCTGGCCATGAACAACGGCCAGCCGATGGCGCCCAAGCTGATGTACGAATTTCCCCGCGCGGCGATGAACGTCGAACTCAAGCGGGGCCGCTCGGCGGTCAGCAAGTTCCTCGACGCCACCTACGGCCAGGGCAAATGGACCCGGGCCGCGGTGCACGACTGGATCAAGGCCCAGGCGCCGCGCTACGTGGTGGACATCAACCGCGACACCCAGTTGCTCGACAGCTACGCCGCCGTGCCGCACATCCTGATCCAGGGCTGCGCGCGGATCTCCGGCACCGCCTTCCGCTTCAAAATCTTCCAGTGGGACGGCAGCGCCTACAAGGCTGTCACCCAGGAGGAGGCCGATCCCAGCCTGCCGGTGCTGTTCAAGCCGATGGGCACGCCAGTCCCCGAATCCACCTATATCGCCTCCGATGCTGACTATGTCGATTACATCACCGAGCTGATGGGCGGCTTCGCCATCCCCTCCTTCGTCAAGGCCGCCCGCCCCGGCAAGCAGTACCTGCTGCTGGGCATGCGCCTCAACCGCGATTCGGAACGCATGGTGATGTCCGACATCATTTACGGCTCTGCCGAACAGGCCGGCTGGGTGCTGATCCAGGAGCCCACCGACAAGGAGCGCCGCTACTGCAAGAAGATGAAGCTGGAGATCATCGAAGCCAGCGTACAGGAGCTGCTCGGCTCAGGCGTCGGCGCGGCGGCCTGAGGCCGTCGCTGCCCTGCACGGCGGCCTGCCCGGCTATACCGCCGCCCGCCATAGCCGGGCGGCGGTATAGCACTTTCGTCCGATTGCCCAATTCCCCGGCGGCGGTTAGCCTGTGGTCCATGACGAATGGGACGCAGGCCGGATGCACTGCCTATCGGGTTTCTACCCGCCCGCCGACGGCCAGGTCCGCATCGACGGCAAGGACTCCGCCACCTGGCCGCCAACGAACTGCGGGCCATCTTCGGCGTCGTCCCCCAGGAAACCGTGCTCTTTGCCGGCACCCTCTACGACAACCTGGTGATGGCCCATCCCCACGCCACCTTCGACGACGTCATCCGCGCCTGCAAGGAAGCCGAGATTCACGACGTCATCGAACGCCTGCCCGAGGGCTACCACACCGAAATCGGCGAACGCGGCACCGGCCTCTCCGGCGGCCAGCGCCAACGCATCGCCATTGCCCGGGCGCTGCTGAAGAAACCAGGAGTGCTGATCTTCGACGAAGCCGTGTCCAACCTCGACCAGCACACCGCCGAGCACTTCGCCAGGACGGCTAACAAGCTGAAGGGCAAGGCGACGATGATCTTTATCACCCACCAGGTGCCGAGAGGGTTGCAGGTGGATGAGGTGTTTCAGCTGGATGGGCAGCAGGGGGGCGGCGATGAGTCGGGTGGAGGAGGAGAACGAATGATGATGAGACGCCCGGGATTTGGATTCTGAGATTGGAGAAACTGTTGTGCGAAACGAAAACGAAATGTCTCTGACCTCTTTTCCCTTCCTTTTTGCTCTTGCTTTGGGCCTGCTGGCTTTCCGCGAGTTGCGGGTGAGCGAATGGTGGTCAATAAATTTTCGGTACCGAGGAAAATAAAAATGACATCGAGTTTGGCTAATGGCGTGTGGTGTTTTCGAACCCTCATCTGGGTGACATTTTTGGTAGCGGTGCCGAGCAGAGATGTCAATGCTGGATTGTTTGAAATTGGCGGCGTTACCTGGAAGGAAGGCATATTGCTGCACGACGGCAGCAAGATTGTGGTCACCCGTTCGCAGAGCTACGGAGGACTTCACGAGCTTGGGAAACCCTCACCAATCAAGGAGCAAGAACTTGCTTTTTCCATTCCTGGAAGCGACAGGAAGGTTACGTTCAAGAGCGAGTACAGCGATGACGTCGGCCGCGCAAATTTCATGCTGCTTGCACTGCACATACTGAATGGAACGCCATACATCATTGCGGAACCAAATCTTTGCTTGGCCTACAACAAATGGGGCCGACCAAATCCGCCGTATGTCATGTTCAGATACGACGGTAGCAAGTGGAAGCAGATCGCGTTGAAAGACCTGCCGGTGGAATTCAGAGATATCAATTTGGTGGTCGACACAAAATCAGATGAAAAAGTCATCACGGCCCAGTCTCTGGTATCGGTAGAACTAAGGAAAAAGCTCAACAGCAGCCTGATGCAGCGTGAATACAAGACGATTTTGCGCGAACCCATCAAGCCAGGCACAACGGCGTCGGCAGTGAATTGTATTAAGACAAATTACTACCCGAAGTACGGATGGCTGAGTCCTGATTCGTTTACCAGTTTGCCCTCGCTTGATGCTTGCCAAGGATTCTGTAACAACAAAAACATTGTTCCGGAAGCATGTCCATGCAATGAGATTTTCAATGAAAAAGGAAAGTAGCCATGGCCCTTACCAAAATAGAAGAATATGCGTTGATAGCCCAAAGGGGTCAGAGACATTTGATCTTCTGGCCACCTGACATGCCCCGCCGCCTCTGGATTTTCGTGTAAGTTTCCGGGCTAACCCATGCCCGGAGATTTCCCATGCTCATCAACTGCGCCGCCTACCAGAACGGCAGCAAGCTGACCGATCTGACGGTCGAGGACATCAGCGAATACGTCTGTCGTTCCGACTGCTTCGTCTGGGTAGCCCTGCGCGACGGCACTCATGAAGAGCTGGTCAAGATGCAGGAAGAGTTCGGCCTGCATCCGCTGGCGGTGGAGGATGCCCACCACGGCCATCAGCGGCCGAAGATCGACGAGTACGGCGATTCCCTGTTCGCCGTGATGCACCTCCTGGAAATGGTGGACGGCAAGCTGGAAGTCGGCGAAGTGGATGTCTTCGTTGGTCCCAACTACGTGCTGTCGATCCGCAACCGCAGCAGCCATGATTTTCTCGGCGTGCGCGCCCGCTGCGAGCGGGAGCCGCACCTGCTGCAGCAGGGGGCCGGCTTTGTCTTCTACGCCCTGATGGATGCGGTGGTGGATCGCTATTTCCCGATCATCGATGGGCTGGAGTCGGAGCTGGAGGCGGTCGAGGAAAAAATCTTCGCCAAGGGCACCGCCCGCGACAATATCGAGCAGCTCTACGAACTCAAGCGCAAGGCCGGCGTCCTGCGGCATGCGGTGGGCCCTCTGATGGAAGCCTCGGGCAAGTTGTTCGGCGGCCGGGTGCCGGGGGTCTGCACGGGCACCCAGGAATACTTCCGCGACGTGCACGACCATCTGCTGCGGATCAGCGCCACCCTGGATTCGATCCGCGACACCATCGGCACGGCGATCCAGGTGAACCTGTCGATGGTCACCATCGAAGAGAGCGAAGTGAACAAAAAGCTCGCCGCCTGGGCCGGTATCTTCGCCATAGCCACTGCTTTCGCCGGCATCTGGGGGATGAACTTCAAGGCCATGCCCGAGCTGCAATGGGAGTGGGGCTATCCGATGGCCCTGGCGGTGATCGCCGGCACCTGCGGCTATCTCTACTACCGCTTCAAGCGCGCCGGTTGGTTGTAGCGGCGCGAACGGCCGCTACTGATATTTCTGCAGCATCTTGCGGTACTCGGGCGTCGTCTGGATGTCTCGCACCGCATCGAAGAGCGCC
The DNA here is from genome assembly GCA_036518635.1 of Rhodocyclaceae bacterium. GTDB lineage: Bacteria > Pseudomonadota > Gammaproteobacteria > Burkholderiales > Rhodocyclaceae > AWTP1-18. Next base: position 8,557 of record DATDMT010000036.1, on the reverse strand, counting down.
TCCGCCAGTACCGGGTTCTTCCGATAGTAAGCCTTGGACAGCACCAGGAAATATTGCTTCTCCGCCATCGGCAGCGGCAGCTTTTCGATCTCGGGGAATTCGCCGCGATGGTGGGCGAGAAAATCGTCGCCGATGCTTTCGATCTCCGCGTAGGCCGAGATTTGGCCGGCCTTGAGCTTGTCCATGTTGTTGCTCAGGCCGGGCGCCTGCTCCACTTTCACTCCTAGCTTCTGCAGGTCATCGGCGATTGCATTGCCCGCCAGGGTGCCGACCGGCTTGTCCACGTGCGATAAGGCTTGGCCGTCCCAGCGCAAGGCCGAGCCGCGTTTGACGTAGAGCGCATAGCGATTGAGATAGATGGCGCGGCCGACGTCGAGCTTGCCGTTCCGGGTCGGATAGACCGCGTACTTGGCTCTTTCCTCGGTGTAGCTGGCATGGAAGGTGGCGTCGATGTAGCCGTTTTCCAGCAGGCTCAGGCAACGCTTCCAGGGGGCGCGGGCCAGGTTCAGCGTGAGGCCGGTCTTGGCAGCGACCATGCGCAGCAGTTCGACGCTGATGCCCGGCTTGTCGGTCGGGACGGTATCCCGCTGGCCAAGGATGCGCGGCGGGTTTTCGGTCTCGGGATAGGTGACGCGGAGCACGTTCCCGGCGGCGGGGGCGGCAGTCGTGGCAAGGCCGATCGCCAGCGCTGCCAAGGTGTGACGGATGAATCTGGACATGCCTTACTTTACCAATCTCCCGCGCAAGACAGGGAGAGGGGGCTAGCCCGCCACCACCCGGTTGCGGCCGCCGTGTTTGGCCTGGTAGAGGGCAGCGTCGGCGGTGGCGATCAGCGATTCGAGCTTCGATTCGTTGGTCGGGAACAGGGTGGCCGTGCCGGCGCTGATCGTGACCACGCCGATGTCCGGGCTACCCGTGTGGGAAATGGCCAGTTCCTGCACCTCGGTGCGAATCTGCTCGGCCAGCGCGGCGGCGCCTTCCGCATCGGTCATCGGCAGGATCACCGCGAACTCCTCGCCGCCGTAGCGGGCGCCGACGTCGCCGGCCCGGTGCAGGCAGGCGGCGATTACCTGGCCCACCGCCTTCAGGCAGTTGTCGCCGGTGAGATGGCCGTAGGTGTCGTTGTAGGCCTTGAAAAAATCCACGTCGAGCATGATCAGGCTGAGCGGGGTTTCCTGGCGGAAGGCGCGGCGCCATTCCTTTTCCAGGGCGTCGTCGAAGGCATGGCGGTTGCCCAGGCCGGTGAGGAAATCCTGATTGGCCAGCTTGTACAGCGCGTCTTCGACGTTTTTCTTGTCGGTCATGTCGCGCAGGGTTTCCACCACAGCGATCAGCTTGCCGGCCTCGTCGAAGATCGGCCCGGCATCCACCGCCAGGTAGAGGCGATGGCCGAGGCGCGGCATCACGCACCAGTTTTCCGCATGGACGCCGAAAGACGGTTCCGTCGTATCGGCATGGACGGTATACAGGCTGTCGATGGCTTCCTGATTGTCGGTGGCCACCAGGTCGGCCAGGCAGGGCCGCGGCGCGTCGTAAAAGGCGCGCCAGTGTTCGCTGGTGCCGATCACCTCGCGGTGGGAAACGCCGGTCAGTCGCTCGCAGGCGCGGTTCCAGATCAGTACCCGGCGCTCGGCGTCGAGCACGAAGGTGGGCACCACCAAGTGCTCCATCAGGTTGATGGCGAAGGTCTTGCCGTTCTTTTCCGGCAACGCCGGAGGCATCGCTGCGGAATCCGCAACACTTTTGGGCATCCTGTCCTCCACTTCGCCGATGGTTCTTATTTTTGCGCGGCGGCCATGGGCCTATCCTCTTCCGGCGATTGTATCCCTTCCGGATAAACCGGGAGGGGTCAGGCGGCTGTTTGACGGCGTAGGGGATCGAGGGCGGTGGCGGGGGAAACGTCGAGCAGGGCGCGGGCCTGGCCGGCGCAGGCCAGGCGGATATGGGGGTCGAGGGCGGCCAGCCAGCGGCGCGGTAGGGCCTCGCGGCCGTAAAGGGCGCCGGCCAGCATGCCGGCGATGGCGCCGGTGGTGTCGGCATCGCCGCCGCGATTGACGACGTTGACCAGGCAATCCTCGGGATTGTCGGTCTCCATCAGCGCCTGCAGTACGGCGCGCAGGGTATCCACCACGTAACCGCTGGGGTTCTCATGGCGGCGGCCGCGCCAGGCATAGATCGGCCAGGCGGCGACGAAGGGCTGGATACGGTAGCGGTACAGCTCGCGCAGGTTGGCGCCCTGAATCGCGTCCTGCACCGCCAGGCAGAGGAATTCGCAGGCGGCGTCGGAGACCGCGTTGTGATGGGTGACGTGGGCCTGTGTCCGGCTGGCGGCGCGTACTGCCGCCTCGTCGGCGCCGAGGGTGGCCAGGGCCACCGGCAGCGCCCGCATCGCCGCGCCGTTGCCGGCGTCGTGTTCGGATTCCGGCGCCACCGGATCGCCGCTACGGCGGAACTGGATCAGGTTGCGGCGCACGGTGTTGCCGATGTCTACCGGCTTGGCGCGCATCCACTGGTCGAAGGCGCGGGCGCAGGCCGCCGCCTCCACCGCGCCGCTCCGTTCGAGGATGGCCTCGCCGAGGGCCAGCGCCATGGTGGTGTCGTCGGTGACCTGGCCGGGCTTCAGCTTCAGCCAGCCGCCGCCGACGATCTCCCGGTGCAGCCCGCCGCTGCGGGCGAAGCCGACACTGATCTCGCGCGGTGTCTGAAACTCCACCGTGGCGCCGAGGGCGTCGCCGACGGCCAGGCCGAGATAGGCGGCCTCCGCGCGGGAGGCCGTGGTGAGGTTCACCGGCTCGGGTATTCGACCAGGATGTCCTCGTCGCGCACCACCATCTGGCAGGCCAGGCGCCATTCGTTGGGCGGGAAGTCGTCCACGCGCATCTGGTCGATCTGCTCTTGGGTGATCTTGCCCATTTCCTTCAGCACTTTTTCTTCGCGGGCGTTGAGCGGGCCGCTCATGTGGGCGTAGCGATTGCTGTTCTTGGTCTTGTCGATGCTCCAGACCTTGACCAGGCAGGTGCCGCATTCGCCGTCGCCGCAGGAAAAGTCGATCGGGATGTGGTTGTCCTTGGCCAGTTCGAGAATGGTCTTGGTGTGGCTGCCGGCGACGGCGTAGACGGTCTTGTCCTTGTGCAGCGGGCTGGAGAAAGTGACGTTGGCCATGATGGCTCCTTGGTGGTGGTGTAGGTGGATGTTCTCGCTGTGGGGCGTGCTGCGTGCCGCTCTCAGGCGGGCTTGACGACGATCTTGCCGCCGAGGATTTGGGCCTGGCAGGCGAGACGGTGATGGCGCGGGGCGAGGTTGTCCTTCAGCACCTGGTCTTCCAGCATCGACGGCGAAGCCAGGTGCTCATGGCCTTCGACGATCTTGGTCAGGCAGGTGCAGCACTCGCCTTCGCGGCAGCCATAGGTGATGCCGGCGCCGACTTTTTCGGAAACTTCGATCAAGCGGGTGCCCGCGGGGACGGTGACGGTGACGCCGATGTCCTCGAAGGTGACAGTTGCTTTGGGCATGGTGGGCTCCTAGAAAAGAAAGAAATCAACCGAGGGCTGCCATGTCGATCACCCTATGTTCGGCGCGGCCGAGCAGGTGCAGGGCGGTCTGGCGGCCCAGGTCGTGGCATTGGCGGAGTTCGTCGGCGGTGGGGGTCAGGCGCGCCTTGACGCCGGCCACCGGCACCCGCAGCTTCAGGCGGCGCAGGCGGTCCTCGATCATCGGCACCGCTTCGCCGCTCCAGCCGTAGGAGCCGAAGGCGGCGCCGAGCTTGCCGCGGACGTCGATGGAAGTCAGCGAGGAGAGCAGGTCCCACACCGGCTTGACCGCGTCGCCGTTGATCGTCGGGCTGCCGAAGACCAGGCCGTCGGCCTCCTCGATCAGGTCGATGAAGGGCTGGCTGGTACCCCCTTCCAGGTCGTAGAGGGAGACGCGGACTTCGTTGCCGGCTACCGCCGCGGCTTCCTCGGCGCCGGCCATCACCGCCTCGGCCATGCGCCGGGTGGCGCCGTAGGCGGAGATGTAGAACACCAGCAGGGTCGGCGCGTCGCCGCTGTGCAGGCTGGGAGCCGAGAGGGTGCGGTAGCGGCGCACGTAGTCCCGCGGATCGTCGCGCAGGATCGGGCCGTGGGCCGGGGCGATGACCGAGAGCGGCAGCGGTTCGATCAGGCCCAGGGCATCCCGCACGTGGCGGCGGAAGGGCCGCATGATGTGGGCGTAGTAGTACTCGAAGGAAAAACGGAAGTCGCCCACCGCGTCGTTGAACAGGCGCGGGTCGCAGAAATGGCAGCCGAGGAAGTCGCCGGAGAACAGCATCTGTTCCTCGACCAGATAAGTGCACTGGGTGTCGGGCCAGTGCAGATAGGGCGTGTTGAGAAAGCGCAGGGTCCGGTCGCCGAGGCTCACCGTGTCGCCGGTGCCGACGGTGACGATGCGGTCGGAGAATTCCTCCACGTCGCAGAGGCCCTTCAGCATGGTCCGCGCCTGCAGCGACAGGTGCAGCTTGGCCCGGGGCGCCCGGCGCATCAGCTCGGGCATGGCGCCGGAATGGTCGGGCTCCAGGTGGTTCAGGACCAGGGTGGTGATCTCGTCGTAGTCGGCCACCGCTTCCAGGCGGTGGAAGAAGGTGTCGCTGAAGGCGGCCTTGACCGTGTCGATCACCGCCACGCCTGCGCTGCCGCGGACCACGTAGGCGTTGTAGCTGGTGCCGTTGGCAGTGCGCAGGATGATGTCGAAGTTGCGCAAATCCGGGTCGAGCGTCCCCACCCAGTGCACGCCGGGTTTGACTTCCACTGCCGAGCTCAGGGCGGCCGCTGCGGCCATAACTGCTCCTAGTGCGTTTTTGCGCGCGGGTCCTTGCAACTGGGCTGACCGGGGGCGTGGCTACAGGCTTCCAGATTTCCCTCCGGCAGGGCGCTGTCGCCGAGGCCGATCCAGGCATGCACGGCTTCGGCATCGAAGCCGACGCGGCGCACCCCGGCCACTTCCATCAGGGGGCGGCGGATCAGCAGCGGGTTGTTCTGCAGGAGGCCCAGGGCGGTGCATTCGTCCAGCTCCTCGGGCACGATCTCGCCGCTCTTCACGTCGGGGGCGGCGCGGTTGAACCACAGCGCGACGGGTATGCCCTCCAGGAAGGACAGCAGCTTGGCCCGGGACCAGGCCACGTCGCGCAGGTCGCGGGCGACGACGGTGTGGCCGGCGGCCTCGAGCATGGCCTTCTGGCGCGTGTTGCCGGAACAGCCGGATTTTTCGAAAAACAGGATTTCAGCCATGGTGGGTCCAGCGTTGATCTACGTGGAGAAAATGGATGCGCAGCGAGCGCAGGGCGAAGAGGGCGGCGCCCTTCAGGGCCGACAGCAGGGTGGTCATGGACGTCTTCATGGCAGCCTCCAGCGTGTGCAAGCAGGGCGCTAAGGGGCGCCCCGGGCCCTTACAACATTTCGCCACCGCGGGCCTGGATCTCGGCCATGGCCACGGCCCAGCGTTCGGGGGGAATGCCGGTCAGGGAGCCCGGCGGGTTCAATTCCACGCCCAGCTCGTCGAGGATCGCTCCTTCGATCGGGCAGATCGCGGCGCACTGGGCATCGGCGTAGTCGCCGGCGCATTCGGTGCACTTGTCCGCATTGATCAGGAAATGGGGCTTGGCCTCGTAGATCGCGTCGTTGGGGCAGACCGGTTGGCAGGCCCAGCAGTTGACGCAGGTTTCGATGATTTCCAGTGCCATGATCTTTCTCCGCTCCGTTCGCCCTGAGCTTGTCGAAGGGCTACCGTGGTTGCGCTCCGTTCATGCTTCGACAGGCTCAGCACGAACGGAGCTGGGTGTTGCCTCAAGCGCGCTTCTTGATCTCCGCCGGGGCGTCCAGCTTGCCCGCCGCTAGCATCTCGTTCCAGATCGCCATCACCGCGTCCTCGATGGGCTCCATCGCATGCTCGCCGTTGGGCTGGATGCCGGCGGCTTCCAGGTTGCCCCAGGGCTCGTAGCCGATCTTGGAACAGAGCACGACTTCGCAGCCGGCGAGGGACTTGATGGTCTGGTCGAGGACCGATTCGCCGTCGCCGCAGGTATCGTCGCCGCCGCAGTAGAGATCGGTCTTGCGGTGGCCGATGAAGCGCACGCCCTTGCTGGAGCCCTCGTAGATCAGGAACTCCTTGGCATGGCCGAAGTGCTGGTTGATGGTCGGCGAACCCTTGGAGGCGACGGCCATCAGCACCGGCCGGCCGACCGGGGCGGTTTCGGCGTGCAGCTCGACCACCGCGGCCTTGCCGTGGGCCTTGGCGCGCTTGGCTTCCAGTTCGGCGGTGACCTGGGCGCGGAGTTCGGCGCGGACCGCCATGGCGGCCTCGTAGTCGATCTCCATGTCCTCGATCTTGTCCAGGGTGAATTCCGAACCGCGATCCTCGCCCAGCAGGCCGACGGCGTCGGCGCGGCACTGGCGGCAGTGGCGCATCATGTTCATGTCGCCTTCGCAGGCGTCCTGCAGTTCCTTCAGCTCGTGGGGCTCGGGGCTGCGCTGGCCCATCACGCCGTAGAAGGTGCCGTGCTCGGCCTCGGCGATCAGGGGCATCACGTTGTGGAGGAAGGCGCCCTTGGCCTTGACGATCTTGGACACTTCCTTCAGATGCTGGTCATTGACGCCGGGGATCAGCACCGAATTGACCTTCACCAGGATGCCCTTGGCGGTCAGCATCTCCAGGCCCTTCTGCTGCTGTTCGATCAGGATCTTGGCGCCTTCGCGGCCGTGGATGCGCTTGTTCTGCCAGTAGATCCACGGATAGATCTGGGCGCCCACGTCCGGGTCCACGCAGTTGATGGTGATCGTCACGTGGTCGATGTTGTGCTTGGACAGTTCCTCCACATGGTCGGGCAGGGCCAGGCCATTGGTGGAGACGCAAAGCTTGATGTCCGGCGCTTTCTCGGCCAGTTGACGGAAGGTCTCGAAAGTGCGCTCGGGATTGGCAAGGGGATCGCCGGGGCCGGCGATGCCGAGGACCGTCATCTGCGGAATGGTGGCGGCCACCGCCAGGGTCTTTTTCACCGCCTGGTCGGGGGTCAGCAGCTCGGAGACGACACCCGGGCGCGACTCGTTGGCGCAGTCGTACTTGCGGTTGCAGTAGTGGCACTGGATGTTGCAGGCCGGCGCCACCGCCACGTGCATCCGGGCGAAGTAGTGGTGGGCGTCTTCGGAATAACAGGGGTGGTCCTGCACCTTGGCGCGGATCGCATCCGACAGGCCGTCCATCTGGTCGGTGGTCGATCCGCAACTGCCGGCGCTGCATCCGCCGGATTTGGCAGGGGCTTCTTCGGAAACTACGGGCAGGTCCATGTTCTATCTCCCGCGAAAATTTTTGGGTTGGGGTACCGGTCTTTCAGCAACGACCGTGCCGACCCGAAAAATATTTATTACTTACTGAAAACAAAGAAGTTTTGTCGCCGCCATGGTTGTGGTGCTTACGACAGGGTGGCGGCGATTGGCGTATTCGCTTCCATGGGCCTCAGACCGCCGCCAGTTGCTTGGCCACGGCTTCGTCCTGGGTCAGCTCCTCCGGCAGCACGCCCACCGGCGGGCCGAGCACGCCATCGGCATCCTCGAAGCGCACCAGGTACACCTCCTTGCTGGGATCCACCTGGCTGTGGCCGTACATCACCACCACGCCGCGCCGGCCCGGGGTGGCCAGCAGGGCGTCCTCGGCGATGCCGGGAATGCCGCCGTCGTTCTCGATCGGCTCGAGGCTGTAGACCACCTCGCCGACGTCATAGGGTTCCTGGGGGGCCATGGCTACCAGACCTCCTTGGCGACCTGCAGGCGCTCGACCGGCTGATCGAACATCAGGTGTTCGTCGATGATGGCGGCCACGTCCTCGGTCTTCACGCCGCCGTACATCACCCCTTCCGGATAGACGACCACCGCGGTGCCCAGCATGCAGGTGCCGAGGCAGCCGGTGTTGGTGACGGCGAACTGGTTCCACAGATTGCGTTTCTGGAACTCGGCGAGGAAGGTGTTGAACACGTCGGCACAGCCCTTTTCGCCGCAGGAGCCGCGGGGGTGGCCGGGGGGGCGGCTCTGGGTGCAGACGAGGACATGTTTTTTTGGTTTGGGCATGGCGCGCTCCATTGGTCAGGGTTTTGCTCTGGCGTCTGCAAGGCCGATGCCACGGCCGCCGATGCCCGTGGTTGAGCGGCATCGGCCGGCCGGACCGAGGCCATTGGTGGCGATTACGGGCTGGATTGTCGGGAACCCGACATCCCGCCGCCGGGCGGGATCGGCCCCGGCTTGCCCCCTGATGTGGAAGGCCCTTTTTGACGCCAAGGCATTACACTTTGGCAATAGCCAATAAGAAACTTGCGGCCACGCTGCCGCGCACGGGAAGGACAGGAAATGAAGCAGGATCGTCGCCTGGCAGGAGGCGCGTTCATCGGCTGTTGGCGCAGGGCCGCAGCCCTGTTGTGGCTATGCCTGGTGTTGCCCTTGGGGGCGCTGGCGGCGGAGCCGCAGCCGCTGACGGTCGTGTCCGACGACACCTATCCGCCCTACATCTTCCGCAATGCGGAGGGCGCCCTCGACGG
>DATDMT010000035.1:0-2106 GCA_036518635.1 Rhodocyclaceae bacterium | reverse complement strand
AGCGACGTGGCGCGGGAGGCGGCGGGCCTGGTGCTGCTCGACGACGACTTCGCCGCCCTGGTGGCGACCATGGGCCTCGGCCGCCGCGTCTTCGACAATCTGCGCAAAGCCCTCTCCTACACCCTGGCGGTGCATCTGCCGATTGCCGGCATGGCGCTGCTGCCGGCCCTGCTTGGTCAGCCGCTGATGCTGATCCCGGCGCTGATCATGTTTTTCGAGCTGATCATCGGCCCTTCCTGCTCTCTGGTGTTCGAGGCCGAGCCGGCGGAGCCGGGGCATATGCGGCGGCCGCCGCGGCGCGGCGACGAGGCCCTGTTCGGCGGCCGGCGGATGCGTCTGGCGTTGGCCCAGGGCGCCGTCGTGCTGGCGGTGAATGCCGCCGCCTATCTGTGGTCGCTGCATCTGGCCTGGGCGGCGGAGCAGTCGCGGGCATTGGTGTTCGTCGTCATGCTCGGCGGCAACCTGGCCCTGCTGGCAGCCTGCCGCAGCGGTAGCCGGTCCTTGTTGTTGGGCCTGGGGCGCGGTAATCCAGTGTTCTGGTGGGTCTGCGGCGGTGCCCTGATCGGGCTGGCGCTGATCAGCCAATCGCCGCTGTTGCTCGGGCTGTTCCACTTGGCACCGCTGGGCGCGGCCGCCTGGTCGCTGGCGGCCCTGGCCTGCGCGGCGCAGTTGCTCGGGCTGGAACTGTTGCGTCTCGGCCATGCCCGCAGGGCGGCACATCCGCTGTAGCATTGCGCCCCGCCATGACCCACGCTCCCGACCTCTCGCGCCGCTTCGGCGGCACCACCCGCCTCTACGGCGAAGGCGCCCTGGAACGCCTGCTGGCGGCCCACGTCTGCGTCGTCGGCATCGGCGGCGTCGGCTCCTGGGCGGCGGAAGGGCTGGCGCGGAGCGGCGTCGGCCGGCTGACCCTGATCGACCTGGACCATGTTGCCGAATCCAACATGAACCGGCAGATCCACGCGGTGGAAGAGAACCTCGGCAAGGCCAAGGCCCAGGCCATGGCCGAGCGCATCGCCTCATTCCACCCGGTCTGCCGGGTCGAGATCGTGGACGACTTCGTTACTGTTGAAAACGTGGCGCAACTGGTGCCGGCCTGCGATGCCCTGATCGACGCCATCGACCAGGTGCGCGCCAAGGCGGCGCTGCTGGCCCATTGCAAACGCAGCGGCATCCATGTGGTGACTACCGGCGGTGCCGGCGGCCGCGTGGACCCGACCCGTACCGTGGTGGACGACCTGTCGCGTACCGTGCAGGACGCCCTGGCCTCCAAGGTGCGCGCCCTGCTGCGCAAGGAATACGGCTACCCCCGCGACCCGAAAAAGAAGTTCGGCATCGAGTGCGTCTACTCGCCGGAACAAATCCGCCGCCCTGCCGGCAATGCCTGCGAGGTGGATGAAGGCGGCCTCCACGGCCTCAACTGCGCCGGCTACGGCTCCTCGGTGGCGGTCACCGCCGGCTTCGGCTTCGCCGCCGCGGCGCGGGTGCTGGAGCGCTTGCTGAAAGATTAGGCAGGGCGGGCAGGTATACTGCCGCCCCATGTCTTCCCCGGTAGTCCTCATCACTGGCGCGGCCCGTCGGGTCGGCGCCGAAATCGCGCGCACGCTGCATGCGTCCGGCGCGCGGGTGATGCTGCACTATCGCCGCTCCGCCGACGAGGCCGCGGCCCTGGCGGCGGCGCTGAATGCCGTGCGCCCCGACTCTGCAGCGACGGTCTGCGCCGATCTCGCCGACAGTGCCGCCCTGGCCGCCGCGGTGGAGGCCACCGTCACCCGCTTCGGCCGGCTCGACGGTCTGGTGAACAACGCTTCGAGCTTCTGGCCGACGCCGGTCGGCAGCATTGGCGAAAACGACTGGCAGCAGTTGATGGACGGCAACCTGAAGGGCGCCCTGTTTCTCGCCCAGGCCGCCGCGCCCCACCTGCGCGCGACCGGCGGTGCCATCGTGAACATCACCGACATCCATGCCGAGCGGCCCCTGGCGGGCTACCCGGTGTACAGCGCGGCCAAGGCTGGCCTGCTGGGCCTGACCCGCGCCCTGGCCATCGAACTCGCGCCCCAGGTGCGGGTCAACGCCGTGGCCCCGGGGGCCATCGCCTGGCCCGAC
>DATDMT010000034.1:0-3730 GCA_036518635.1 Rhodocyclaceae bacterium | reverse complement strand
CAGCGGCGCGTTGCACTACCTGCTGGGCAGCGACGAGCAGGGCCGCGACCTGCTCTCGGCGATGCTGGTGGGGCTGCGCATCAGTCTCGCCGTGGGCCTGGCCGGCAGCGCCCTGGCCTGTGCCATCGGCGTGCCGGTGGGCCTGATTGCCGGCTATCGCGGCGGCCGGGTGGATGCGCTGCTGATGCGCATCGCCGACCTGCAACTGTCCTTCCCGGCGCTGCTGGTGGCCCTAGTGCTGCTCGCCGTCCTCGGCCCCGGCCTCGGCAAAGTGGCCCTGGCCCTGGCCCTGGCGCAATGGGCCTGGTTCGCCCGCCTGACCCGCGCCGCGGCCCGCGGCGAGGCCCAGCGCGATTACGTCGCTGCCGCCCGCCTGTGCGGCGCGACGCCGCTGCGCATCCTGCACCGCCATCTGTTGCCCAACTGCCTGCCGACCCTGATGGCGGTGCTGCCCTTGCAACTGGCGGCAGCCATGGGCCTGGAGGCCACCCTGTCCTTCCTCGGTCTCGGCGCGCCGGTGACCGAGCCGTCCCTGGGCCTCCTGGTGGCCAACGGTTTCCCCTATCTGCTCAGCGGCCAGTACTGGATCAGTCTCTTCCCCGGCCTCGCCCTGCTGCTCGCCATCGCCGCCTGCAATGCGGCAGCGGATGCGCTGCAACTCAATCCCACTTCGACAACACCATGAAACCCAGCATCGAAACCATAGACTTCCACGGCATCGAAGCCTTCCGCCTGCAGGCCGCCAGCGGCGCCCGCGCCATCGTCAGCCGCCTCGGCGGCCAGGTGCTTTCGTGGCAGACCGCCGACCAGCGGGAACGGCTATTCCTCAGCGAGCGCGCCGTGTTCGACGGCAGCCGCTCGATCCGCGGCGGCATCCCGGTCTGCTTTCCGCAGTTCTCTGGCCTCGGCGAGCTGCCCAAGCACGGCCTACTGCGCACCGTGCCCTGGGACGATGCGGGGCAAAACTGCCGCGACGGCTACGCCATGCTGAGCCTCGCCCGCGATGCCGACGCCGCCAGCCGCGCCCTATGGCCCCACGAGTTCCACGTCGAAGTCACCGTGGTGCTGGAGGCGAACCGGCTGGACGTGGAGCTCTCGGTGGACAACACCGGCGATGGGCCCTTCAGCTTCACCGGCGCCCTGCACAGCTATCTGCGGGTCAAGGAAGTGGAGCAGACCCATCTGCAGGGCCTCACCGGCCTGGAGTTTCGCGATGCGGCCAAGGGCAACCAAATCCGCCGCGACGGCGCCGCGGAACTGACCGTGGAGGACGAGGTGGACCGGGTCTATCACCGGGCCACGAAGCCGCTGCTCTTGAGCGGCGACGGCAACCTGGCCATCCACCACGAGGGCTTCCCCGACGCGGTGGTGTGGAACCCCTGGGAAAAACTCTGCGCCACCCTGCCCGACATGGCGCCCCTGGAGTTCCGCCGTATGCTCTGCGTCGAGGCCGCCGTGGCCCGCCAGCCCATCGCCCTGGCGGCGGGGGAAAGCTGGTATGGCCGGCAGAGTTTCGTCGCCCTCAGCTAAACACCGAGGCGTAGCCCTCTTCCATCAGCACCTGGCGCACCGCCGGCCGTGTCAGCAGGCGGCGGTAATGGGCCTGGCAGTTGGCCGGTAGCGGCAGGCCGATCCGGTCGGCCCAGAACTCGACATAGAACAGGGCTGCGTCGGCGATGGTGAAGTGCTCCGCCACCGCGTATTCGCGATCCGCCAGCAGCGCGTCCACGACGGCGAAGCCCTGTTCGACGATCTCCCGGCCCCGGGCTCGCACCGCCTCGTATTCGGCTTCGTTGGCGGTGAATTTGTCGGTGGTGAATATCCGAGTGAAGCCCTGGCCGTGGAGGGTGCCGACGGCGTGGCCCATCACCTCCAGCACCCGCGCCTCGCCCTCGATGCTGTCCGGCAGCAACTTGCACCGCGGATGGCTGCGGGCCAGCCACCAGGCGATGGCCTGGAACTCCGTCAGGGCGCTGCCGTCGTCGCGCAACAGGGCCGGCACCGTAGCCTTGGGATTGATCGCCAAATAGTCCGGCTTGTGCTGATCCCCCGTCATCAGGTTCACCAGATGGGCCTCGAACACCAGGCCCACCTCCTCCAGCAGGATGTGGATACCCGTCGAGCAGGAGCCAGGGGTCATGTAGAACTTCATGGTCATGCTTGTCCTCTTTTCCACCGTTCTGCGACGGCAGGCGCCGCGCCGTAATCAATCGGCTAGAGGCAAGGGCGGTGCCATGCGGGCAATTTGCCGAAAAGCGGCCGCTTGCAGGCGGTTGAGGCAATTCGTCCTGTCGTCTTCGCGACAGCGCAGTGCAAACTGCACAATGATGCGGCGCGGCGGCGAAACGGCGGCAACAGTGCAGCCGCGGCATTAATCCACAAAGTTGTGCACAGATTTTGTGGGTTAAAGCGCAGCCAGGGCTGCCGCCTTTTTTCCGTTCAGGCTGCGGGGCTGGCCGGGCTGTAGCGCAGCACGGTCAGGCCCGGCAACTGGTCGAGAATTTCGCTGACTACCACCGTCTGCTGCTGGCCGGCGCCGACCATCAGCAGGCAATCGTCGAGATTGATTTCAGCCGTATCCAGCAACAGGGTTTCGCTCTCGGCGGAGATCAAGATGCCGTCGCTGAAATCGGTCAGGGCGTGAGCAGCCACCGGCTGCCCCGGGTGAGCGGCGCCCTCCACCGCTTTGACGTACACAGCCGCGGGTATGCCGCGCAACAATTGCAGGCCTGCCAGGCGGCGACCTTCGGCAGTACGGCCGAGGCGACGCAATACGGCAATCTGCCAATCGATTTCGCCCGGCAGGCGATAGCCGATCACGGTGCTGACCCGCAGCCATTTTTTCTGGTGCGGCACGATGCAACCGATGCCTTCCGCACTGCGGTCGATTGCGGTCCAGATTTCCATCTGCTCCCTATCGCCGGCCAACTCCAGGCGCTCAAGAATTTCCGACGGTGTCAGGATTTCCTGTTCCTCATCCGGCGAGACCTCGGGTGGCGGGCTGTTGGGCTGGTCCACCGAACCGAAATATTCATCCTGTATCCGCGCACGGAATTCATAACTGGCGGAAAACTCGATCTGGCGACCGGAGCGGGCAAAGGCCGAAGCCGCCACCATGCGCCGCACCTGGACGAAGTCATGCACCACCAGCATGGTGCCCGCCGCCTCTTCCCGCGGAAATATCCGCTTCGGTGGATTGGCCGACCAGGCGAAATTCAGCGCGCGCAGCAGGGCAAGCTGCGATGCGCCCTCGCCGGGAGCGCCCTGCAGCCAGGCCACTTCCTGGCCCTTGTCCAGCGCCGCCAATGCCTGGGTGGCTTCCAGATAGGCGCCCCAGGGGCCGAAGAACAGCCCACCTGCCGGCGGCCGGTCGGGATCGAAGCGTCCCGGGCCACGCCCCTTGCCAGGCTCGAAGCAAAACATGGTTTGCGCGTTCGGCGCGTCGCGCAGAACTGCCTTGTCTAGGAAGCCGCACAGAAACCGATCCAGGCACTCTATCTGCTCCGAGGACAGGTTTTCCAGCGGCGCCGCCTCGAACAGCAGGACGCGCAGCAGTTCGCTCTGGATGCTGGTGTTGGCACCGTCCTCGTTGTAGGGGCGTATCCCCAGGGTCGCCAGATTGCGGCTGCGGGCTTTTTGATACAGGCCCAGCAGATCCTGCCAGAAGCTTTCCTGCGGCGCCTTGTAGCGCAGACGGTTGAGCTTGTGCCTGAGGGCCATCGCGCGCAAC
>DATDMT010000033.1:0-5543 GCA_036518635.1 Rhodocyclaceae bacterium | reverse complement strand
GGTACGCCTGAACCTGGCGCGGGCGCTGATGTGCCGCTCCGATCAGCTGCTGCTGGACGAGCCGACCAACCACCTCGATCTCGACGCAGTGCTCTGGCTGGAAGGCTGGCTGCGCGGCTATCCGGGCACGCTGCTGATGATCTCCCACGACCGGGATTTCCTCGACGCCGTGGTGGGCCAGATCATCCATATCGAGCAGGGCCGGATGAGTCTCTACAGCGGCGACTACTCGGCCTTCGAGCGCACCCGCGCCGAACGCCTGGCGGCCCAGCAATCGATGTACGAGCGGCAGCAGCGGGAGATCGCCCATCTGCACAAGTACGTGGATCGCTTCCGCGCCCAGGCCACCAAGGCGCGCCAGGCCCAGAGCCGGCTGAAGGCCCTGGACCGGATGGAGCTGATCGCCGCCGCCCACGTGGACACCGCCTTCACCTTCCGCCTGCTGGAGCCGACGGCCATGTCCGATCCGCTCCTGGGCGTCGAGGCCGCCGCCGTCGGCTACGGTGAGACACCGCTGCTCGCCGGCATCCGCCTCGAAGTGCGGCCCGGCGCCCGCATCGGCCTTCTGGGCCGCAACGGCGCCGGCAAGTCCACCCTGGTCAAGCTGCTGGCCGGCGACTTGAAGCCGCTTACCGGCAAGCGCATCGAAGGCCGCCACCTGAAGATCGGCTACTTCGCCCAGCACCAGTTGGAGCAACTGCGCCCCGACGAATCGCCGCTGCAGCATCTGGTGCGCCAGGAGCCGCAGACCCGCGAGCAGGACCTGCGCGACTACCTAGGCGGCTTCGACTTCAAGGGCGATCAGACCACCGAACCCTGCGGCCGCTTTTCCGGCGGCGAAAAGTCGCGCCTGGCCTTGGCCTTGCTGATCCGCCAGCGGCCCAACCTACTGCTGCTGGACGAACCGACCAACCACCTGGATCTGGAAATGCGCGAGGCCCTGACCCTGGCCCTGCAGGAGACCGAGGCCGCGGTGGTGCTGGTGTCCCACGACCGCCACCTGCTGCGCACCACCGCCGACGAGCTGTACCTGGTGGCCGACGGCCGGGTGCAGGCCTTCGATGGCGACCTCGACGACTATGCCAGTTGGCTGGGCAAGCAGCGCGCCGCCGAGGCGCCCAAGGACGAGCGCCGCGAGTCGCGCAAGGAGGAGCGGGCCCAGGCCGCCGCCGACCGCCAGGCCCTGTTGCAGCAGCGCCGGCCCCTGGTCAAGGAGCTGGAAAAGCTCGACAAGCAGCTCGCCGCCTGGAACGGCGAGAAGGGCCTGCTCGACGGCCGGCTGGCCGATCCTGCGCTGTACGCCACGCCCGACAAGGCTTTGCTGGAAAACCTGCTGAAACGCCAGGGCGAATTGGCCGGCGTCATCGAGACTGCCGAGATGCGTTGGCTGGAGATACACGAACTGCTCGAGGGCCTGGTCCTGCCGGACTGAAATGCTGCGGAAAATCAGGGCATTCGCGTAAAATCCCGCGCTTTCCCGCCCTCTTTCCGGAGCCTGCCCGTGCAACTCGTCTGTCTCGACCTCGAAGGTGTTCTCGTCCCCGAAATCTGGATTGAATTCGCCGAGCGCACCGGCATTCCCGAACTGCGCCGCACCACCCGCGACGAGCCGGACTACGACAAGCTGATGAGCTTCCGCCTGAACCTGCTGCGGGAGAAGAAGCTGGGCCTGCCGGACATCCAGAAGGTGATCGCCGAAAGCGGCCCGATGCCGGGCGCCAAGGCCTTCCTCGACGCCCTGCGCGAGGACTACCAGGTGATCATCCTGTCCGACACCTTCTACGAATTCGCGATGCCCCTGATGAAACAGCTAGGCATGCCGACCCTGTTCTGCCACAAGCTCGAAGCCGATGCCCAGGGCATGCTGACCGCCTACAAGCTGCG
This sequence comes from Rhodocyclaceae bacterium, assembly GCA_036518635.1. GTDB lineage: Bacteria > Pseudomonadota > Gammaproteobacteria > Burkholderiales > Rhodocyclaceae > AWTP1-18. The sequence goes on along the minus strand of DATDMT010000033.1, from coordinate 3,659 downwards.
CATGCCGAACCAGAAGAAGGAAGCGGTGCAGCGCTTCAAGGAACTCAATTTCCAGGTGATCGCTTCCGGCGACTCCTATAACGACACGGCGATGCTGGGCGAGGCCCATGCCGGCATCCTGTTCCGCCCGCCGGAGAACGTGATCCGCGAATTCCCCCAGTTCCCGGTGACCACCGACTACGCCCAACTGCGCGCCGAGATCGACAAGGCCAGCGCGCGCATCTGACCGCACTATGCATCGCGACCGCTTCTACACCCTCGCCGCCTCCTGCCCCGACCGGGTCGGCATCATCGCGCGGGTGACCGGCTTCATCGCCGAGCATGGCGGCTGGATTCTCGAGTCGAGCTTCCATGCCGACGACCTGACCGGGCGCTACTTCATGCGCATCGAGATCAAGGCCGACTCCATCGCCTTCCTGCTGGCAGAGTTCCGCGAACGCTTCCGGCCCCTGGCCGAGGCGCTGGAGATGGACTGGAAGATCAGCGACAGCGCGGTGAAAAAGCGCGTCGTGGTGCTGGTGTCGAAGCAGGAGCATTGCCTCTACGACCTGCTGGCGCGCTGGCAGTCGCGGGAGCTGGACATCGAGATCCCCTGCGTGATCTCGAACCACGACACCTTCAAGGGCTTCGTCGAGTGGCACGGCATTCCCTTCCACCACGTCCCGGTGACAGCGGACAACAAGCCCCAGGCCTATGCCGAGGTGAAGCGTCTGTATGAGGAAGTGCGCGGCGACACCATGGTGCTGGCGCGCTACATGCAAATCCTTTCTCCCGAGCTGTGCGCCGCCTATCCGGGGCAGATCATCAATATTCACCACAGCTTCCTGCCCAGCTTCGTCGGTGCCAAGCCCTATCACCAGGCCTATGAGCGGGGCGTCAAGCTGATCGGCGCCACCTGCCACTACGTTACCGCCGACCTGGACCAGGGGCCGATCATCGAGCAGGACGTGATCCGCATCGACCATTCCGACTCGGTGGACGACATGGTCCGCTACGGCAAGGACATCGAGAAGGCGGTGCTGGCCCGCGGCCTGCGCTACCACTTGGAAGACCGGGTGCTGGTCCACGGCAACAAGACCGTGGTGTTCCGGTGAGCGCTCGGGACCGGGAACCCCTAGGCGACCGCCTGCGCCGCGAGGCGCGGGAATATCTCGCCGACCTGCGCCAGTTCCTCGATGCCTTAAAGCGTGCCGAGGGTTGGGTCACGCTGGGTTTGCTGGTCCTGGTCGGGGTCATTTCGGTCGAGTGGTTCATCACCGGCCTCGGCTTCGACCGCTTGAATCCCATCGCCGGTACTTTCGGCGTCTGGCGGCCGCGACTGTGCAAGCCGATGGACGATATTCCCGCGCTGATCGTGATCATCGACGCCACCGCGATGGTGTTGCTGTCGGTGATGACCCTGGGCGAGATGATGCGGCTGCTGGACCGGGTTCGCCAGGGGCTGCCGAAGCGCCCGCGCGAAGTGGCGCTGCCGGCGGTGGCGATGCTGATCGTCAGCGTTGCCGGCATCGTCTATATGCGCTTCATCTGCTGAACGGATAACCCCACCGCCGCCAAGCGCGGCCAAGCGTTTTCAAGGTAGAGGGCGCATAAGGTCGGCTGCGTTCAGGGCTGAATCACACCCAGCCGCCGGTCCCCGCTCCAGCCCGCATTCCCCCATCTGTTTATCCGACTTGCCCTGCGCGTTCTGCGTTGGGTAGGGTTGCCTTTTCCTGTCCGCAAAATAAAACGGGCATCCCGCAGGATGCCCGTGAATCGCGGGAGAGCGGTCCGCAGACCGCTGCCCGGGATTAAGCGTGGTAAGCCGATTCGCCGTGGGACGAAACGTCCAGGCCTTCGCGCTCTTCGTCTTCAGCCACACGCAGGCCGATCACGATATCCACCAGCTTGTAGGAGATGAAGGCAACCACGCCGGACCAGACGATGGTGGTGCCGACGGCGGTCAATTGGACGATCACCTGATCCATGATGGAGTAGGTGTCGCCGACCTTGTTGGCCACGTAGTCCCACACGCCGGTGCCGCCCAGGCTGGGCGCAGCGAACACGCCGGTCAGGGTGGCGCCGAGGATGCCGCCGACGCCATGGACGCCGAACACGTCGAGGGAGTCGTCAGCGCCCAGCAGCTTCTTCAGGCCATTGACGCCCCACAGGCAGATCACACCAGCCAGCAGGCCGAGCACCAGGGCACCGCCGACGCCGACGAAGCCGCAGGCGGGGGTGATGGCAACCAGGCCGGCAACGGCGCCGGAAGCGGCACCCAGCATCGAGGGCTTGCCCTTGATCATCCATTCCACCAGCATCCAGGAGAGGGCCGCAGCAGCGGTGGCCAGCCAGGTGTTGGTGAAGGCCAGGGCGGCGGTGCCGTTGGCTTCCAGGGCGGAGCCGGCGTTGAAGCCGAACCAGCCGAACCACAGCAGCGAAGCGCCGATCATGGTCATGGTCAGGGAGTGGGGAGCCATCGAGTCCTTGCCGTAGCCGACGCGCTTGCCCACCAGATAGGCACCCACCAGGCCGGCAACGGCGGCGTTGATGTGCACCACGGTGCCGCCGGCGAAGTCGAGGGCGCCCTTCTGGAACAGCCAACCGGCAGTGGCATTCAGCTTGTCGGCGGCTTCAGCGGAGACGTAGCCATCCGGACCCGCCCAGTACCAGACCATGTGAGCGATCGGCAGGTAGCTGAAGGTGAACCACAGCACGGAGAACAGCAGCACGGCGGAGAACTTGATGCGCTCGGCGAAGGAACCGATGATCAGGCCGACGGTGATCGCCGCGAAGGCACCCTGGAAGGGGATGTAGATCAGCTCGGGAATCACGATGCCCTTGCTGAAGGTGGCGGCGACGGAATCCGGCGTCACGCCCTTCAGGAACAGCTTGTCGAGACTGCCGAAGAAGGCGTTACCTTCGCTGAAGGCGATGCTGTAGCCGTAGATGGCCCACAGCACGCTGATCAGCGAGAAGATGACGAACACCTGCATCAGCACCGACAGCATGTTCTTGGTGCGCACCAGGCCGCCGTAGAACAGGGCCAGGCCAGGGATCGACATCAGGATGACGAAGGCGGTAGCCACGATCATCCAGGCGGTGTCGCCCTTGTTGGGGGTGGGCGCGGGAGCCGCAGCGGGAGCAGCGGCCGGCGCGGCAGCAGCCGCTGCCGCAGGGGCAGCAGCCGGAGCGGCAGCCGGAGCGGCAGCAGGAGCAGCGGCGGGTGCGGCAGCAGGTGCGGCTGCAGCGGCCGGAGCGGCGACAGGCGCGGCGGGCTTGTCGTCGGCCCAGGCGCTGCCGCCGAAGCCGACGGCCAGGGCCGTCAGTGCGATCGCAATAAATTTCTTCATGGCGGAGTTCCCCTTAGAGCGCTTCCTCACCGGTTTCGCCGGTGCGGATGCGGATGACTTGTTCTACGTCGAAGACGAAAATCTTGCCGTCGCCGATCTTGCCGGTGCTGGCGGATTTTTCGATGGCTTCAATGGCCTGGTCCACGATGTCGTCCTTGACGGCGGCTTCGATCTTGACCTTCGGACGGAAATCGACGACGTATTCGGCGCCGCGATACAGCTCGGTATGGCCTTTTTGCCGACCGAACCCCTTGACCTCGGTGACGGTGATGCCCTGCACTCCCACTGCGGCCAGGGCTTCACGCACCTCGTCAAGCTTGAACGGCT
>DATDMT010000032.1:0-20902 GCA_036518635.1 Rhodocyclaceae bacterium | reverse complement strand
TTTTCCTTGGGGATCATCTGGTCGCGGGGCAGCAGGGCCTCGATACGGCCGGCTTCGATGATGGCGTTGCCGCGCTCCATGCGCTTGACGGTACCGGTCACCAGATGCTCGCCGCGCTCCAGGAAGTCGTTCAGCACCTGCTCGCGCTCGGCGTCGCGGATCTTCTGCAGGATCACCTGCTTGGCCGCCTGGGCGCCGATACGGCCAAAATCGATGGGCTCCAGGCCCTCTTCGATGTAATCGCCGACATTCAGTTCGGGGAGTTGCTCACGGGCTTCCACGAGGCCGATCTGCTGCTCGTAGTTGTCCATGTCTTCTTCGTTCATCACCAGCCAGCGGCGATAGGCTTCATGCTCGCCGGTGTTACGGTCGATTTCGACGCGCACGTCCGCATCCTCATGGATGCGCTTCTTGGTGGCGGAAGCCAGGGCCATTTCCAGCGCCGTGAAAACGATTTCCTTTTCCACGTTTTTTTCCCGCGCCAGGGCATCCACCAGCAACAGCAGTTCGCGGCTCATTCGCTACTCTCCCAATCCAGAATTCAGAACTTCGGCACCAGCCGGGCCTTGTCGATGTTGTCGAAGGGGAATACCTGCTCCACGCCTTCGGACACCAGCACAACGCTGCCTTCACGCACGCCGCCCAACACCCCGCTGAAATTGCGCTGATTGCCGTTGAGCGGCACGCGCAGCTTCACCTGGGCTTCCTGACCGACGAAGCGTTCGAAGTCGGCCAGCTTTTTGAGGGCGCGATCCATACCGGGGGACGACACCTCGAGACGGTCGTAATCGACGTTCTCGACGGCGAACAAACGGGTCAGATGGTTGCTGACCGCGGCACAATCGTCGACCGTAATGCCTTCCGGCTTGTCGATGAAAATGCGCAACAGTCGCGCTCGCGGACTGGTTTCATAGTCCACGAGTTCGTAACCCAGACCGGTAACGGCCTGTTCAATGAGTTCAGCAACCTGCATATCCGGCACCACAAATAAAAAATGGGCACTACTGCCCATTTTTCGCCCCCCTTCTCCGGCCAAGGTCGTCAAACCCCGTTACACGGCGAAGGCACCAAAAAAATCATGCTGAGTATAACAGGCGCACCGTTCTGGACGCAAGCCACTTGGGGATTAGTCTTCGGATTTTTCTAAGTTTTTTTGCGGTTTGAGGGATTTCAGCAGGGTTTTGACCTCTGTTTCGCTGAGTTCGCGACATTGCCCGCGGCGTAGTTGCGGCGGCATCGAGATCGGGCCGTAGCGCACCCGCATCAGCCGGCTGACGGTCAGGCCGATGGCCTCGAACATGCGGCGCACCTCGCGGTTGCGGCCTTCGGCGATGGTCACGTGGTACCAGTGGTTGGAGCCCTCGCCGCCCACGTCGCGAATCCGGGTGAACTGGGCCAGGCCGTCTTCCAACTGGATGCCGACCGTCAGTTGCTCCTTGGATTCTGCGGTCAGTTCGCCCAACAGGCGCACCGCGTATTCCCGGTCGATGCCGTAGCGCGGGTGCATCAGCCGGTTTGCCAGTTCGCCGCTGTTGGTCACCACCAGCAGGCCGCAGGAGTTGATGTCCAGGCGACCGATGGTGATCCAGCGACCGCCGTTGATCCGCGGCAGATGCTCGAAGACGGTGGGACGGCCTTCCGGATCGTCGCGGGAGACGATCTCGCCCTCGGGCTTGTGGTACAGCAGCACTCGCGGTACCCGCTTGTAGCCGAAGCGCATCTGCACCAGGCGGCCGGCGACGCGAATCTTGTCGCGGGGATTGATCCGCTGGCCGACGTGGGCTGGCTCGCCATTGACGCTGACGCGGCCTTCCTCGATCCAGGCTTCGATCTCGCGGCGCGAGCCGAGGCCGGCGTCGGCCAGGGCTTTTTGCAGCTTCAGCGAGGTTTCTTCTTCGGGGACGATGCGGCCGGCGACGCGCCGGGTCGGCGCCCGGCCGACCGTCAGGTCGCCCTCGGGCAGTTGTTGGGCCGCTGTGGCGTCAGAGTCCGGAGATGAGGTCGCCCGTGGGCGGCGGCCGGTCGCCGGCGCTGCTTTCGGGGAGGCCCGGAACGGCGTCCGCTTCTTCGACGATTTGGTCGTCGGCTTGGTTTGACGGGGATTCGGCAAGGTCCATTACCCTTTCGATTTCAGTAAGGGGCGGCAGCTCGGAGAGGCTGCGCAGGCCCAGGTCATCCAGGAATTTGCGGGTGGTAGCGTACAGCGCCGGCCGCCCGGGGGCATCGCGATGGCCCACCGCATCGACCCAGCCGCGGCCTTCCAGCACCTTCAACACATTGGGGGAAACTGCCACGCCGCGGATGTCTTCGATGTCGCCCCGGGTCACGGGTTGACGGTAGGCGATGATGGCCAGGGTTTCCAGCACCGCGCGGGAATATTTCGGCGGGCGCTCGTTTTTCAGCCGGTCCAGATACACCTGGTACTCGGGCCGGGTCTGGAAGCGCCAGCCGGTGGCCAGTTGCACCAGCTCGACGCCACGGCCGGACCAGTCGCGACGCAGGTCGTCGAGCAGGGTGCGCCAGGTGTCGTCGTCGAACTCCTCGTCGAAGAGCTTTTTCAGTTCGGCCAGGGTCACCGGTTCCGATGCCACCAGCAGCGCGGTTTCCAGCACGCGCTTGAAGTCTTCAGGCTTGTAGAGCTGCACTATCCGCTGCCTTCACATAAATCGGGGCCAGGGCCTCGGTCTGGGTGATTTCCACCATGCTTTCCCGCGCCAGTTCCAGGATGGCGAGAAAGCCCACCACCAGTACCGCGGCGCCGGAAGCCACTTCGAACAAATCCTCAAACACGACGAAGCCGCGCCCCTGCAGCTTGCGCAGGATGCCGGTCATGTATTCGCGGACCGACAGCTCCTCGCGGCGAATCTTGTGATGCTGAGTCACCCGGGCCTGCTTCATCAACCCCAGCCAGGCCACCTGCAGATCGTGCAGGGATACCTCGGGCTGGCGCTCAACCACCTGGTCGGCGATCCACACCGTCACCGCTTCGTAATTGCGGCCCGCTTGCGGCATGGCATCGATCTTGGCCCCCGCCAGTTTCATCTGCTCGTATTCCAGCAGGCGCCGCACCAGCTCGGCACGGGGATCTTCCGGCTCGCCGATCTCGGCCTTGGGCGGCCGCGGCAACAGCATGCGCGACTTGATCTCGATCAGCATCGCCGCCATCAGCAGATATTCCGCCGCCAGCTCAAGATTCACCGAGCGCATCGCCTCGACGTATTCCAGGTACTGCCGGGTCAGCGGCGCCATCGGAATATCCAGGATATTCACGTTGGCCTTGCGGATCAGGTAGAGCAGCAGGTCGAGGGGGCCTTCGAAGGAATCGAGGATCACTTCCAGCGCGTCGGGCGGGATGTAGAGATCCTTCGGCATCTCCATCATCCACTCGCCGTACACCTTGGGATGATGCGGGTCCGCGGCCGCCGTCGGCACCGCCTCCCCTGCTCCGCCCTCGATGACGCGCAATTCGGTCATCAGTTGTAATCCAGGCCCATCGCCTCGCGCACGTCGCGCATGGTTTCCTGCGCCAGCTTGCGCGCCTTTTCGCAGCCGTCAGCGATGATGTTCTTCACCAGTTGCGGGTCTTCCTCGTATATCTTGGCCCGCTCGCGCATCGGCTCCTGTTCCTTCAGCACGCCTTCGATCACCGGCTGCTTGCACTCGATGCAGCCGATGCCGGCGCTGCGGCAGCCGGTCTGGACCCATTGCTTGACGTCGTCGCCCGAGTAGATCAGATGGAACTGCCACACCGGGCATTTGTCCGGATCGCCCGGGTCGGTGCGCCGCATCCGCTGCGGGTCGGTCTGCATGGTCTTGATCTTCTTGCGGATGGATTCCTCATCCTCGCGCAGGGCGATGGTGTTGCCGTAGGACTTGGACATCTTCTGGCCGTCCAGGCCGGGCATCCGCGAAGCCGCGGTGAGCAACGCACCCGGCTCCACCAGAATCATCTTGCCGCCGCCTTCGAGGTAGCCGAACAGCCGCTCCCGGTCGCCCATGGAGAGGTTCTGGGTTTCGTGCAGCAGGGCGTGGGCCTGCTCCAGTGCCTCCGCCTCGCCCTTCTCCTGGAAGCGGGTGCGCAGTTCGTCGTAGAGCTTGGCGCGCTTGGAGCCGAGCTTCTTCACGGCTTCCCGGGCCTTGTCCTCAAAGCCCGGCTCGCGGCCGTACATATGGTTGAAGCGGCGGGCGATCTCTCGCGAAAACTCGATATGGGGCACCTGATCTTCGCCCACCGGCACCTTGTCGGCCCGGTAGATCAGGATGTCCGCCGACTGCAGCAGCGGATAGCCGAGGAAGCCATAGGTGGACAAATCCTTGTGGGTCAGCTTTTCCTGCTGGTCCTTGTAGGTCGGCACCCGTTCCAACCAGCCCAGGGGCGTGGTCATCGACAGCAGCAGGTGCAGCTCGGCATGCTCCGGCACCTTGGACTGGATGAACATCGTCGCCTGGGAGGGATCGACCCCCGCCGCCAGCCAGTCGATGATCAGGTTGCGGGTGCTCTCGGTGATCTTTTCCGATTCGTCGTAGGCCGTGGTCAGCGCATGCCAGTCGGCAACGAAGAACAGGCAGGGGTATTCGTACTGGAGCTTGACCCAGTTCTTCAGCACCCCGTGGTAATGGCCGAGGTGAAGGCGGCCCGTGGGGCGCATGCCGGAGAGGACTCGTTCAGCGTACATAGAGATGAGGTCTCACAAACCGATAATCGTCTTGATCAGCCCCAGGAACAGGCGCAGGGGCGGATAAATCAACAAATCCAGCACATGGGTGAACAGCAGTGCCAGCAGGATAAACAAACCCCAGCGTTCCAGCTGGGCGAACTTCCAGGCGGCCCGATCCGGCAACAGGCTGACCATGATGCGGCCGCCATCCAGTGGCGGCAGCGGGATCAGGTTGAGGATCATCAGCACCGCATTGATGTTGATACCGACCCGGGCCATTTCCGCCAGGGCTTCACCATAGCCGAAATCCGGCGCGTCAATCGCCAGCTTCAGCAGCAGCGCCCAGACGATGGCCATCAGCAGATTGCTGCCGGGGCCGGCGGCAGCGACCCAGAGCATGTCCTTCTTGGGATGGCGCAGCCGGGCGAAATTCACCGGCACCGGCTTGGCCCAGCCGAACAGCAGGCCACCGCCGCTCAGCAACAGGATCAGCGCCGGGACCAGGATGGTGCCGAAGGGATCGATGTGCCGCAAGGGATTCAGGCTGATACGCCCCATCTGCCAGGCCGTCATGTCGCCGAAGTGGCGCGCGGCATAGCCATGGGCGGCCTCGTGCAGCGTGATGGCGAAGATCACGGGAATCGCCGAGATCGCCAGCGTCTGGATCAGGTTGTTGTCCATGGGGCGCGGGATTCTACAGGCCCAGCGGCGCCACCGGGCCGCTGCCGGCGCGGATCAGCTCCGGCGCGCCATCCACCAGATTGACCACGGTGGTCGGCTCCAGGCCGCAATGGCCGCCGTCGATCACCAGGTCGAGTTGCTTGCCGAGGCGCTCGCGGATTTCCTCCGGCTCCGACAGGGGGTGCTCATCGCCGGGCAGGATCAGGGTCGAGGTCAGCAGCGGCTCGTTCAATTCTTCCAGCAGCGCCAGGGTGATCGCATGGTCGGGCACCCGCAGGCCGATGGTCTTGCGCTTCGGGTGCAACACCCGCCGCGGCAGCTCCTTGGTGCCTTCCAGGATGAAGGTGTAGGCGCCGGGGGTGACAGCCTTCAACAGGCGGAACTGCGCGTTGTCCACCCGTGCGAAAGTGGCGATCTCGGACAGGTCGCGGCACATCAAGGTGAAGTGGTGGCGCTCATCCACGCCGCGGATGCGGCGTATACGCTCCAGTACCTCGCCGTCACCGGCAAGGCCGGCCAGGGAATAGGCGGCATCGGTGGGCAGTGCCAGCAGGCCGCCATTGCGCGCAATCTCCGCCGCCTGTTTGATCAGGCGCGGCTGCGGATGCTCGGGGTGAATCTCGAAAAACTGCGACATGTCAGACCAGGCGGCTCCACACCGGCGTCAGGTCCGGCGGCAACTGCGGCAGTTTGCCCAGGTCGATCCAACTTTCGCCGGGGCCGTGAAAATCGGAAGCGCGCGAGGCGAGAAAGCCGAATTCCCGCGCCACCCGGGAAAACTCCTGGGTGTCGGCCTCGCCCTGGGAGCCGGACAGCACCTCGATGCCCTCGCCGCCGAGGGCCTTGAACTGCTTGAAGATTTCGCGCAACTCGGCGCGCGTCACCCGATAGCGGCCGGGATGGGCGATCACCGCCACGCCGCCGGCGCCGTGAATCCAGCCCAGGGCATCTTCCAGCGTCGCCCAGCAATGGGGCACATAGCCGGGCTTGCCCTTGGCCAGCCAGTAGTCGAAGACCGATTTGCTGTCCTTCACCAAGCCCAGTTCGACGATGTAGCGGGCGAAATGGGCCCGGCTGATCAGCGCTGGGTTGCCCACATAGCGCAACGCGCCCTCATAGGCGCCATGGATGCCGACCTTGTCCAATTCGGCGGCAATCAAACCGGCGCGGCTGTCGCGGCCGCTGCGCACCGACACCAGCCCGGCCTGCAGGGCGGCGTTGTCCGGATCGAAGCCCAGGCCGACGATGTGCACGGTGTTGTCGTCGCCCCAGGAGACCGAGATTTCCACCCCATTGACGAAGCCGATGCCCAGCTTTTCCGCCTCGGCGCGGGCCTCGGCGAGGCCGCCGATCTCGTCGTGGTCGGTCAGGGCCAGCAACTCCACGCCGTTCGCGGCCGCCCGCTGCACCAGGGCGGCGGGACTCAACAAACCGTCGGAAACGGTGGAATGGCAGTGCAGGTCTGCGTTCAAGGATGGGGATTGCCGAACAGGGAAGGCCGATATTCTACCAGCCGGCATCATTTCGCCCGCCCGGCCTCTTGCGCCGCCCTATCCAGCCCCGGCATAATCCGCCCCGGTCGTCGGGAGAGAGTAGCCCCGAGCTGCCGCCGAAGGCGCAACCCCCAGGAATCGCTCAGGCAAAAGGGCCGACGACGCAACAAAAATCTGGAGAGCGGCAAGTTCGGCTTGCCCACCGACGGGGTAAAACTCTCAGGTGCCAAGGACAGATGGGGAAAAGGTCAGCCGGCCTTTTTTCATTTTCCATTCCGCCGCCACGAGCCCCGACGCCATGACCCAGCGCACCCCTCTCCACGCCACCCACGTCGCCGCCGGCGGCAAGATGGTCGATTTCGCCGGATGGGACATGCCCATCCACTACGGCTCCCAGATCGAAGAACACCACGCCGTGCGCCGCGACGCCGGCATGTTCGACGTCTCCCACATGCTGGCCATCGACCTGGCCGGCGCCGACGCCCTGCCCTACCTGCGCCGCCTGCTGGCCAACGACTGCGCCAAGCTGACGGTCCCCGGCAAGGCCCTCTATTCCTGCATGCTGAAAGAGGACGGCGGCGTCATCGACGACCTGATCGTCTATTTCTTCACCCCCGAGAAATTCCGCATCGTCGTCAACGCCGGCACTGCCGACAAGGACCTGGCCTGGATGCGCTCTCAACTGGGCGGTTTCAAGGCCGAGCTGACGCCCCGCCGCGATCTGGCGATGATCGCCGTGCAAGGTCCCAACGCCCGCGAACGCTTGTGGACCGCCTTCCCCGCCGCCCGCGCCAACAGCGTGATGCTCGGCGTCTTCCAGGCCGCCGAATGGGACGGCTGGCTGATCGCCCGCACCGGCTACACCGGCGAGGACGGCTTCGAGATCGCCGTCCCGGCCGACGAGGCCGCCACCGTCTGGGCCGCCCTCCAGGCCGCGGGCGTCGCCCCCGCCGGCCTCGGCGCCCGCGACACCCTGCGTCTCGAAGCCGGCATGAACCTCTACGGCCAGGACATGGACGAAGGCGTCCGCCCCCTGGAGGCCGGCCTGAGCTGGACGGTCGATCTGAAAGACCCCCAGCGCCAATTCATCGGCCGCCCGGCGCTGGAAGCCCAGCCGGCCCAGAAGCAGTTCCTCGGCCTCCTGCTGCTGGATCGCGGGGTACTGCGATCGCATCAACAAGTAATTACAAAACAAGGCAATGGCGAAACTACCTCAGGTAGTTTCTCACCAACTTTGGAGCGTTCCATCGCCCTTGCCCGGCTGCCCTTGGGCGTTGCCATCGGCGATGAAGTGCTGGTGCAAATCCGCGATAAGCAACTCAAGGCCCGGGTGGTAAAACCCAGCTTCGCCCGCAACGGAAAATCTTTGATCCAGGAGAACTGATAAATGAACGTCCCCGCCGAACTGAAGTACACCAAGTCCCACGAGTGGGCCAAGCTCGAAGCCGATGGCACTGTTACCGTCGGCATCACCGACCACGCCCAGGAAGCCCTCGGCGACATCGTCTTCCTCGAACTGCCGGAAGCCGGCCGTAGCGTGAAGGCCGGCGAGGAAGTCGCCGTGGTCGAGTCGGTCAAGGCCGCCTCCGATATCTACGCGCCGATCTCCGGCGAAGTGATCGAGTCCAACCAGGCCGCCGTGGATGGCCCCGAGGCCGTGAACCAGGACGCCTATGCCGCCTGGCTGTTCAAGATCAAGCCGGCCGATCCCGCCGAACTGAACGCCCTGCTCGACGCCGCCGGCTACACCGCCATCGCCGCCAGCGAATAAGCCCCTTCCGCAACATCCGCCGCCCCCACCCGGGGGCGGCGCCGCCTTGAGCCCGCCCGCCATGCCCAACAGCCCCTCCCTCGCCGCCCTCGAAAACCGTGCCGAATTCGTCGGCCGTCATATCGGCTCCGATGCCCAAGGCCTCGCCGCAATGCTGGCCGCCGTCGGCGCGTCCAGCCTGGACGCCCTGATCGGCCAGACCATCCCGGCCGCGATCCGCCTGCCGGCGGCCCTGCCGCTGCCCGAGCCGCGCCCCGAGCGGGAGGCCCTGGCCGATCTGAAGGCCATGGCGGCGAAGAACGTGCTGAAGAAGTCCCTGATCGGCATGGGCTACTACGACACCCTGACGCCCAAGGTGATCCTGCGCAACGTCACCGAAAACCCCGGCTGGTACACCGCCTACACCCCCTATCAGGCTGAGATAGCCCAGGGCCGGCTGGAAGCCCTGCTCAACTACCAGCAGATGGTGCTGGACCTGACCGGGCTGGAACTGGCCAACGCCTCCCTCTTGGACGAAGCCACCGCCGCCGCCGAGGCGATGACCATGGCCCGCCGCGCCAGCAAGTCCAAGTCCAATGCCTTCTTCGTGGACGCCGCCTGCTTCCCCCAGACCATCGACGTGGTGCGTACCCGCGCCCAGTGGTTCGGCTATGAACTGATCGTCGCGCCGACGGCAGAAGCTGCTCAGGCTGAGGTCTTCGGCGCCCTGCTGCAATACCCGAACGTGGACGGCGTCGCCGCCGACCTGGGCGAGACCATCGCCGCCCTGCGCACCAAGGGCGCCATCAGCGCCGTCGCCACCGACCTGATGGCCCTGGTGCTGCTGAAGTCGCCGGGCGAGATGGGCGCCGACATCGCCCTCGGCTCCAGCCAGCGCTTCGGCGTGCCGATGGGCTTCGGCGGCCCCCACGCCGCCTTCTTCGCCTGCCGCGACGAGCACAAGCGCAACGTCGCCGGCCGCATCATCGGCGTCTCGGTGGATGCCCGCGGCAAGCGCGCCTACCGGATGTCGCTGCAGACCCGCGAGCAGCACATCCGCCGCGAGAAAGCCAACTCCAACATCTGCACCTCCCAGGTGCTACTGGCCAATATGGCCGGCATGTACGCCGTGTATCACGGCCCCGAGGGCCTGAAGACCATCGCCGGCCGCATCCACCGCCTCACCGCAATCCTCGCCCAGGCCCTGGCCAAGGCCGGTCTGAAGCCCCTGCACGACGCCTACTTCGACACCCTGCGCCTGCCCACTGGCGCCCGCACCGCCGAACTGCATGCCCGCGCCCGGGAGGCCGGCTACAACCTCTGCCCGGTCTCCGACCAGGTGCTGGGCCTCTCCCTGGATGAGAAGAGCAGCCGCGACGACGTCGCCGCCCTAGTGCATCTGCTGACCGGGACCGAGGCCGACATCGAGGCCCTGGATGCCGCCCGCCCCTGCGCCATTCCCGCCGCCCTGCGCCGCACCAGCCCCTTCCTGACTCATCCGGTGTTCAACCGCTATCACACCGAACACGAGATGCTGCGGTATCTCAAGCGCCTGCAGAACCGCGACCTGGCCCTGGATCACTCGATGATCTCGCTCGGTTCCTGCACCATGAAGCTGAACGCCACCGCGGAAATGATTCCGGTCACCTGGCCCGAGTTCGGCGACATGCATCCCTTCGCCCCGCTGGATCAGGCCCAGGGCTACCTGGAAATGATCGACAGTCTTTCGAAGTGGCTGACCACCCTGACCGGCTTCGACACGCTCTGCATGCAGCCCAACTCCGGCGCCCAGGGCGAATACGCTGGTCTGGTGGCGATCCGCCGCTATCAGGCGGCCAATGGCCAGGGCAGCCGCGACATCTGCCTGATCCCCAAGTCGGCCCACGGCACCAACCCGGCCACCGCGCAGATGTGCGGCCTGCAGGTCGTCGTCGTCGACTGCGACGACAGCGGCAACGTGGACCTGGCCGACCTCAAGGCCAAGGCCGCCCTGCACGCCGACAAGCTCTCCTGCCTGATGATCACCTACCCCTCGACCCACGGCGTGTTCGAAGAGGCCGTGCGCGAAATTTGCGAAGTGGTCCACGCCCATGGCGGCCAGGTGTACATGGATGGCGCCAACCTCAACGCCCAGGTCGGCATTACTGCCCCCGGCTACATCGGCGCTGACGTCAGCCACATGAATCTGCACAAGACCTTCGCCATTCCCCACGGCGGTGGCGGCCCGGGCATGGGCCCGATCGGTCTCAAGGCCCATCTGGCGCCGTTCATGGCCGACCATGCGGTGCAGGCCACCGGCCCTGAAGGGCGCGCTCACGCCGGCCAGGGCGCGGTGTCCGCCGCCCCCTTCGGCTCCGCCTCGATCCTGCCGATCTCCTGGATGTACATTGCGATGATGGGCGGCTCGGGCCTCACCCGCGCGACGCAAGTCGCGATCCTCAACGCCAACTACGTCGCCAGCCGTCTGAAGGAGCACTACCCGGTGCTCTACGTCGGCAGCCAGGGCCGCGTCGCCCACGAGTGCATCCTCGACATCCGCGCCATCAAGGCGGCCACCGGCATCGCCGAGATCGACATCGCCAAGCGCCTGATGGACTACGGCTTCCACGCCCCGACGGTGAGCTTCCCGGTGGCCGGCACCCTGATGGTGGAGCCCACCGAGTCCGAATCCAAGGCCGAGCTGGATCGCTTCATCGACGCGATGATTTCTATCCGCGAAGAAATCCACGCTATCGAGCAAGGCCACTGGTCGGCGGAGGACAACCCGCTGAAGAACGCGCCCCACACTCAGGCCGACTTGATTGGCGAATGGACCCGGCCCTACAGCCGTGAACAAGCAGTGTTCCCCCTGCCCTGGGTGGCCGAGAACAAGTTCTGGCCGAGCGTGAACCGCATCGACGACGTGTACGGCGACCGCAACTTCTGCGCCTGCGCACCGCTGTAAACGCAACGCGGCCCGCTCGCTGCGGGCCGCGCTTTTCGCCTCCCGGCGAACTCAAATCTTCCAGTGGTCCCCTTGCAGCCGCAGCAGCGGCTGGCGTGACAACAGCGCGTCGACCACCGCCGGTGCCACCGGCCGGCTGATCAGGTAGCCCTGCAGCAGATCGCAGCCCAGATAGCGCAGCATCTCCGCCTGACCCTGGGTTTCCACCCCTTCCGCCACCACCTCCAGCTTTAGGCTGCGGGCCAGGGTCACCACCGCCTCGATGATCGAGCGGTCCAGGCCCGGCTGTTCCACCGCGTCTACGAAGGATTTGTCGATCTTCAACACCGACACCGGGAAAGACTTGAGGTAGGCCAGGGAGGAATAGCCGGTACCGAAATCGTCGATGGCGATGGAAACCCCCAGCTCACGCAGTATCCGCAGGCTGTAGGCCGCTGCTTCCGGGTTGTCCATCAGGGCGCTTTCGGTGATTTCCAGTTCCAGCAGACGGCCGGGCAGGCCGCTTTCCCGCAGCACCTCGGCCACCAGATGCGGCAACTCGACATCGCGGAACTGCACCGCCGAAATATTCACCGACACCACCAGTTCGTGCCCCTCGTCCAGCCAGCGTCGGCCTTGGCGGCAAGCCTCGCGTAGCACCCATTCGCCGATGGCCTTGATCTCGCCGATTTCCTCGGCCAGGGCGATGAAGCGGCCGGGCGGAATCAGGCCCAACACCGGATGTTGCCAGCGCACCAGCGCCTCCAAACCATCCAGATGCTCGCCCTCGACCCGCACCAGAGGCTGATATTCGAGGCGCAGCTCGCCGCGTTCGGCGGCCTTGTGCAGGGCCGTCTCGATTTCCAGGTTTTCCACGGAGAAATCGGCCATCTCCGCGGTAAAGAAACGGTAGGCATTCTTGCCACCGGCCTTGGCGTGGTACATCGCCGCGTCGGCGTTGCGGATCAGCGTGTCGATGTCTTCCGCATCCTGCGGATAGACCGAGATGCCGATGCTGGCGGTCATCCGTAATTCACGGTTGTCCATGAAGATCGGCTCGCGGATCGATTCGACCAATTTCTCCACCACCACCCGCGCGTCGGCGGTCGAGGCCACATTGCCCACCACCACGGCGAATTCGTCGCCGCCCAGCCGGGCCAGGGTATCGCTGTCGCGCAGGCAGGACTCGAAGCGCCGCGCCACCGCCTTCAACATCGCGTCGCCGACCAGATGACCGAGGGTGTCGTTCACCGTTTTGAAGCGGTCCAGGTCCACGTAACACAAAGCCACCCCAGCGTTTTCACGCTTGCTCCAAGCCACCGCCTGCTCCAGGCGCTCGCGCAGCAGGCGGCGGTTGGGAAGATCGGTCAGCGGGTCGTGCAGGGCCAAGCGACGGATGGTGTCCTCAGCGAACTTGCGCTCGCTGACGTCCTCCATCACCGCGACGAAATGAGTGGTCTCGCCGGCATCGTTGCGGATCGGCGAAATGGTCTCCAGGCACCAGTAAATCTCGCCGTTTTTCTTTCGGTTCTTGAATTCGCCGCGCCATTCGATGCCGCGCACCAGGGCCGCCCACAATTCCCGATAGACCGATGGATCGGTTTCCCCGCTCTTCAGGATGGCCGGGGTCTGCCCCAACAGTTCGTCGATGGCATAGCCGTTGATCCGCGAAAACGCTGCGTTGGCGTACTCGATCACGCCGCTGGGGTCGGTGATCAGCACGCCGTTGTTGCTCTGATCCAGGGCCCGCCCCATACGCCGCACCACCGCCTGCTCGGCGGCCAACTTGCGCTCCTGGCGTTCCTGTCGTCGGGCGACGAAGGCAATCGCCGCCAAGCCGAACAGCCAGATGCCGCCATGGGTGTTGGTGTAGCGAATCTTGGCCTGGGTCGCCAGGGCCGCGTAGGGCTCCAGGGGGATGGCAATGTCGGTCCCGCCGCGAACTTCGCCCACCTTGATGCCGGTCCAGGCATGGCACTTCAAGCAGCCCTCTTCCATGAACATCGGCTGCATCCGGCGTAGATAAGGCTTGCCGTTGACCGTGGTCACCTCGGTGTAGTCGATCCGGCTCTGCTCGATCGCCAGCAGGGCCTTCTTCTCCCATTCGTCCGGGGCATCGATGGG
This sequence comes from Rhodocyclaceae bacterium, assembly GCA_036518635.1. GTDB lineage: Bacteria > Pseudomonadota > Gammaproteobacteria > Burkholderiales > Rhodocyclaceae > AWTP1-18. Next base: position 7,273 of record DATDMT010000032.1, on the reverse strand, counting down.
GTTGATGATCTTCAGCGCGGTGATCCGCGCCAGATGGCCGAACAAGTTGCCTTGCTCCTCCTTGATCTCGCGCAGCATGGTGGCTGGGTTCAACAGCGTCAGGGTGCCGCCGCTGGGCGTGGTGACATCCCGCTCGGGAATGCCGGCGAGGAAGGGATTGGGCTTGTTCTTCTCGTCCACACGCACATACACCCCACCATGGCTGGTGGCCCAGCGCCGCAGCGAAAGATCGCGATCCAGGTTGGACTTGGCCTCCGTATTGGCCAGGGCCAGCACCCGCTCATCCTCGTGGGAAACGTTCCATAACAAGGAAGCGCCCACGGCAAGCGTCCACGCGATGGCGGCAAAGATGGAAAGGCTCAGGGCTTTGGAATTCATGCGGTCGGGCAGCGAGATACGGCCGCCACCTTAGCATCAAATTCCAGGAAACTTTTTAGGGGAAATCAAGGCGCCGGAAAATCCGTCAATTGACGCCGAAGCCTCTAAAATTGCGCGATTCCGCCAACCATCACCTGCCGCGAGGGCCTTCCATGTCTGCATTGCTCATCCTCACCGCCATCGGCGACGACCGCCCCGGCCTCGTCGGTGAACTCTCCGCCGCCATCTCCGCCCACGGCGGCAACTGGCTCGAATCCTCGATGGCCCGCCTTGGCGGCAAGTTCGCCGGCATCGTCCAGGTGGCCGTGGCCCTCGAAACTGCCGCCGCGCTGCAAGCCGCCCTGGCGGCGCTGCCCAACCTCAAGGTCACTTGCGAAACGTCCGCCCCGCTGGCTGCTCCCGGCGGCCGTCGGCTGAAGCTCTCGCTGGTCGGCCACGACCGCATCGGCATCGTCCGCGAAGTCGCCCATGTGCTGGCCCGCCATGCGGTGAATGTGGAAGAGCTGACCACCCGCACCTCCAGCGCGCCGATGTCCGCCGCCATCCTGTTCCACGCCGAAGCCGAACTGCTGGCCGCCCCCGATCTCGACGCCGGCGCCCTGACCGCCGAACTGGAACGCATCTCCAACGATCTGATGGTGGACATCACCCTGGACGAAACCATCCGCCGCTAAGTCCGAATAGCCCCATGCGTACCCCCGAACTGCTTGCCCCCGCCGGCTCCCTGCGCATGGCGCAGACTGCCCTGGCCTACGGCGCCACCGCCATCTACGCCGGCCAGCCGCGCTACAGCCTGCGGGTGCGCAACAACGAGTTCGGTCGCGTCGAAAAGCTCGCCGAGGGCATCGCCGCCACCCAGGCTCAGGGCGGCAAGTTCTACGTGGTCAGCAACATCTTCCCGCGCAACGCCAAGCTCAAGACCTACCTGGCCGACATGGCGCCGGTGGTGGCCCTCAAGCCCGACGCCCTGATCATGGCCGACCCCGGCCTGATGCTGATGATCCGCGAGCAATGGCCGGAGACGCCGATCCATCTCTCGGTCCAGGCCAACACTGTGAACCATGCCGCCGTGCGCTTCTGGCGCAGCGTCGGCGTTTCACGGGTGATCCTCTCCCGCGAGCTGTCCCTCGATGAAGTTGCCGAGATCCGCCAGGAATGCCCGGATACGGAGTTGGAAGTCTTCGTGCACGGTGCCCTCTGCGTCGCCTACTCGGGCCGCTGCCTGCTCTCCGGCTACTTCAACCACCGGGACCCGAACCAGGGCACCTGCACCAACTCCTGCCGCTGGGACTACAAGGTGCTGCCCGGCAACGAGATTCTCGGCGCCACGCAAACCTCCTTGCCGCCCGCTGACGAACCGCGCCACCCGCTGGCCGATGAGCCCTATCTGATCGAGGAAGCCACCCGCCCCGGCCAGTTGATGCCGATCGAGGAAGACGAGCACGGCACCTACATCCTCAACTCCAAGGATCTGCGCGCCATCGAGCATGTGCAAAGGCTGACCGAGATTGGCATCGACTCGCTGAAGATCGAGGGCCGCACCAAGTCGCCCTACTACGTGGCCCGCACCGCCCAGGCCTACCGCGCCGCCATTGACGACGCCATCGCTGGCCGGCCGCTCAACCCGCGCCTCCTGGGCGACCTCGAAGGCCTCGCCAACCGTGGCTATACCGGCGGCTTCTACGAACGCCACCCGGACCGCGACCACCAGAACTACCTGCGCGGCCACTCCGAATCCGACCGCAGTCTCTACGTCGGCGACCTCACCGGCTACAACGCCGACGGCTGGGCCGAGATCGAGGTGAAGAACAAGTTTTCGGTGGGCGACCGGATCGAAGTGATCCATCCTGCGGGCAATCGCGAACTCACCATCGCCGCGCTACGCAATCACGACGGCGGCGCCATCGACTGTGCCCCGGGCAATGGGCATCGGGTGGCGCTGGAACTGCCGCCGGGACTGGAAGGCGCCTTTGTTGCACGGTTTGTTTAACTTGGCGGGCAGTCAGGTCAGTGCCCATTGGGGCCGGTCGACCAGGCCCAGCTTCCGCCAAGTGGAATTCTGCGAAGCGACCACTAGCGCCCGCCCCTGTCGGCCAACGGACCTCGGCCGGCCCTTGCATCCAGCCACATAGATATTCCATAACGCGGGCGATCGGTGCTTTGGACAGCCGCTCCACACGCGGCTGCATGACCTCTTTGAGATTCGCTGTATCCAGCGACGGCCCGCGGTAAATGGCACTCCAGTACATATCGCCATAAAGATGTAAAAAATATATTGCTTATGCGACTTCGAGCCGCTAATATGAACATGTATATTTTTTACATCTTATGGCAAGTCTGCAAGCTCGGCAAAGGTATCAAGCGCGCTAACTCGCTGTAGGACATTTTTCCGTTTCAACTTTCTTTCGAGGAGAAACAAATGCTTTATCCAGCTCCCGGCGCTGCCGGCGCCAAGATCGCCTACAAGGCCAAATACGACAACTTCATCGGCGGCAAGTGGGTTGCCCCGACCAAGGGCGAATACTTCGATGTGTTGACGCCTATCAATGGCAGGCCCTACACCAAGGCCGCCCGTTCGACCGCCGAGGACGTGGAATTGGCCCTTGACGCTGCCCACGCCGCTTTTGACAAGTGGGGCCGCACCTCTCCCGTCGAGCGTTCCGGCATTTTGCTCAAGATCGCCGATCGCATCGAGCAGAACCTCGAAACCCTGGCCTACGCGGAGACCGTCGATAACGGCAAGCCCATTCGGGAAACGCTGAATGCCGACGTGCCGCTGGCCGCCGACCATTTCCGTTACTTCGCCGGCTGCCTGCGTTCCCAGGAAGGCTCCGTTTGCGAAATCGACGAGCACACTGTGGCCTACCACTTCCACGAGCCCCTGGGCGTCGTCGGCCAGATCATCCCCTGGAACTTTCCGCTGCTGATGGCCGCCTGGAAGCTGGCCCCCGCCCTGGCCGCCGGCAATTGCATCGTGTTGAAGCCGGCCGAATCGACCCCGATCAGTATCCTTATCCTGTTCGAACTGATCGGTGACCTCCTGCCTCCGGGGACGGTCAATATCATCAATGGCTTCGGTCGCGAAGCCGGCACCCCGCTGGCCACCAGCAAGCGCATCAACAAAATCGCTTTCACCGGATCGACCGCCACCGGCAAGATCATCGGCCAGGCCGCCGCCAACAACTTGATCCCGGCCACGCTGGAACTGGGCGGAAAGTCTCCCAACATCTTCTTCGAAGACATCATGGCGGCCGATGACGCCTTCCTCGACAAGGCCGTCGAGGGTCTGGTGCTGTTCGCCTTCAATCAAGGCGAGGTGTGCACCTGCCCGTCCCGGGCCCTGATCCAGGAATCGATCTACGACAAGTTCATGGAGCGCGTCCTGCCCCGTGTCGCCGCGATCAAACAGGGCAGCCCGCTGGATACCGAGACCATGATCGGGGCCCAGGCCTCCTTGGATCAGATCAACAAGATCAGCGAGTACCTGGCGATAGGCAAGGAGGAAGGCGCCCAGTGTCTCATCGGCGGCGAGCGCGCCCATCTGGGCGGCGACCTGTCCGAGGGTTACTACATCCAACCAACCCTGTTCAAGGGGCACAACAAGATGCGTATTTTCCAGGAAGAAATCTTCGGCCCGGTTCTGGCCGTGACCACCTTCAAGGATGAAGCGGAAGCCCTGGAAATCGCCAACGACACGGTCTATGGCCTGGGCTCCGGCGTGTGGACCCGTGACGGTGCCCGTGCCTACCGGATGGGCCGCAACATCAAGGCAGGGCGCGTGTGGACCAACTGCTACCACGCCTACCCGGCTCATGCCGCGTTCGGCGGCTACAAGGAGTCCGGCATCGGCCGCGAAACCCACAAAATGATGCTCGACCACTACCAGCAGACCAAGAACATCTTGGTCAGCTATAACCCGAACAAGCTGGGCTTCTTCTAAACGCGCCTAGAAAGTTTGGTTGGTAATGTCAGGGGGCGGGTGCTCCCCTGACCTTGGCGAAGGGTAGCGCACGTTTTTTCACCCGCTAGATCAGCAGTGTCCGCATCGCCTGTTCCAACTGCGCCTGACGGGCCACGGCCTCCCGCGCTTCCTCGCAGTTGAGGCGCACCAGTTGCAGGGTCCAGTGGCGGCGGTCGCGGCCCATCAGTTCCTTGCACTGGATTTCATCGCCCTCGCCGCTGTCGGCCGGCATCATCACGCCGAGGGAGTCGACGCGGGCGCTATAGGGCTTGAGATAGAGCTTCTCGTCGGGGGCCAGCAGCCAGGCGGACAAGGCCTCGACGATGCGCTCCGGCGCCAGGGCTTCGGCGCTTTCCTGCATGCGCGTCGCGAGGGCGGCGAGGCGCCAGTCCTTCTCGTCGCGCCCTAGGTCGCCGGCGCCGCTGGCACGTTCCGAATCCCAGGCATAGCGCAATTCTTCCCGGGCCTTGCGCTGCTCCTGGAGCTGGTCGGCGAAGGAGACAACCAGGCTATGGAACGCGGCCATCTTCAGTCGGGCGCGGGTTTCCTCCTCGCTGGGAGCCGGATCACGCAGGGTATGGTCGGCGTAGAACAACAGCCGGCGCGGGGCATCGGCGTGGATCAGAGCCCCCTGCTGGGCCAGGCCGAGCACGGTCTTTTCGTGGCGGCGCATGCCCAGCAGGGCGAAACACTCCCCGCTGAAGGCATTGCCCGGGTCGGCAAGAAAATCGCGCAGGGGCTGGCAGCGGCCGACCATGGTGTCGATCTGCTCGGCACTGCCGAACAGGGCGTGGACCAGCGGATCGCTGGCAAAGGCACGGGCGTTCACCTCGACGGCCGGCGCCAGTTGCGCCACCAGATCGCTGCAATAGCTGAGGGCATGGCTGGCCGCCGGCGCCAACTTGTGCTCCAGGCCGCCGACGGCACGCATCGCCGGCTCGACCACCTGTACCGCGTGGTCGATGGCCTGGCCGAGCATTTCCTCCAGGGGCGGTTCCGGGCCGAGCCAGCTTGCCAATATGCCGAACAGACCCATCCGCCGATATCCACCTGTGAAATAGTTTGAACAATGCGCCCCGTGATATCGAGCGCAGCGAGCCGATTAGTAGCCTCCCCCGCGAGGGGGAGGATGGGAGGGGGCGGGTGTCCTTGCCTTGCGCGCTTTCATGGATGGCGGATGCTCAAGGAAAGCATATGCATTACCCGGCCTTGATGACGCCGCAGGCTACGCGCTTGCCGGAATTGCCGGCGGGCTGGCTCTTGTAGTCGTCGGGATCGGCGTGGATCACCAGGGCGCGGTTGGCCACATCGTTGCCGGCGCCGACATCGAGGCCCAGCAGATCGGCGGAGAAGCTGGCATTGCCGCTGGCATCGGCCACCAAATTAGGCATGTCGCCGGCGTGATGCTCGCCGCCCTGACCGCCGTGATGGGCGCCGCCTGGGTTGTAATGGCCCTTGGCGCTGGTGGCGTCGGGGGCGCTGCAATCGCCGACTTCATGGACATGGAAGCCGTGCTCGCCCGGCGTCAGGCCGCTGACCGTGGCCGCCAGATGCAGACCGCCGGCGATGCGGGTGAAGCTGGCACTGCCCTTCACCTGGCTGCCCGAGGCTGGGCCGATCTCGGCACGGGCGGCGACCGTGTTCGAAGGCGTCGAGGCACAGCCAGCGAGCAGGCTGGCGAGGACGATGGATAGGCCAGTGACGGCAAAGCGGATATTTTTCATGGTGTTCTCTCCTGGGTTGGGGCTGCTTTGATTCCGCTGCGCCTCGCGACGAGCGGCGGCTTATGGATACCGACCCTTGCTACGCGCCGGGCATGAAAACACCCGCGCTAGTGCTTTACAGCTTAGCACCGGGGCCGCCGCCGATGCGGCGATTCCGCGCCGCGCGGTAAACTCGCCGGCATCGCCACCGCCTTGATCGCCATGGGAAAAATCGTCGAAGTGCGCATGCCGAAATACCCCGAGTGCTGGGAAAGCTGCGGCAATTGCGCCCAGGGCGAGGTCTATGTAATCGAGCTGCACAGCCAGGTGGGCGACACCACACGCTTCGACGATCCGCTGATCACCATGGAAACCGGCAAGGTCGCCCTCGACATCCCTTCTCCTTACGCCGGGCGGATCGTCGAACTGCGGGTGGACATCGGCGACCAATTGGCCGAGGGCCAGGTGATCGCCCTGATTGAAACCGACTAAACCGACTGAAAAGCCGCCCACCCTTGAGGTAAGCTGGCCCCCCTTTCCCATTCCCACTTCCCCGACTGCACCATGGCCCAATACGTAATGTCCATGCTCCGCGTGAGCAAGACCGTCCCCCCGAAACGCCAGATCATCAAGGACATCTCCCTGTCCTTCTTCCCCGGGGCCAAGATCGGCCTCCTGGGCCTGAACGGTTCCGGCAAGTCCACCGTGCTGCGGATCATGGCCCTGGCGGACAAGGAATACGACGGCGAGGTGCAGCACCAGCCCAATCTGCGCATCGGCTACCTGCCCCAGGAGCCGGAGCTGGACCCGGCCAAGACGGTCAAGGACGAAGTGGAATCCGCCCTGGGCGAAGTGATGCAGGCCCAGCAAAAGCTGGAAGAAGTCTATGCCGCCTACGCCGAGGAAGGCGCCGACTTCGACAAGCTGGCCGAGGAGCAGGCCCGCCTGGAAGCCATCATCTCCGCCTCCGGCGCCGACGCCGAGCACCAGTTGGAAATCGCCGCCGACGCCCTGCGCCTGCCGCCCTGGGAAGCCACCATCGGCAACCTCTCCGGCGGCGAAAAGCGCCGCGTCGCGCTGTGCAAGCTGCTGCTGTCCAAGCCCGACATGCTGCTGCTGGACGAACCGACCAACCACTTGGACGCCGAATCCGTCGAATGGCTGGAGCAGTTCCTGGTGCGCTTCCCCGGCACCGTGGTGGCCGTCACCCACGACCGCTACTTCCTCGACA
>DATDMT010000031.1:0-3956 GCA_036518635.1 Rhodocyclaceae bacterium | reverse complement strand
GCCGCCTTGCCGAGGAGGGCGCAGGCGGCGGCAAGCTTGTCGGCCGCGCCGTGATAGAAGAAAACTTGCGTCAATTCAGCTTGCCGGCGCGCTTCAACAGGAAATGGGCGAGGAGCGGCACCGGCCGTCCGGTGCTGCCCTTGTCGGAGCCGGACTTCCAGGCCGTGCCGGCGATGTCGAGGTGGGCCCAGTCGTACTTCTTGGCGAAGCGCGACAGGAAACAGGCAGCGGTAATGGTGCCGGCCGGCCGGCCGCCGATATTGGCCATGTCGGCGAAGGGGCTCTTCAGCTGTTCCTGGTAATCGTCCCACAGGGGCAGTTGCCAGGCGCGATCATGCGCCTCCTCGCCGGCATGCAGCAGTTCGCGGGCGAGGCTGTCGTCGTTGGCGAGCACGCCGGTGGCGACGTGGCCCAGCGCGATGACGCAGGCGCCGGTGAGGGTGGCGACGTCGATGACCGCCGCCGGCTCGAAGCGCTCGACGTAGGTCAGGGCGTCGCACAGGATCAGGCGGCCTTCGGCGTCGGTATTGAGGATCTCGATCGTCTGCCCGGACATGCTGCGCACGACGTCGCCCGGCTTCGTCGCGCGCGAGCCCGGCATGTTCTCGCACGCGGCGATCAGTCCGACGACGTTCAGCGGCAGGCCCATCATGGCGACCGCCTTGAGGGTGCCGAAGACACTGGCGGCGCCGCACATGTCGAACTTCATCTCGTCCATCTCGGCGCCCGGCTTCAGCGAAATGCCGCCGCTGTCGAAGGTGACGCCCTTGCCGACGAGGACGATGGGCTTGGCCGACTTGGCGCCGCCGTTGTACTTGAAGACGATGAACTTGGGCGGCTGCTCGGAACCCTGGGCCACTGCCAGCAGGGTGTTCATGCCGAGCTTTTGCATGTCGGCCTTGTCCAGCACCTCGACTTGCAGCTTGTGCTCCTTGCCCAGGGCTACGGCTTGTTCGGCGAGGTAAGTGGGGGTGCAGTAGTTGCCCGGCAGATTGGCCAGGTCCTTCATCAGCTTCTGGCCTTCGGCGATGGCATAGCCCTCGCCCAGGGCAGTCTCGGCGGCGGCGCTGTCGGCGCGGCCGGCTATGCTGAAGGTGAGCTTGCAGAGGGCGCGGCGTTCCTCGTCCTTGATCGACTTGAGCTGGTCGAAGCGGTACAGCACTTCCAGCGCCACGATCACGGCCTGGCGCACGCACCAGGCCAGGTCGCGCTTTTTCACCGCCAGTTCGGTCAGGTAGATGGTGGCGTCAAGGGCGCCGGTGGCGGACAGGGCGCGCACCGCGGCGGCGACGGCCTCGCGGTATTCCTTGTCGCGGAATTCCTTTTCCTTGCCGAGGCCCACCAGCAGCACGCGCTCGGCAGCGATGCCAGGCAGGTTGTGCAGCAGCAGGGTGCTGCCGGCCTTGCCTTCCATGTCGCCCCGTTGCAGCAGGGTGGTGATGAACTTGCCCGTGGCCTTGTCGATGCTCGCCGCCGAGGCGGACAGCTTGCGGTTTTCGAATACGCCGACGACCGCGCAGGCGGTGCGCTGCTTCTCGGGACTGCCACTCTTTATGCTAAATTCCACGTGCCTCTCCTGGGGGATCATTGGGGGAAACGGTCCGTCGCAGCGGCCGTGACATTCCGCCCGATTATCCCCAATCCTCCCAGACAAATCAAAGCCGAGAATGATCTTCCAGCGCGCGCTGCTGCGCGAGTTCATGCAGACCGCACTGGCGGTGTTTGTGGCGCTGTTCGCCATTCTCACCACTACGCAATTGATCCGCCTGCTGGGCGAGGCAGCCGGCGGCAAGCTCGCGTCCGAGGCGGTGGTGGCCCTGCTCGGCTTCGGCGCGCTGAACTATCTGCCGGTGGTGCTGACCCTGACCGTGTTCGTCGCGGTGCTGCTGACCCTGGCGCGCAGCTATCGCGATTCGGAAATGGTGGTCTGGTTCGCCTCGGGTTTGCCGCTCACCGCCTGGATTCGCCCGGTGCTGAAGTTCGCCCTGCCGATTGCCGTGGCAGTGGGTTCCCTGTCGCTGTTCCTGTCGCCCTGGGCGCTGTCGAAGAGCGCCGAATTCCGCCAGCGCATGGATACCCGCGACGAAGTGGCGCGGGTCTCGCCCGGCAGCTTCAACGAGTCCGCGGCCTCGGATCGGGTGTTCTTCGTCGAAAGCGTGGCGGGGGATAGCAGCAAGGTAAAGAACATTTTCGTCAGCACCGTGCAGAACGGCCGCCTTGGCGTGATGGCCGCCGCCGTGGGCCACACGCGCACCATGGACAACGGCGACCGCTTTCTGGTGATGGAAAAGGGCCGCCGCTACGAAGGCACGCCGGGTAGCCCGGACTACCGGGTGATGGAGTTCGGCCGCTATTCGGTGCGGATCGAAAGCAAGGAAGCTCGCGGCGTCGAGCGCAATCCGAGCAATATCCCGCTCACCGAATTGCTCAAGGATCGTTCCCTGGACAACCTCGGCGAGCTGGTCTGGCGCTGCGGCCTGCCGTTGGCGGTGATCAACCTGGCCCTGCTGGCGATCCCGCTGTCCTTCGTCAATCCGCGGGCCGGCCGCACCACCAACCTGATCTTCGCCCTGCTGACCTTCATGATCTACAGCAACCTGCTCAGCGTCAGCCAGGCCTGGGTACGCCAAGGTCGGCTGCCGTTTGAAGTCGGCATCTGGGCGGTGCATGTGATGATGCTGGCGATCCTGTTGCTGCTGTTCTGGCGGCGTCTGTCGGTGGTTTCCTGGAAGCGGCTATGGCGCTGAAAATCCACGAGCGCTATCTCGCCCGCGAGATCTATGCCGCCACGGCCCTGGTGCTGGCCGCCTTCCTGATGCTGTTCGCGTTTTTCGATTTCATCGGCGAGATGCAGCAGTTGGGCCACGGCAACTACCAGTTGCCGCAGATGCTGGGTTTCGTCACCCTGACCCTGCCCGGCCGGGTCTACGAGCTGCTGCCGATCGCGGTGCTGATCGGCACCCTGTATGCACTGACGCTGCTGGCGCGGCATTCGGAAATCACCGTGCTGCGCGCCTCAGGCCTGTCCACGGCGCGGATGCTGTGGGTGCTGACCAAGTTGGGCATGGTGTTTGTGGTCCTGACCCTGCTGTTCGGTGAGGTGATCGCGCCCCCGGCGGAGCGGGCCGCCCAGCAATTGCGCCTGCGTTCGATGAGTTCCATGGTCGCCCAGGAATTCCGCAGCGGCCTTTGGGTGCGCGACGAGCGCTCCTTCGTCAATGTCCGCGACGTGATGCCCGACACCAAGCTTAAAGATCTGCGCATCTACGAATTCGACGATAGCTTCCGCCTGAAGACGATCCGCGACGCGCAGGCTGCCGAGTACCTGGAAGAGGGCAAGTGGAAGCTGTCCGACGTGGTCGAGACCCGTCTCGGCAAGCGTACGGAAGTGGTCCGCATGCCTGAACTGGCCTGGTCTTCGGCGCTGACCCCGGACATTCTTTCGGTGCTGCTGGTGGTGCCGGAGAAGATGTCCATCGTCAATCTTTACCAGTACATCCGCCATCTGGTGGACAACAAGCAAAAGACCGAGCGCTACGAGATCGCGTTCTGGAAGAAGCTGACCTATCCGCTGTCGGCCCTGGTGATGATGGTGCTGGCCTTGCCCTTCGCCTTCCTCAACAACCGGATGGGGGCGGTGAGCCTGCGGGTGTTCACCGGGGTGATGCTGGGCATCGCCTTCCACATGCTGAACGGCCTGTTTTCCAGCCTCGGGGTGATCAACGACTGGCGGCCCCTGTATTCGGCGATTACGCCCAGCGTGATCTTTCTGCTGGGGGCGATGGGGATGCTGTGGTGGGTGGAGCGGCGTTAGCCGCTAGACCGGCGCTTAGCGCGTGAATTCGATGCGGGTGCCGGCCAGGCGGTCGTGCATGAACTGCCGGTCGCGATCCAGATAGGCCCAGATCAGGCCAGCGCCGAAGAACAGGATGCTGGGCCAGCTCAGTAGATAGCGC
>DATDMT010000030.1:0-6282 GCA_036518635.1 Rhodocyclaceae bacterium | reverse complement strand
TCTTGTTTTTCATCGCGTCCTCTTTGCTCGATCAATCGGCATGGCCGAAGGCTTTGAGATTCCCGCCCTGCAGGCGCGACAGCGCGGCGCCGGCGATCACATAGCCGTCCGCCTTGTCCTTGCCCGGGATGGGGAGTACCTGGGTGTTCCAGCCGAGGTTGCCCTCGCTGACGCGACCGGCCTTCCATTCGCTGCCGGCGGCATCGCCGGTGACGATCACGCCCTTGTCGCCGACCGCCACCCATTGGCCGCCGTCCCAGATCACGTTGTTCAGGTGCTCGCGGGTCTGCTTGGGGATTTCCGTCCAGTGGCTGCCACCGTCAAGGGTGGTCAGGATCGTTCCGGAGAGGCCGACGGCGGTCCCGTTCTTGTCGTCGCGCAGATAGACCGACATCAGGCTGGACTTGACGCCGCTGCTGGCCGCCTTCCAGCTCTTACCGGCGTCGTCGCTCTTCATGATCTGGCCGAACTCGCCGACCAGCACGCCGTGTTCGCCGACGAAGGAAACGTCGTTCCAGGCCTGGTCCTTCTCCGGGATGACGCGTTCCCAGCTCTGGCCGAAGTCACCGGTGCGCAGCACGGCGCCCATCTCGCCCACCGCCCAGGCCACGCCGCCGGTGTAGGCGCGGACGTTGAGCAGCTTGTTGGCGACATTGGATTTCGGCGCCGTCACTTCGGCCCAGGTCTTGCCGCCGTCGCCGGTGCGAATCACCACACCGCCGCCGCCGACGGCGACCGCCTGCTCACCGCTCCAGGCAGCCAGGCCCTGCAGGTTCTCGGCGGTCGGCGCAGCCTGCGCGGACCACTTGGCGCCGCCGTCGTCGCTGCGCACCACCTTGCCATTGCTGCCGGCGGCCCAGATCACCTTGTCGTTCGGCATCGCCACGCCGAGGAAACGATCACGCCGCTCGATGGCGGGCGGACGCACGGAAGAGACCATCGCTGCCGCCTTCACGAAAAAGGCGGCGTACAACAAGCTGCCGACCACGGCGATGGGGATCAGCGAAGTCGTCACGGTAATTGCCAGCCGTGCCTGTCTCTCGAATTTGCCCAGACTACGTAACATGTCAGACCTTTCCTCTCACTCCAGATGCCTTGTTATGTCGGCGCCGGAAACTCCCGGCGCCCACTCGCTGACGCGTTGCGCGCGATCCGGAAAAACCTGTCGCAGTCCTGCGGCCACGACATCCGGCATATGACGCCCAACGGCGGAGATGACCTGATCGCATCGACCCTTGATGCATCTCCGTTGAACTAGGCAATAGCAACCCAAGTGCCAAGCGCCGCAGGAATTCGGGAGGAATGTGCAATTCCTTGTTTACATGTCGATTGTTCCGACCTAAACAATTCCTCCGGCAATGCCATTCAAATACCGCGTCGCAGCACTCAAGCAGGGGTTCGGACGCTGCCAGCGAACGGCGTCTGATTGCCGGACGCTTCCGGCCGCACCAGCCTTGGCATGGCTGACGCACGAGGCAGTGCGGGCCACGCCAAACGAGGGAGGCAGGAAATGACTTAGGGATGGATCGACGAGCCGCAGGCCAGACGAGGACCGTCGAGGAGGAAATGGTTGCGGGCTTCGTGTGCGATGGGAGTTATTACGCCGGCTTGACCGTCGGCCGGCCCCCGAACCGAGCGCTGCCGCTCAACCGGCGCGCTTGGCGAGGCGCTTGGGGAGCACCACCCAGCCGTCCACCTGGATCGTGAAGGCGGCCGCTACCGGTGCACTGTGCTGCAGCCAGCAATCCGTCGGCAACATGCTGATGGCGGCCTTGACGGTACGACCGACACGGTAATTGGCGATGCTCGCCAGACTGTCGCGGATGCCGGCGACCTGCTCGGTCGACAGATCGCGAACGATGAACACCAGTCGCCCACCCTGGTCGGCGAAGGGCCCCTGCTCCGGCCAACGGGCCAGATTGAGCGGCGGATAGGCGACGTCCTGCACGCAATGGATCACCCGCGGCAAGGGATCGCCCTCGATATTCATCAACCCCTTTACCCGCAGCAGATGGGAGCCGTGCTGCTGCAGAATGCGCCCCATCACCAGGGTAAAGCCGTACCAATTCTGCGCCTGGTCGAAATGCACGACGAAGCTGGTCACTGATTTGTCATGCCGCTCCACCGCGGCGGCGGGCATCGCCTTACGGCCGCGACCGGCGGCCAGGCTGATCGGGATCGGCTGGCGCACTTGGATATCGCGTACCTGCTCCTCGCCCAGCCAACGCGCCACGTCGGCGCTCTTGCCGTTGGCGGTGTAAATCCCACCACCGAACAGCACGGCCGGCGCGACCTGGCCGTCGCGGACTGCAACCTGTTCGGCGCCGGGGTTGAGTTCGGCCAGGCGCTGCAGCAGTTCCGGATAGCCTGTGGCCGGCGCCAGATCGCACTTGGTCAGCAGCAGACGATCCGCCATGGCCACTTGCCGCACGGCTTCGTTATGCCGCTCCAGTTGCCGCGCGCCATGGGTCACGTCGACGGCGGTGACGACGCCGTCACAGCGATAGCGGGCGGCGATGAAACGTTCCTGGGTCAGGGTATAGACCACCGGCACCGGATCAGCCAGGCCGGTGGTCTCGATGACGACGCGCGTCACGGGAGGAATTTCCCGCCGCGAACAACGGTCGGAAAGATTGCGCAAGGCGCTGACCAGGTCGCCCTGCACGCTGCAACAGATACAGCCCGAGTCCAGGATCATCATGGTCTCGTCCACCGTATCCACCAGGTGGTGGTCGATACCGATTTCGCCGAACTCGTTGATCAACACCGCCGCCCCTGCCATCTCCGGGTGCTTCAGCAGATTGTTCAGCAAGGTGGTCTTGCCAGCGCCGAGAAAGCCGGTCAGCAAGGTCACCGGAATCCGCTTGTCCGCAGATGGCAGGGGTGGGGATGTCATGGTCGACGACTCCAGTAGTACTCGATCGGACGACCGCTAGCTGCGCAGCCGGGCGAGGTTTTCCAGCACCGTCTCCGGCGTGGCATCGCGCGGAATCTCGACAAAGTAGAACTGGCGATCGGCCAGGGCCGGTGCTGCGTCGGCCCACAGCCGCTCGCTGACATCGATGCCCTGGGCCGAACCCAGCGCCGGCAGCCCGGCCTTGCCGATGAACAGATCGATGTCCTGGTTGGCATCCTGCTCCGCCACCGGGCAATCGCCGAGATGCAGGGCCAGGGGCCAGCGATAGTGCTTGGTGACATTGATCAGCGGGCGGTAGAGCTCCAGGTTCAGAGGCGTGGCGGCAGAGCTGTCGCCGCCCTCCTCCAGCAGAATCCCGCCGACGGCCAGGTTGGAGACGAAGCGCAGCAGGTCGGCCATGTACATGGCCGAATCCTCGATGCCGTCGTCGTCCACGCTGAACTCGTCGCGCCCGGCCCACTGGTTGGCGAGTTGCAGCCAACGCCGCGGCGAAGGCATCGCCAGCAGCAGCGGCGTCTGGCCGCGCAGATGCGCCACCAGGGCCTCGATCACCTCGGCCAGCACTTCCCGCGGTTGGCTCTGCTCCAGCAGCTTGCGCAAGGGGAAGGACATCTTGCGCTTGCTCAGCAGCTCGACCTTGAGGGTCGGGTTGCGTTTCAGCCAGGACTCGAACAGCCCGCCGACCTCCAGCACCGCCACATCGGGCTTCAACAGGCCGTGGGCCTGGGAGAAGTACGCGAGGTACTTGCTTGCGCTCTCCCAGGGGTCCCCGGCCTCGCCCAGAAGCAGGCGCTGGCTGTAGGCAGCGGACTTGAGCCAGAGCCGGATGCCGAGGCGGCCATCGCCGCCCGGCAGGAGATCGGCGAGGCTTTGGCTCATTGCTTCTCGTCTCCCTTCGCGCCGAGAGCGGCCAAGCGGGCTTCCAGTTCCTCGATGCGGACATCCTTGGGATGGCGCATGTAGTTGGGACCGGGCTTGTCGGCCTTACGGAAGCGGTCCGGGGCACCCATGTAGAGGGTATCCACATCGTCGCCCCAGCAGCCGAAGTACTGCAGGTGGGAGGGCGGCTTGGGTGCGTTCCAGGTCTTGACGAAGTCCTTGTAAGGCACACCGCGCTTCTTCCGCGCCTGGCGCTCTTCATCCCGCAACGCCTTGGTGGCATCGTGGTTGACGGCCAGGGTGACGGGATCGAACTTGACCTTGTACAGGCCCTCGGCGACACCTTGCGACAGCAGGCCTTCTTCCAAATCCTTGATGACGCCAGCGGGGTCGCGCTCCAGCAGGTCACCGTAGCCGGCACCCGCACCCTGGGAGATCATGAACAGATCGCCGCGCTTGGAGATTTCGAAGCCCATGCCCATGTGGTGGGTGGTGTAGGTGGCGCCTTCAAAGGGCTGCTCGTTCATGATCTCCTCGATGGAGTGCTTGAACTTTTCCGGCTCGTTCAGCAGCAGGTCGTAGACATCGACGCCCTGCACCTTGCACAGAGGATAGGCGCCGCAGGCATAGCCGCCGAAGAGGCCCTGGATGGGCGGAATCTTGGCGCCCTGACAGACGGTCATGAAACCCCACTGCTCGCTGTCCTTGGTGGACACGATCATGGTGTAGCCCTGGCCGCCTCGATACTTGCCGGGGGCGATGGCATCGCGGGTCATCTTCTTCGACACCAGTTGCAGGAAGGGCACGTCTTCCTCGTTCAGCTCCTGTTCGCCGATGTCCGCCATGGTGGCGAAGATCGGTGCCAGGGCATGCTCGCCGTCCATGTCGGAGCGGGCGCCGGCGCCCATGCCGTTCAAGTCGGCGCAGAGGTTGCCCAGGGTTTCACCGTGCTGGCTGACGCCGCCCCAGATGAAGGTGTTGATCATGTTGAAGGTGGGCGCATGCACCTTGGTGTACTTCTCCGGGCAGCTATAGAGGAACTTGGCGACCGCGTGTTGGCCGGCGGTGAAGCCGGTGAAGATGGACATCAGGGACTGCGAGTTGGGCGCGTCGTAGGAGCAATTGACGATGGAGTGCGGATCGGTGATCACCTCGATCGGGGCAAAGGCTGCCTGGCCCCGCGGCAGGTCGGGCCACACGTAGCAGAGGAAGACCTGGGCCAGCATGCCCTTCAGGCCGGCGACGATGGTGTTGGTCGCCCGGTTGGTGAATTCCGGGCTGGAGCCGCGGAAGTCGAAAATCAGCCGATTGCCGGTTTTGGTCAGCTTGCAGTTGATCTTCACCACGCAATTCTCGCGCAGGGTCGAGTCCTGGATGATGTAAGTGCGCACCGTCATGTCGGGCCATTCGGAGATACGGCGACGCACTTCCTCCTTGACGTGCTCCATGGTCAGCCGCAGGGTCGACACCAGGGCGGCGGGGCCGTCGGTCTTCAGGGTCTCCTCGATCCGCTGCTTGATCCGCAGGCAGGCGAACAGCTTGACCTTCATGTCTTCGTACTGCAGCTTGGGCTCGCGCACCGAGTTCTGCAGGAAGGTCAGGATGTCGCGCTTGATCTGGTAGTTCTCCACCACCTTGAAGGGCGACATTTTGAGGCCTTCGTCGCAGGGGCTTTCCGCCATGGAAGGCATGCCGCCCGGTTCGATGGCGCCGTTTTCGCCTTCATGCACGGTGGAAGCCACCCAGCACACCAGCTTGCCCTCGTGGAAGATGGGCAGGATCATCGACTGGTCGGTGTTGTGCACGTTGCCGTAGCGCGAGTCGTTGTGGATGAAGCCGTCGCCCTCGCGGACGCCCACGGTGGGGTCGTTCATCCAGTTCTTGATGATGAACTTGATCGGGTGGTGCACCAGGGCGGAGAAGATCAGCACCCCGCCGGCGCTGGCGATGGCCAGGTCGCCCGACGCGGAATACACCCCGGTGATCACGTCGCCCCACTTGGCGCCCGGTGCGGCACCCATCTGTTCCACCATCTCGTAGCCTTCGTCGCAGCCCGCCTGGATGCGGTCGCGAATCTTGGCGATGGTGTGGGCATCGCTGATCTGCTTGATGCACTCGTCCTCGGCTTCGGTGCGCGGCATCAGGTCGTGGTTCTGCATGATCTCGGGATCGGGCCCGAGGAACAGGGTGGTGTCGTTAAGGAACTTCTTGACCAGCTCCATTTCCGTAGGGCTTGGCATCTTTGCCTTGGTCGGCGTTTTGATTTCGCTCATGTTCAATCCTGTCTATGTGTTGATTCGGTGGTCCGCCTGAACTCAGGCGCGCAGGAACCAGGAGGCACCCTGTCGTGCGGCGACGAAGTTCCAGCCCGGATCCACCAGGAAGGTCGTGACGTCGGAGGCGATGATGGCCGGGCCGGGAATCTGCACCCCGGGCTCGATCGACGCACGGCTCCAGACCGGGGTATCGAAGGGACCCTCGTGGCC
>DATDMT010000029.1:0-8980 GCA_036518635.1 Rhodocyclaceae bacterium | reverse complement strand
CAACTCCTCCCGCGCCATCCTCTACGCTGGCAAGGGCGAGGACTACGCCGCCGCGGCGCGCCAAGTGGCGCTGGAAACCCGGGACGCGATCAACCGCTGGCGCTGAAGCGCCGCCTCAGAGCGGGTTCCAGCCCTCGAAGGTCGCCGCCTGGCCGGCGGGCCGGCCTTGCTCGTCGGTCAGATTCCACACCGTCGCCTGCTCGATGCGGAAGCGCTTGCCGCTGGCGGAAATGCGCACCCCGGCGTAGTCGTCGATGTAACCGTCGCGGCTGACCCGGGCCAACAGGGCGGCGCGCTCCTCGCGTAGCAGGGGCTCGGCGGAATAGCGCGACGGCAAATGGGTGAAGGCTTCGAAATCCAGCTCGAAGGCCTGCAGCGCCAGGCGGTTGCCGTAGAAGAACACGGGATCGACTTCGGTACCGTGGGCCACCACGACGCGGGGCGCGTTCCACAGGGCGATCCACGGATCGCCGCCCGTCACCAGCGGCTGGCCGAGCAGGCGCTGGTAGCTATCGAGCAGCCAGCCGATGCGCTGACGCAGCGCCGGTGTCGCGGCAGGCGCGGGAAAACTCACACCAGGGACTCGGGGCTGACCCAGGTGCGGCCGAGGGCCGAGGCAACGGCCGCATGAGTCACCTCGCCGGCGCAGATGTTGAGGCCGTCGCGCAGATGCCGGTCGTCGGCCAGGGCGCGGCGCCAGCCCTTGTCGGCGAGGGCCAGGACGAAGGGCAAGGTGGCGTTGTTCAGCGCCAAGGCGGAGGTGCGCGGCACGGCGCCGGGCATGTTGGCGACGCAGTAGTGGATCACGCCATCGACCAGGTAAGTAGGATCGGCGTGGGTGGTCGGCCGCGAGGTCTCGCAGCAACCGCCCTGGTCGATGGCGACGTCCACGATCACCGCACCGCGCCTCATCCGTCCCAGCATCTCGCGGCTGATCAGGCGCGGCGCAGCGGCGCCGGGGACCAGCACCGCGCCGACCACCAGGTCGGCCGCCGCCAGTTCCGTTTCCAGGTTTTCCATCGAGGCCAGGCCGGTGCGCAGCCGGCCGGCGAACTCCCGATCCAATTGATCGAGGCGATCGACGCTCTTGTTCAACACAGTGACTTCGGCGCCGAGGCCGACGGCGATGCGCGCCGCATTGCTGCCAACGACGCCGGCGCCAAGCACCAGCACCCGCCCCGGTGCCACGCCGGGCACCCCCGGCAGCAGCACGCCGCGGCCACCCTGGGGTGCCATCAGGTGAAAGGCGCCGACCTGGGGCGCCATGCGCCCGGCCACCGCGGACATCGGGGCCAAGAGCGGCAGGCCGCCGTGGTCGTCGCTGACGGTTTCATAGGCGATGGCGACGGCGCCGCTGGCCAGCAGGCCCTCGGCCTGATTCAGGTCCGGCGCCAGGTGGAGATAGGTGAATAGCATCTGCTGCGGGCGCAGTTGCACCCACTCGCCGGGCTGCGGCTCCTTGACCTTGACGATCAGTTCGGCGCCGGCCCAGACCTCGGTGGCGCTGGCCGCGATGGTGGCGCCGGCCGCCCGGTAGTACGCGTCGTCGAAACCGATGGTGGCACCGGCACCCTGCTCCACCAGCACCTCATGGCCGCGCGCCGTGAGTTCGCGCACCGAGGCCGGCACCAGGCCGACGCGATATTCGTGGGTCTTGATTTCCTTGGGTACACCGACGCGCATGAACAACTCCCCCGGCTCGCGCCGAGGGAAATTCCTCAGCGAATGAAGCGGAAATAGCCTACCAGTTCCCGCAGGCGACGGGCGACGCCGCGCATGTCGTCGGCCTGGGCGCGGGCCGCGGCGATCTGCAGCACCGTGTGCTCGACGCCGGAGGCGATGGTCTCCACCTGGCGCGCCACATCCTCGCCGGCCTTGGCCTGCTCGCGGGTGGCGGTGACGATGTCACCGGACATGCGGCCGACGCCGGAGCCATGCTCGCCCACCTCGCCCAGGCTGGTCTGGGCCAACTCCATGGTCTGATCGGTCTTGGCGACGAAGTCGCCGGCCGACTCCATGCCGCTCACCGCCAATTGGGTGACGCGCTGAATCTCGTTGACGGTACGGGTGATTTCCTCGGTCTGGTTGCTGGCCCGTTCCGCCAGCTTGCGCACCTCGTCGGCCACCACGGCAAAACCGCGCCCAGCCTCGCCGGCGCGGGCCGCCTCGATGGCGGCATTCAGCGCCAGCAGATTGGTCTGCTCGGCGACTTCCTGGATCGTCCGCGTCACCACGCCGATGGCATAGATCGACTTGAACAGTTCGGTCATGGTGTTGCTGGCCTCGGCCACGCTGGCCACCACGCCGCGCGAAGCCTCACGGCTATCGCTCATGCGCGTGGATGCCACCTGCAACAGGGAATGGGACACCTCCACCGCCTCGGCGGCCTGCTCGGCGCCATCGGCCACCTGCTGGATGGAGACGGTCATCTCCTCCATCACCGAGGCGATGCGCGACACCGAATCGGATTGCTGTTCTGCCTCGCGATGGGCGGTATCCATGCCCCGGCCGAGATGTTCGGCAGTGCTCATCACCTCGGCGGCGGATTCGGCAATCTCCGCCATCATGGTCTTGAGGTGGGTCTGCATGGTCACCAAGGCATCGTTGATGTGCCCCAGTTCGTCGCGCCGATGCAGCGGGATATCGTCAGCCAGTTCGCCGGAGGCGATATGGTCGAGGCGCTTGATGATGTTGCTCATGACGGTCAGCAGCTTCGACTGCAGTGCCATGGCGACCACGCCGGCGCCGACCCCGGCCACGCCCAGCCCGGCGATGGTGCCGTCGATGGCGCCCGGCGACAGACCTATGCCGGCGCCATAGTTGTGCACCATCAGTGCGGCCAATTGCGCCAGCACCAGAAAACTGGACAGGCCCAAGAGGCGGCTGCGCAGGGAAATGTGATGCCAGGCCCAGGGATGCTTGATCGCGGCGCCGGAGGCGTTCAACTGACGATACAGGGCCTCGGCCTGGGTGATCTCGCCGCGGCTCGGTTCGGTGCGCACCGACATGTAGCCGGTGGTTTCGCCGTTCTTCTTGACCGGCACCACCAGGGCGCTGACCCAGTAGAAATCGCCGTTCTTGCAGCGGTTCTTGACGATGCCGCGCCAGGGGCGGCCGGCCTTCATGGTGGTCCACAGGTCGGCGAAAGCCGCCGGCGGCATTTCGGGATGGCGCACCAGGTTGTGGTTCTTGCCGATCAGCTCTTCATGGCTAAAGCCGCTCAACTCGACGAAGGTGTCGTTGGCGACGGTGATGATGCCCTTGAGATCGGTACGGGAGACAAGATAACGCCCCTTCGGGAAGGGGCGTTCAATCTGGGTGATCGGGAGATTCTGTTTCACGGCTGACTTGCCTTCCATTCAGCCTCTGCGGGGGCAGTTATTTGGTCTTATTATGCTTAATTCATCTTTAATTTCAATGAATTATAAGCTACCCGCCGCGTCAAGAATTGATCCCGATCAAATTTTTCCACCCTCCCGCTGGGACGCTTACCCCCGCTTCGGCTTGCGCGGCGGCTTGCTGCCACCAAAGGACGGCGCCTTGCTGCCCGGGAAGGGCGGCTTGCCGCTACGGGCCGGACGCTCGCCGCTGAAGGGACGGCTGCCCTCGGGCTTGGGGCCTTCGCTCTTGCCGCCTTCCCACTTGGGGCGGGCGGGACGGGGCGAGTCCTCGAAGCTGCGCGGCGCGCTGCTCTTGTAGGGCTTGTCCTTGAAGGGCGGCTTGTCACCGTAGGACTTTTCGCCGTAGGGCTTTTTCGCGCCTTCGTTGAAGGAGGGCGGGCCATCCTTACGGAAGGGCCGCTCTTCCCGCGCCGGGCGCTCGTCGCGGTTGAACTCGCGGGGCTTGCGCTCGGGACGGCCGCCGGTGTCGCCAGTGCCGTCATCCACGGCGATATCCAGGGGCTTGCCCTTGACCCGCACCTTGGCCAGCAGGCGAATGAAGCCTTCGGGCAGGGAATCCGGCAGCTCGACGGTGCTGAAGTCGTCGAACAGGTTGATCTGGCCGATGCAGCGGCTTTCGATGCCGGCCTCGTTGGCGATGGCGCCGACGATGTCCTTGGGCATCACGCCGACGTCGCGGCCGACGTTGATGCGATAGCGAATGAAGCTGAAGCGCTTCGGCGCGATCCACTTGGCCGGACGCTGCTCGCGCTCACGCTCACGGCCGCTTTCCCGTTCGAAGGGGCGCTCGTATTCGCGCTCACGGCGCGGCGGCGCATCGTCGAATTCGACAGAGGCCGGCTCGCTTTCCATGCCCGGCTTCCAGCCTTCCGGCAGCAGGGGGCGTTCGCCCTGGGCGATCCAGGCCAAGGCCGCGGCGATTTCCACCGGCTCGACGTTCTTCTCGCGGGCCAGTTGGCCGACCATGTTCTCGAAGAACTCCAGGTCCTCGCCTTCCATCACGGTCATCACCTGCTGCTTGAACTGGGCGACGCGGCGCTGGGCCACGGCATCCAGGGTCGGCAGAGCCATCGGCTCGATGGGCTGGCGGGTGGCGCGCTCGATGTCGCGCAGCATGCGCTTCTCCCGCGGGGCGACGAACAGGATCGCGGTGCCGGTGCGGCCGGCGCGGCCAGTGCGGCCGATGCGGTGCACGTAGGCTTCGGTGTCGTAGGGAATGTCGTAGTTGATGACGTGGCTGACGCGCGGCACGTCGATACCGCGGGCGGCGACGTCGGTGGCCACCACCAGGTCGAGGCGGCCGCTCTTCAACTGTTCGATGACGCGCTCGCGCAGCGCCTGCGGCATGTCGCCGTTCAACGCGGCGGCGGCGTGGCCGCGGGCTTCGAGCTTTTCCACCAGTTCCACGGTGGCAGTCTTGGTGCGGACGAAGACGATGCCGGCATCGAAATCCTCTTCAGTCTCGAGAATCCGCGTCAGGGCGTCCATCTTGGCCAGGCCGCTGACCTGCCAGTAACGCTGGCGCACAGCCACATTGGTGGTGGTGGCCGCCTTGATCTTCACTTCCCGCGGTTCGCGCAGGTGATGACGCGCGACGCGGCGGATCGGCTCCGGCATGGTGGCCGAGAACAGCGCGGTCTGGCGCTCGGCCGGGGTGTGTTCGAGAATCCATTCGACGTCGTCGATGAAGCCCATGCGCAGCATTTCATCGGCCTCGTCGAGCACCAGCATTTTCAGCTTGTCCAGGGACAGGCTCTTGCGCTCCAGGTGGTCCATGATCCGCCCCGGGGTGCCGACGATGACATGGGCGCCGCGCGACAAGGCGCGCAACTGGATCACCATGCTTTGGCCGCCGTAGAGCGGCAGCACGTGGAAGCCGGGCATCTGGCTGGCGTACTTCTGCAGCGCTTCGGCGACCTGGATCGCCAGTTCCCGCGTCGGCGCCAGCACCAGGGCCTGGGGCCGTTTCTCGGCCAGGTCGATACCCGCCAGCAGCGGCAGCGCAAAGGCCGCGGTCTTGCCGGTGCCGGTCTGGGCCTCGCCCAGCAGGTCGTTCCCATCCAGCAGCGGCGGGATGCACGCAGCCTGGATCGGCGACGGGGTTTCGTAACCCACCGCCTGCAAGGCGGATAGGAGGAAGGCGGGCAGACCGAGCTGCTCGAAGGTTTCTATCGGGGAGGACATGGCGCGGGCCGCAGAACGCGGCGGAGGTAGTTAAGGATGGGAGTCTACCAGTCTGACCCGTCCCAAGCTGGGATAATTCCCTTTCTACCAAAGGAATAGCTGGAATGCCCCCCGCCACAGCAGCCCCCGCCCCCTCCCTGATCCAGCTCTACCTGGCCTTCCAGGCCATCTCGCTGCGGGCCTTCGGCGGCGTCCTGCCCTGGACCCGCTACGAGCTGGTGGAGCGGCGGCGCTGGCTGGCGGAGGAGGAATTCACCGCCCTTTTGGGGGTCTGCCAGTTCCTGCCGGGGCCCAACATCAGCAATCTGTCGGTAGCCATCGGCACACGGTTCCATGGCCCGGCGGGAGCCCTGGCCGCCTTTTTCGGCCTGTACACCCTGCCGATGGTGATCGTGCTGGTACTGGCCCAGGGTTATGCCCGCTACGGCAGCGTGCCGGCCATCTCCGGCGCGCTGAACGGCGTGGCCGCCGCCGCCGCCGGCCTGATCGCGGCGATGGCCCTGAAAATGGCCCAGCCCCTGCTGAAGGGCCGGCCCTGGCTGCCGCTGGCCTTCATCGCCCTGACCTTCGCCGCCCAGGTGGGGCTGCATCTGTCCCTGCTGTGGACCATCCCGGTGCTGGCGTCGCTCAGCATCCTACTGCTGAAGAAGGGGGAGTGAGATGGGACAAACGGCCGTACTGCTAGCCCTCGCCAGCCACTTTCTCAGCCTCTCGCTGCTGGCCTTCGGCGGCGTCGGCGCGATCACCCCGGAAATCCACCGGGTCGTGGTCGAGCAGCAGCACTGGCTGACGAGCAAGGAATTCACCGACCTCTACGCCATCGGCCAGGCGGCGCCGGGGCCCAACATCCTGGTGATCACCCTGATCGGTTGGAAAGCGGCGGGCATCGCCGGGGCCATCGTCGCCACCCTGGCGATGTGCACCCCGGGCGCCCTGCTCACCCTGGCGGTGCTGCAACTGTGGGACCGCTTCCGCGACAACCCCTGGCGGGCGCGCATTCAGCGCGGCATCGCGCCGATCACCGTCGGCCTGGTGGCGACCACCGCCTGGCTGCTGGCGGACCTGGCCGACCACAACCTGGCCGGCTGGCTGATTACCGCGGTGAGCGGGCTGGTGGTCTGGCGCTACAGGATCAATCCGCTGTGGATGCTGGCCCTCGGCGCCCTGATGGGGGCGCTGGGCCTGGTCTGATCAGAGCAGCCGCGCTGGAATCTGGCCGCGCAGGCTGTTCACGAACCACAACCCGGTAGCGCGGGCCAAGTCTTCTCGGCGCACTACCGCCTCCACCACATCGCCCCGGGCCAGCAGTTCCGCCCGCAGCACCCCGGGCAGCAGGCCGCAGGCCAGCGGCGGGGTGACGCGGCGGCCATCAAGTTCCAGCACCACATTGCCGCGGGTGAATTCGGTGATCTCGCCGCGGCCATTCCACAGCAGGGTGTCGAAAACGCCGGCGGGCGAAGCGAAGGCGTCATAGGCGCTGCGCTCAGTGGTCTTGTGGCGAAGGAAGGCCGGATCGCCGGCGATGGGCTGCGTCGCCAGGGCCACCCTCGCCTCGGCGGAAGTGGCTTCGAGCGGATAGGCCGCGGCGGTCGCATCCCCGCGGCGGTCGAGCAGCAGGCGCACCCGCCAAGCGCCGTGCCCATGTTGTTCGGCCAGCGCCGCCAGGGCCGCCGCGGCACGCGCATCGTCCCAGGGGAAGCCGAAGTATTCGGCGCCGGCGCGCATCCGCCGCAGATGGGCATCGCCGCGCGGATAGACCCCATCTTCCAGGCGCAGCGTCTCCAGCAACTGGAAGCCGGCGCTGGCGCGATGCAGGAAGCGGGTCTTGACGCCCCACTCGGCCAACTCCGCCGCAGTCTCTGAATCCAGCGTGATGCCGCTGCCGATACCGCATTCGGCGCGGCCCACGGTAGGGAACAGGGTGACGGTGCGGATGCCGACGTTGAAGCTGGCATGGCCGCCGGGGCGGATCACACCAATGGCGCCGCAATAGGCGCCGCGCGGCGACACTTCACGCGCGGCGATGGCCCGCATCGCCGCCACCTTGGGCGCACCGGTGATTGAGCCGCAGGGGAACAGGGCGCGAAACACATCCACCAGGGTCGTCCCCGGCCGCGTCTGGCAGCTCACGGTGGAGGTCATCTGCCAGGCAGTGGGCAGGGCCTCCAGCTCGAACAGGGCCGGCACCCGCACGCTGCCGGTGACCGCCAGGCGCGACAGGTCGTTGCGCAGCAGGTCCACGATCATCAGGTTCTCCGCCCGGTCCTTGGCCGAGGCGGCGAGCTGCTCGCGGGCGGCAGCGTCGCCGGTCGGGTCGCCACCGCGGGCGGCGGTGCCCTTCATCGGCCGCGTCATCAAAGTGCCCGCCGCCGTCCAGTCGAAAAACAGCTCCGGCGACACCGAGAGGATTTGCCACTCGCCGCCGTCGAGGTGGATGCCATAGCCGCCGGGCTGGGCCGCCTGCAGGGCGGCGAACAGGGCGCCGCCGTCGCCCGCGAAGGCGCTGCGCAAACGGGTGGTGTGGTTGCTCTGGTAATAGGCGCCATCGCTGATCGCCTCCCGGATCGCCGCCACGTCGGCGGCAAAGCGGGCCTCATCGATTTCCGGCCGCCAGGGGCTGCAGTGGAACTCGCCGGGCGGCGGCGGGCCCTCCGCAGCAGGGCCGTAAGCGGCAAAGGCGGCCAGCGGCAATGCGGGATGCGGAGCATGGGTTTGCAATGCGGCATCGAAGGCCGCGGCCGCCTCGTAGGCGACAAAGCCGACCACCCAGCGGCCGTCCCGCGCCGCTGCCTCCGCTGCGGCAATGACCCCCGCCACGTCGTCGGGCTGCCACGCCTGCCAGCATTGTTCGGGCCGTAAAAGAGCCCGGCGCAGGCGGCCCGGGCCGTCGGGAAAGTCGATCACGCATCGCATGGAATCAGTGTACCCGGCCATCGAATGCCGCACTGCAGCTACCGCGCCGCCACGTGACAGCCGCCCGATCCCGCCCAACAATGGAAAAAAATATAAGCATCATCAGCAGAGACAAGGAGGCAACATGAGTTGGAGCGATCTGCAAGACTGTGCCGGGGAGTATGGCTTCGAAGTCGCTTTGCAAACCATGGGCGCGCGGGTGGGTGAAATCGTTACCAACACGGTGCTGGCCGTCGAAAAAGGATGGCAACTGGTGGGCAGTTACAAGGGTGTCGCCGGCGTCTGGGTAAGGGCCGTCACCGAAGCCGCACGGGAAGTGCCGCTGGAAAAGGTGGCAACCATGCTCAAGGGCAGCGACCCGTTTGTCGAGCCCCTGCACGGCAGCCGAGCGCGACCGCACTAGCACTGCCGATTCGAAGACCCGACAAGACGAAGCGCCGCGCCGCGGATTGACGATCCGGGCGCGGTTTTTTATTTGTGCA
>DATDMT010000028.1:0-6437 GCA_036518635.1 Rhodocyclaceae bacterium | reverse complement strand
CTCAAGCCCCTCGGCGACGGCTTCATCTCCCTGGTCAAGATGCTGATCAGCCCGATCATCTTCTGCACCGTGGTGCTCGGCATTGCCGGCGCCGGCGACATGAAAAAGGTCGGCCGGGTCGGCGGCAAGGCGCTGATCTACTTCGAAGTGGTCTCCACCTTCGCTCTCGCCATCGGCCTGGTGGTGATGAACTTCCTGCGCCCCGGCGACGGCTTCAACGTCGATCCGGCGACCCTCGACGCCAAGGCCGTGGCCAACTACGCCAAGGCCGCCGGCGAGCAGAGCACGGTGGACTTCATCCTGCACATCATTCCCAAGACCTTCACCGACGCCTTCACCGGCGGCGGCGACCTGCTGCAGGTGCTGCTGCTGGCCGTGCTGTTCGGCTACGCGATGATGCACATGGGCAAGGCTGGCAAGGCGGTGCACCTGTTCATCGACGACGCTTCGCACATCTTCTTCGCCATGATGAACACCATCATGAAGCTGGCCCCCCTCGGTGCCGGCGGCGCCATGGCCTTCACCATCGGCAAGTACGGCGTCGGCGCGCTGAAGCCGCTGGCCGCGTTGATGGGCAGCTTCTACCTGACCTGCCTGCTGTTCGTCATCATCGTCCTCGGCCTGATCGCCAAGTTCATCGGCTTCAACATCTTCCGCTTCGTCTACTACATCAAGGACGAGCTGCTCACCGTGCTCGGCACCTCCTCCTCCGAGTCCGCCCTGGTGCCGCTGATGGCCAAGCTGGAACGCCTCGGCTGCTCCAAGTCGGTGGTCGGCCTGGTGATTCCCTCGGGCTACTCCTTCAACCTCGACGGCACCAACATCTACCTGACCATGGCCGCCCTGTTCGTCGCCCAGGCGCTGAACATCGACCTCACCCTGGGCCAGCAACTGACCATGCTGGGTGTCGCGATGCTGACCTCAAAAGGCGCCTCCGGCGTCACCGGCGCCGGTTTCATCACTCTCGCCGCAACCCTGGCCGTGGTGCCCTCGATCCCGGTGGCCGGCCTGGCGCTGATCCTCGGCATCGACCGCTTCATGTCCGAAGCCCGCGCCCTGACCAACTTCGTCGGCAACGGCGTCGCCACCGTGGTGGTCTCCGCCTGGGAAAAGGAACTCGACCGCGACGCGATGAATCGGGAACTGCGCAGCGACGTGTGATGGACCCCGCCAGCGACATCTCCCCCTGCCCCTTCTGCGGCGCCGGCGATCCGGACCCGATGGAAGTGGACCGCAACAGTTGGGCCATGGTCTGCATCCGCTGCGGTGCCATCGGCCCGGTGGGGCGCGGCCAGCAGGAGGGGGTGGCGCTGTGGAATGCGCGGCGCGGTGCGGCCGCGCCTCTGCCCCTCGGCGTGGAATAGCCGAGGAAACCTCTAAGTCAAATCACCGCTGATCTCATTGGATAAGCGGTTCGCGCCGGGGCCGCTGGCCTTGGGAAAAAGGCGGGCAAGCGCCCCGCCGATTTCACGCACCGCCGATTCAATCCCCGCCGCGTAGCGGCGCTGGGCAAACTCCGCCAGCAAGACTTTCTCCGCCTGAGCCCACAGCGTCTGCCCGGCCTTGGCGTGCACGCCCTCGTCGCCCCAGATCGCAAAGCGGTGGTCCATGTGCGACACCAGGATCAGCACGCCGTTGCGCTCGGCGCACTGCTGCAGGCCGAGGGCGGCGAACTTGCGCTGCGCCAGGGCGAGGATGTCGCCGCGGCCGGCCCAGGCCACCACGTGCACATGAATCTCGCCCGTGGTGTGCCGCTCCTGCTCGGCAATCGCGGCGACGATGTGCGCCTTCTCCGCTTTGTTCAGGAAGGGCCGCCACAGCCGGCGCAAAAAGCGCGGCCAGGCCATCGCCCGATTTTGCTTACCAGCGTCCACTTGAACCCCCCCCGCCAAACGATCCGCCACCGCCACCGAAGGTCGGCCCGCGGCCCCCGGTGAGGAGCGCCACCACCAGGTTCAGCAACAGCCAGAACATCGCGCCCAGGCCGAAATCGAAAACGTCGCCCCAGGAAATCCGCCCCACGGGCGTTTGGAATTTCCGCGCCGACCAGGGCCGGTGTATTCGCGTGAATACCAGCAACAACAGCGCCGCAACCACCAGGCGGCCGGTGATCGAGAGGCAGACCGTCAGCGCAAAGATGAAGTAGAACATCATCGCCAGACCCAGCTTGTAGGTCCGCGAGCCGGGGGAATCCGGATCGCCTGCGGGGGTCTGCAGGCGCTCGGCATTGCCGATCAGCAGGTAGCCGCCGCCGAAGGGCAGGAAGATGCCGCAGAGAAAGGCGAACAGGGTGAAGCCGAAGCCCATCGGGCTGCCGTCGGATTCGGTGAGGGGATTGAACATCATGACCAGCGACGCCACGAGCCCGATCAGGATCGCGATCGCGCCAAAGGTGTTCAGCAGGAATCGGAAGAAGGTCCGCATGCAAAGGGGTACCGGGCTCAGCCGCATCATGCCGCCAATGCGGCTTTCCGCCTAGCCGCTAATGCCGGGCAACCCCAGTTCGACACTCAAGCGATCCAGGTTCTGCTCGTTCGCCGGCTCGACGATATGGCGAATGGACTCAGCCACTGCGGCGTCAGCAAAGGTCTGCACCCAGTGCAACAGCGTCCCGCCGGCAGCCGGCTCCAGCGTGATGGCAAGCTGGAAGTGCGGCGGGCAGACATGCTCGATCACCACCCGGCGATCCGCCTCGATCTCCGCGAACACCGACTCGTTGGGATAAGTCTTGCCATCCGGGCCGATCATGGCGAACACCCACTTCCCGCCCGGGCGAAACTCAAACACCTCGAAGCGATTAGAAAAACCCGCCGGCCCCCACCATCGGGCGAGGCGCTCCCCGTCGCGAATGGCGGCGAAGACGGCGGCGGGCGGGGCGGTAAGTTGGCGGGTGGTGGTGAAGGCGGTCATGAGGGGCTCCTTTGGGGAGGTTGTCGATTCTGCGAACCCGGTATGCGCAGGGCTTAGTCACATCATGCCGCCGTTTTTCCTTGGTGTGGTGCTGTCCTCACTACCCCTCCGTTCGCCCTGAGCTTGTCGAAGGGCGTGCAAGCAGAGACCACCGCTCAAGATGTGATGGTGTTTCCGCGCAAGCGAGAATCCAACTGAGTTGATCGAAGTCACAGCCGGGAGTTCGTCCCGGCAGCCGACCTACTTTCCTATTACGCGATAGGAAAGTAGGCAAAGGAGCGCGCCACGCCGCCCCGGCCCTGCGGGCTTCCCTCGCTCCAGAAGCTTCGCCGGGCCGGTGGCTAAACTCGCTGCGCTCGGACAACGCCACCGGACTTCCCCCGTCGACACTTCCTCCGCTCGGCGTGGCAGAGGGGAAGCTGAACACCATTCGCATAGACGCTGACATGCCTTGTAGGTATGCTGAGAAAGGCCAAATCAACCCGACACCAAAAGCACTTAACATTAGGCATGAAACAGGAATCCCCATTCAAGATTCGTTACATCCCACCTGGCATAGTGCGAGCTGGGGAGTACGATTTCTGCCTTGAATATGAAGAGGATGGTTTGCGCTTGTTATTGAATGGGGTGCTGAAAAGCGGCGATTCGAAAGGGCTGCTTTACTTTCCATCTACTAATAAATGGGATGAACACTTTCCTTCCTTTCAAGGGCAACGAGAAAGAATCAAAGCCAACATAATCGAATATGCAAAGACTTCATTTTGGGTTGAGTTTGTTGCTGATTATTTAAGCGATGAAGAGCAAATCATCGCGGCGGAAAATTCTCTTCTAGAAAAAAGAGCCAAAGAAACGGTAGTCGATGGGGCAAGCTGTAGAGCATTCCTGGCAGAAACAGAAACTGCCAGGACGCTGCTGCACCGACTTCGCTCTCGGCCACAGGAGTTACCGATCAATAGGCGAATTGGGAAAAGCGCAATTCGAGTCATATTGATGCTACTTGCCGTTTTCAGCATTTTTCTTGTAATTGTTACCATTAAACATACCTAGCTCCTCGGTTCACACGAGTTCCGCGCCAGCGGAAAACCTAAAGAGTCAGAGTGTTTTGCTTTTCCCGCGCAGACCTACATGGCATGTCCGTAGCTATACGGATGGTGTTCAGCTTCCCCTCTGTCCCGCCGAGTGGAGGAAGCTTCGACGGGGGAAGTCCGGTGGCGTTGTCCGAGCGCCGCGAGTTTCGCCACCGGCCCGGCGAAGCTTCTGGAGCGAGGGAAGCCCGTAGGGCCGGGGCGGCGGGGCGCGCTCCTTTGCCTACTTTCCTATCGCGTAATAGGAAAGTAGGTCGGCCGCCGGGACGAATTCCCGACTGTGACTTCACTCAACTCAGATGGATTCCCGCTTGCGTGGGAAAGACAATCTCATCTTGAATCCGTGCCACTTGTTGCACGCCCTTCGACAAGCTCAGGGCGAACGGAGGGGTGGTGGGGGTAGTGACCGGTTCAGGGCAAGCGGAGTTGAGTTGGTGGTTGTGAGTCCTGCGGTCTCGGTGACTCCTTACCTCTCACGCGCCGAAATCGATCCGCTCCGCCCCGTTGAACACCAGGAAGCGTTCGTTCCTTGCCCGGCCGATCAGGGTCACGCCGCAACGGCGCGCTACGGCCAAGCCCATCTCGGTGGTGCCGGAGCGGGAGATCAAAACCGGCACGCCCATCTCCACCACCTTGATCACCATTTCCGAAGTCAGCCGGCCCGTCGTGTAGAACAGCTTGTCGTGGCCGCTGGCGCCCTCCTGCCACATCAGGCCGGAGATGGAATCCACGGCGTTGTGGCGGCCGATGTCTTCGATGTGGTGCAGCACGCGGCTGCCGTCGGCGAGGACGCAGCCGTGCACGGCACCGGATTTTTTGTAGATGGTGTCGAGCTGGCGCACTTCGTTCACCAGGGCGTAGAGCGTCGAACGCGGGATGGCCGGACCCTGGTGCGGGGGCAGGGCTTCGAGGCGTTCGAGGTGGTCGCCGAACTGGGTGCCCTGGCCGCAGCCTGAGGTCACCGTACGGCGCTTCAGCAGTTCCTCGCAACGCTCACCGGCGTCGCCGCCCCAGGTGGTGATGGCGGCGGCGTCCACTTCCCAATCGACTTGCAGGGTGGCGACGTCGCGCAGGTTTTCCACCAGCCGTTGGTTGCGCAGATAGCCCAGCACCAGGGCTTCCGGATTCTGGCCGAGGGTCATCAGGGTGACGATCTCGCGCTTGTCCAGATACAGGGTCAGCGGCCGCTCCCCCGGCATGTGGGCTTCGATGACGTTGCCGTCCTGGTCGATCACCGTGTCGCGGATCACCGGTTCGCAGCGGGCTTCGGAGAGCAGGGGGCGGCGTTCCATCAGCATGGCGGTGCTCCTTTGCTTAGGTGCGGAGTGCGGTGGCTTGTTTGGGCAAGGTGCGGGCAGTAGGTTCCCTCGCCCCCAGGGGGAGAGGGGCAGGGTGAGGGGAGTGACTCGGCCAAACCACCCTCACCCCTACCCTCTCCCGCCAGCGGGAGAGGGGGCGCCCATTCAAGCCCCATCATGATTGTTCGCATGGCAGCCGGATGGGCCTACTTCTTCGCGGCGGGGGCGGGGGGGGGAGCAGTCGCGGCCGGCGCAGCCGGTGCGGCAGCAGCGGCCGTGGCCGCCGCCAGCGCGGCCACCAGGTCCGGCGGCGGCACGTATTTGCCCGGATCTTCGCAGGGCGGCGTGGCGGAGGGCTTCTTGCCCTTGCCGGCGGCGCTGGCCAGGTAGCGCTTGGCGGCGGCGTTCTGCGACTGGCACAACTGGTAATTGGCGAGCTTGTCCTTGTAGGCGGTCTCGGCCTTGGCCAGGTCGGCCTTGGCCTTGGCTTCCGGCGAGGGCGCGGCCAACTTGGCGTCGACGCCGGTGGCGGCGAACAACAGGAACAACGACAGGGCGATGGTTTTCATGATCGGCTCCCTCAGGGCATGCGCTTGTATTCGTTCTGGCTCTGGTTGCGAGCCCGCAAGCTGGCTTCCCACTTCGCCTGGTCGCCGCCGAAGTTGGCCTCATAGGGCTTGGCGTCGCTCTTGCCGCGGTAGTCGCCGATGGTCTGCGGCTTCTCGCTACAGGCGGCGAGACAGCAGAGGGTGGCCAGCATCAGGATCGAGGTTTTCATTTCTTTTCCTCCTTCTTGTAGGCCGGCGCCGGGGCGCCATCCTTGCCGTAGGCCTGCTTCCAGCCCCACAGCTCGCCGCCCTTGCCGCGATGCAGGGCGCGCTCGCGGAAGATGTCGGAAATCACGTCGGCATCGCCGGCCAGCAGCGCCTTGGTCGAGCACATCTCGGCGCACATCGGCAGCTTGCCCTCGGACAGGCGGTTGCGGCCGTACTTTTTGAACTCTTCCTCGCTGCCGTCCTTTTCCGGGCCGCCGGCGCAGAAGGTGCACTTGTCCATCTTGCCGCGCATGCCGAAGGCGCCGCTCTGCGGGAACTGCGGCGCGCCGAAGGGGCAGGCGTAGAGGCAGTAGCCGCAGCCGATGCAC